>NZ_JACADQ010000324.1 GCF_016106015.1 Neoroseomonas rubea
CCGCCGCGCTGTCGGCCTGGGACGGGCGCGGCCTGCCCGAGGAAGCCGCCTTCGCCGCGCTGGTCGAGGACCTTCGAGCGGCCCGCGCGCGGGACCGCGAGACGGGGGCGGGCAGCATCGCCCGCGCCGCGGCGCGGCTGAACGCCGACAAGCCGGGCTTCCGCGGCCTGCTGCCGATGACGGCGCGGCGGGTGGAGGCCCCGTTCCAGGGCCCCGCCCGCGCCGCGCTGATCGCCATCAGCGAGGAGTGGGGCGATGTCGAGACCTGGGGCGCCATCCTGCGCGCGGCCGGGCCGCTCTCCTCCTTCCACACCCTGACGGCGCTCGACCTGCGGCAGGATGCGGCGGGGGCGATCCGCGCCGCGCCGGAGGACCAGTCGGTGTTCCGCGCGGTGCTGCTGCGCAGCCTGTGGATCTCGCTGCTGGTCACGGCCGCCTGCCTGTTGCTCGCCTGGCCGATCGCCTGGCTGATCGCGACGACGCGAGGGGCGGCGTCCGTGCTGCTGCTGGGCGCGGTGATGCTGCCCTTCTGGATCTCGCTGGTGGTGCGCACCGCCGCCTGGATGGTGCTGCTGCAGCGCGAAGGGGTGGTGAACGCGACGCTGGCCGCGACGGGGATGATCGACGCGCCGCTGCCGCTGATGATGAACCGCTTCGCCGTGGTGCTGGCGATGGTGCACATCCTGCTGCCCTTCATGGTGCTGCCGCTGGTCGCTTCGTTCCGCGCGCTGGACCCGCGCCTGCCGCGCGCGGCGGCCTCGCTCGGCGCGCCGCCCTGGCGGGTGTTCCTGCGCGTGACGCTGCCGCTCTGCCTGCCCGGCATCGGCGCGGGCTGCCTGCTGGTGTTCATCCAGGCGCTCGGCTTCTACGTGACGCCGGCGCTGCTCGGCGGGCCGAACGACCAGATGCTCGCCTGGTTCGTGGGCTTCTACGCGACGCGGTCGGTGAACTGGGGGCTGGCAGCGGCGCTGTCGATCCTGCTGCTGGTCGCGGTCGGGCTGTGCGTCGCGCTGTATGGGCGGCTGGCCGGGTTCCGCCGGCTGGGGGCGGCATGATGGCGCGTGCCGTGACCTGGGTGGCGGGCGTGCTGGTGGCGGTGTTCCTGCTGGCGCCGATCGTGGCGATCGTGCCGCTGTCCTTCTCCGCCGGGTCGTTCCTGTCCTATCCCCTGCCGGGGCTGTCGCTGCGCTGGTACCGGGATTTCTTCGGCTCGGATTTCTGGCTGCCGGCGGTGTGGAATTCGCTCGGCATCGGGCTGGCCGCGGCGGCGCTGGCGACGTTGCTCGGCACGCCGGCGGCCTTCGGGCTGTGGCGGATGAAGGGACGCTTCCGGACCGTCGCGATGGGCATCGTGCTGGCGCCGATGGTGGTGCCGGTGATCGTCATCGCGGTGGCGCTGCTGCTCGCCTTCGGGCCGATCGGGCTGGTCGCGACCCATGCGGGGATGGTGATCGCGCATGCCGCGCTCGGCGCGCCCTTCGTGGTGGTGACGGTGCTCGCCTCGCTCGAGGCCTTCGACCCGGTGCAGCTGCGCGCGGCATCCGCCTGCGGCGCGGGGCCGCTGCGCGCCTTCTTCCGCGTCTGCCTGCCGCAGATCGCGCCGGGCGTGGTGGCCGGGGCGGTCTTCGCCTTCGCCACATCGCTGGATGAGGTGGTGGTGGCGCTGTTCATCGCGGGCCCCGCCCAGCGCACCCTGCCGCGGCAGATGTTCGCCGGGCTGAACGACCAGATCAGCCTGACGACGACGGCGGCGGCGGCGATGCTGGTGCTGCTGTCGGTACTGCTGCTGGCGGTCGTGGGGTGGTTGCAGAAAAGGAGGCAGGGCGGGGGAGGGTGAACCTTCCTCCCCGCCATCCTAAGTGAAGCCGCCACGACAGGCCCGGCGCAGCATCGGGGGCGTGCCGTCGTCGTCAGCGCTGCCGCAAGGGCATCATGCGGGTCAGCATGCGGTCCTTGAGGACGAACTGGTGCCACAGGGCCGCCAGGACGTGCGCCGCGATGGCCGCCAGCAGAAGGTCCGCGAGCACCTCATGCGCCTCGCCCCACAGTCTGCCGCCCGGCATCGGGAAGGGCGCCGGCAGCGGGATGCCGCCGAAGACCGTGACCGCGCGCCCACGTGCCCAGCGATCGAACAGGCCTGTGAGCGGCAGCCCGACCGTCAGAAGGATCAGCGCGAGGTGCATGCCCCGCGCCGCGAGGCGCTGCCAGGTGGGCCCATTGGGCCGCGGCGGCGGCGAGACGGCGCGCCAGGCGACGCGCAGCGCCGCGAAGCCGAGCACGAGCACGCCGAGGCTGTAGTGCACCTGCATGGCAAGCTCGCGGCCTCCGCCGCGCGGGAATTCCTCCATGGTGCTGCCGACCACCCAGGCCGACAGCACCAGCAGCGCGGTGCCCCAGTGGATGGCGCGGGTGACCGCGCCATGGGGCTGCATCCCTTCATCCGTCGCCATCACCGGGGCTCCTTCGTTCAGCGATTGCGGGCGGTGACGGCGCCGCTGGTCGCATCGACGTGGAAGCTCGCCTGGCGGCCTTCGGCGTTGACCGTCTTCACCTCCCACCGGCCACGATCCCACTCGATCTCGCGCACCGTCCCATGGCCGGCGGCCCGGACGGCGGCGATGGCGGCCGCGGCGTCCACAGGCGCGGCTGCGAGGGCGCGGTTCTCCTCGACGCGGCGCGTCTCGCGGCTGTCGCGGTCGCCGGAGGAAGCGAAGGCGGGGGCGAGCGGCATGGTGGCGGCCAGCGCGAGGGCCAGGGCGGCGGCGGGGCGGAACTTCGTCATGAGGGTCTCTCCGTGGCTTCGGATTGCGGCGGATCCGCAATGGGGCGCATCCTTGGCCGCCGCGCCTGAACCGGTGCTGACGGACCCGTTCAGCCGCCGTTCAGTTTGGATCGACGAGCCTGCCAGGATGCGCCGCGCCCTTCTTTGTCTGCCCTTCCTCGCCGCGTTCTCCGCCTCGGCCCGCGCCGATGACAGGCGCGACCACGAGCGTGCCCGCGCTGCGCTCGCCGCCGGGGAAATCCGACCCCTGGCCGCGCTGTTGGTCGAGGTCGAGCGCCGCTATCTCGGCACGGTCATCGAGACCGAGCTCGAGCGCGACGACGGCCGCTGGATCTATGAGGTGAAGATCCTCCCGCCCTCCGGGCGCGTCTTCGAGCTCAGGTTCGATGCGGCCACGGGGGCCCTGCTGCGCAGTCGCGGACCTGTCCAGGAACGGCCCTGATGCGCGTGCTGGTGGTCGAGGACCATGCCGCCCTCGCCGGCCAGCTCATCGCCGCGCTGGCGGAGGCCGGCTTCGTCGCGGACTGCGCGGCGGATGGGGAAGAAGGCCATTTCCTCGGCGACACCGAGCCCTACGACGCAGTGGTGCTGGACCTCGGATTGCCGCGGCTCGACGGCGCCTCCGTGCTGCGCCGCTGGCGCGCGGCGGGGCGCGACATGCCGGTGCTGATCCTGACGGCGCGCGATGGCTGGAGCGAGAAGGTCGCGGGGCTGAACGCCGGCGCGGACGACTACCTCACCAAGCCCTTCGCAATGCCGGAGCTGGTCGCGCGCATCCAGGCCCTGGTGCGCCGTGCGCATGGACGCAGCCGGCCGGAGATCGCGCTCGGACGGCTGCTGGTGGACACGGCGGGGCAGCGCGTCACGCTCGACGGCCGGGCGGTGAAGCTGACCGGGCTCGAGTACCGGCTGCTGTCCTACCTCGCGCTGCATGCCGGGCAGGTGGTGTCCAAGACCGAACTCACCGAGCATCTCTACGCGCAGGATTTCGACCGCGACAGCAACACGCTGGAGGTCGTGGTCGGCCGCCTGCGCCGGAAGCTGGGCGAGGGAATCATCGAGACGTTGCGCGGCCAGGGGTACCGGCTGGTTCCGGCGCCGTGATGCGCCCAGGCTCCCTCGCGCTTCGGCTCGGTCTCGCTGCGGGGCTGTGGGTTGCCGCCGGGCTCGGCGCAGCGTCCTGGTTCGTCACCGGCATCGCCGTGCGCCAGGTGGAGGCCGCCTTCGACGCGCGGCTGGAAACCCTGCTCGACGCCGCCGTCGCGGCGGCGGCGCTCGACGCGGCCGGACGCATCGTCGTGGCGCGCGCGCCGGCCGGGGCTGATTTCGAACGACCCTTCTCGGGCGCCTACTGGCAGGTCACCGCGTCCGACGGCGCCGTCAGCACCTCGCGCTCGCTGTGGGATCAGGCCCTTCCGCCGGCGAGCGCGGGCCATGCGGGCGTGCTGCTGCGCGACACGGTCGGCCCGCGCGGGGAGCGGCTGCGCCTCGCCGAACGCGACGTCATGCTGCCGGGCGCCGCCGCGCCCGCCCATGTCGCCGTGGCGCTGTCGCGCACCGCGACCGAGGCCGAGATCGCGCGCCTGCGCGCCGTCCTGCTGGCAGCCTTCGCCGTCCTGGGCATCGGGCTGGTTGGCGGCGTCGTGGCGACGGTTGTCGCCGGACTCGCGCCGCTGCGCCGCATCCGCCGCGCGCTGGCGGAGGTGCGCGCCGGCACGCGGCAGCGGCTCAACCTCGACGCGCCGAGCGAAATCGCACCGCTGGTCTCGGAGATGGATGCGCTGATCGCCGGCAACCGCGCCACGATCGAGCGCGCGCGCACGCATGTCGGCAACCTCGCCCACGCGCTCAAGACGCCGCTCGCGGTGCTGCGCAACGCACTCGAGGGCGGCGCGCCCGACCTTGCCGCCGCCCGCGCGGAGGCCGCGGCGCTGGAGCGGCTGGTGCACCACCACCTCGCCCGCGCGCGGACCGCGGCGCGGGTCGCGGCAAGCGCGGCAAGCACCGTCG
>NZ_JACADQ010000325.1 GCF_016106015.1 Neoroseomonas rubea
GCAGCGCGGCGCAGGCCAGCAGCAGCAGCGCCGCGGCTGCGGCGGGGCCCTTCTGCACGGCGAGTCCGCTCATCGGGCCGCGCCGGCCATGGCACGCGGCGGGCGCGGCGCCCTCGGCACGGCAACGGCCGCGCGGCACGTCGTGATCGTCACGCGCGACAGCCTCGGCTCAGACGCGCTCGCTCAGCCGGATCGCGACCTTGCAGCCGGCCTTGATGGCGGCACTCAGCAGCCGGTAGGCGGGGGCGAGCTCGGCCTCGTTCTCGAGGCCGATGTCGCGGTGCTCCAGCTCCTCGGCGCGGAACTTCTCGATATGCGCCTTCAGCTCGGCCTCGTCCTCGCCGAGCTCCTCCTCCTGCGCGCGATAATGCTCGTCGATCGCTTCCTCGACCGCGACGGTGCAGGCCATCGCGCCACGATGGCCGAGCAGCGCCGTCGCCGCCCCCAGCGCGAAACCGGCCACGTGCCAGATCGGCAGCAGCGCGGTCGGGCGCACGCGGCGCTCGCCGACCAGGCGCGTGAAGGTGTCCAGGTGGACCTGTTCCTGCTCCTTCATGTGTTCCAGCGTCGGGCGCCACTTCGTTCGGCCGAGCACGGCGAGCTGGCCCTCATAGATGCGCTTCGCGCCGTATTCGCCGGCGTGGTCGACGCGGATGGCGCGTTCCACCACCTCCCGCGGCGTGGGGTCGCCGGGCAGGCGGGTCTCGGCGGTGGTGCGGCTCGTGGTCATGCGGTGCGTCCTCGGCGGGCCAGGGCCAGCGCGAGAACGCCGAGCCCGAGGCCATAGATGAGGTTCATCGCCGCCATGGAAAGCGGCAGCCCGGGAATGAGGAAGGTGGGCGCGTCGCAGGGCTTCGACGGCGCCGCGGCCAACCCGCGCATCAGGTCGTCGAGGCTGCCGCCAGCCCCGGAGGAGGTCGCCGCGGCGCAGCCCGGCAGCGGCGAAGGCCACCAGCCCTGCTCCACCCCCACATGCAGCGCGCCGACGCCAGCCGAGGCGAAGGCCGCAAGCCCGGCCAGCACCAGCAGCGCCGCGCGGCCCCGCCCGGGCAGCACCGCCGCGACCACCGCGAACCCCGCCGCCACCCAATAGGGCCAGCGCTGCCAGAGGCAGAGCGCGCAGGGCGCGAGACCCCACCAGGTCTCGCTGCCCATGGCGAAGAGCGGCGCGCCGACGGCGAAGACGAGCACGATCAGGCCTGGTCCCATGGCCCCCATGTCGCGCGCCGCGCCGCCTGGCGCAACTGGACCGCGCCACGCGCGGGGCATAGCCTCAGCCCATCCGCGGGAGGAACTCGATGCGCAGATTGTGGGGCCGGGCCAGTTCCAGCAACGTCATGAAGGTCCTCTGGACCCTCGACGAACTCGGCCTGGACTACGAGCGCATCGACGCCGGCGGCGCCTTCGGCAAGACCAAGGACCCCGCCTACCGGGCCATGAACCCGATGGGGCTGGTGCCGACGCTGGAAGAGGAAGACGGCTGGTCGCTCTGGGAGAGCAACGCCATCGCCCGCTACCTCTGCAACCGGTACGCCCCGTCGGGCAGCCTCTATCCGGCCGAGCCCCGCGCCCGGGCAAAGGTCGAGACCTGGATGGACTGGACGCTCGGCCACGTCACATCCCCGATGGTCACGATCTTCTTCACCCATATCCGCATCCCCGAGCCGGACCGCGACTGGAAGGCGGAAGGCAAGGCGCGGGAGGATGCCGGGCGGCTGTTCCGCATCGTCGATGCGCAGGTCGCCGCCTCGCGCTTCCTGTGCGGGGATCACGTCACGCTGGCCGACCTCTCGCTCGGCTGCTGGGTCCATCGCTGGCACGCCCTGCCGATCGAACGGCCGGACCTGCCGAACCTCGCCCGCTACTACGAGGCGCTCAAGACGCGGCCGGGGTTCGTGAAGCATGTGGCGCTGCCGCTCGAATGACGGCACGCGGGGGAGGATGAACCTCCCCCGCACCCCCTCCCTTTTTTGGCTTTCCGCCCTCGCATGAAGACACGGAGGAAACGAACGATGGGTACGACGACGACGAGCCACGCGAAGGACGCCGAGTTCAAGCGCGGGCTGCGGGCCTTCTTCGAGTATCGCGACCTCGATATCGCCAAGGCCACCAACGGGGCCTTCGGGGCACATGTGATCCGCGCCATCCCGGGCGAGCACGCCACCGGCCAGTGGCACACCCACGACCTGCCCTTCCAGATGTTCTTCGTCCTCAAGGGCTGGGTGAAGTTCGAATACGAGGATATCGGCGAGAAGACCTTCCACGCCGGCGATTCCTGCTACCAGCCGCGCCTGGTGAGGCACCGGGAGATCGCCCATTCCGACGATGTCGAGATCCTCGAGATCACCGGGCCGGCCGAGTTCGAGACGAAGAACGTCGAAGGCCCGGCACGCGCCGCGGCGGAATAGCCGCCCCGCCGGGGCTGGACGCGGCCCGCCGCGCCCGGCTAGGCATGACGCCGCCCAGGCCCCTGTGGCGGAACGGTAGACGCAGGCGACTCAAAATCGCTCGCCCGAGAGGGTGTGGGAGTTCGAATCTCCCCGGGGGCATTTCGGGAATATGCGAGCACGATGACGCCGCCTGATTCGATCTCGCCATCCGTTATGGTGGCCCCGCAGGTGATCGAGCCGCGGCCGAACAATGACAAGCTCGTTCTTTTGCAGATCCTGTTCGGCGTCATGGGATGCGTCTTTGCCTCCCCCCTCTTGCTCGGCGGCGGCCCGATGCGCTGGGTTGCGTTCGCCCTTTCCGGGCCGGGCCCGTTCGCATTCTTCACGGGCTTCGGTAGCCGAAGGGTTACGCATCGACGCAACCACAGGCGAAACGACCGACAGCCTTGGGCGTCGATGGAACCGCGACCGGCACGGCCCCGCAAAGGTCATCTTCAAGGGCGCCGGCCCGGCATCGATCATCTTCCCGGCCTACGACACGGCTGATCCCAGGCGACCAGTTCAACCGCCTGTCGGGAAGCTTGGGTTGCGGCGCTTCCTTCAGCGACGCTTCACAAGGCTTATCCTTGGCGCGAGGCGGACGGAGGTGGACAGCTTCATTCTCCCGGTCGCGTTTCTCACTGATCGCGACGCGATCAAGGCCGCTGTGAGGCCTGAGCGGCCGCCCCTGCGATGGTTCTGAGCCCGGGCGGCATCCGGAACGAACCTCCGAATCTTGCCTTCCGCCCCCATTCAGGCCAAAGACGCCCCCCAATCCTCAGCCCAACCCCGGATTCCCCACGGAGGGCCACCCATGGCCTCGTCCTTCGACCGCATCGCGGACATCATCGCCGAGAACAGCGAAGTCGCGCGGGAGAACATCCTGCCCGACAGCCATGTCATCAATGACCTCGGTATCGACAGCCTCGACTTCCTCGACATCGTCTTCGCCATCGACAAGGCCTTCGGCATCAAGGTCCCGGTCGAGGCATGGACGCAGGAAGTCAACGCCGGCACCGCGCCCGCCGAGCAGTACTTCGTCATGAAGAACCTGGCCGCGCGCATCGACGAGCTGGTCGCCGCCAAGGGCGGCTGACGGCACCGCGCGGCCGCGGGGGACCTGCCTTGCGCCTCGAGTACTTCCAGATGATCGACCGGGTGGCCTCGCTCCAGGGCGAGGCCATCACCGTCGAAAGCACCATCCCCGACGCCTCCCCGGTCTTCGAGGGGCATTTCCCGGGCTATCCGCTCATGCCTGGCGTGCTGCTGGTCGAGACCATGGCCCAGGCCTCGGGCTGGCTGCTGCTCAAGCTGATGGACTTCTCCCGCATGCCCTTCCTGATGGGCGTGAAGGAAGCCAAGTTCCGCTCCTTCGTCGGGCCCGGCACGGCCGTCACTGTCCATGCCGAACGCCTGCACGACGGCTCCGGCTACGCCGTGACCAAGGCGCGCATCGAAGCCGGCGGCAAGCGCATCTGCGACGCGGAACTCACGCTGCGCATCATGGACTTCCCCGCCCCGGAACTCGCCGCCGCGATGAAGCAGCGCGGGCAGGAGCTCGGCCTCGCATGACCCGCCAGGACGTCGTCATCACCGGCATCGGCCTCGTCTCCTCGCTCGGCGAGGGGCCGGACGCACATTGGGACATCCTCTCCAGGCCCGGCACCGCGCCGGTGGTGGACGAGGCCGCCTTCGCCCCCTACCCCGTCCATCCGCTGCCCGCGCTGAACCTCGACGCGCAGATCCCCAAGAAGGGCGACCAGCGGCAGATGGAGCCCTGGCAGCGCCTCGGCACCTACGCCGCCGGGCTGGCCATCGACCAGGCGGGCGCGCGCGGGCTGGTTGCCGACATGCACCTGATCGTCTCCGCCGGCGGCGGCGAGCGCGACATCGCGGTCGATGAGGCGGTCGCCGCGCAGTTCTGCACCACCCCGCCCGCGGAAGCCGGCCCGGCGCTGAACGAGAAACTGGCCACCGACCTCCGGCCCACGCTCTTCCTCGCGCAGCTGTCGAACCTGCTCGCCGGCAACATCTCGATCGTGCACGGCGTGACCGGTTCCTCCCGCACCTTCATGGGGGAGGAAGCGGCCGCGGCCGACGCGGTGCGCATCGCCGCAGCGCGCCTGGCCGAAGGGCGCGGCGGCATCGCGCTGGTCGGCGGCGCCTATGCCTCCCAGCGCTGGGACCTGGTGCTGCTGTACGGCGCGGGCGGCGCGCTCTGGCGCGGGCCTTTCGCGCCGGTCTCGGCACGGCCCGGCACGGGCGGGTTCGTCGGCGGCGCGCTCGGCGCCTTCCTCGTGCTGGAAACGGCCGACCACGCCAAGGCGCGCGGCGCGGTGCCGCTCGCG
>NZ_JACADQ010000326.1 GCF_016106015.1 Neoroseomonas rubea
CAGGGTGCGGGGCGGCATTGGCCGCCGGCGGCGGGGCGGCAGGCACCGGGCCGGGGGCGATGGCGGGCTCGCTCATGCCTGGGCTCCCTTCGGCTCGGCGCGCGCGGCCTGCGGGGCCGGGATCGGCGTGGGCTGGGCGGGTTTCATGATCTTCTTCAGCACCTCGGTGCGCGGACCGAACATCTCGACCGCGCCGTCGCGCATCAGCAGCACCTTCTCCACCCCCTGCACGAGGACGGGGCGGTGGGAGACGAGCACGACCGTCGTCCCCCTCTTGCGCAGTTCCTGCAGCGCGCCGAGCAGCGCGGCTTCCGAATCGCCGTCGAGGTTGCTGTTCGGCTCATCGAGCACGATCAGCTTCGGGTTGCCGAACATGGCACGGGCCAGGCCGATCTGCTGGCGCTGCCCGCCGGACAGGTGCTGGCCGCCCTCGCCGATCTCGGTCTCGTAGCCCTTGGGCAGGCGCAGGATCATCTCATGCGCGCCGGCGAGCTTGGCCGCGTCGAACACCGCTTCGGCCGGGGCTTCCGCCATGCGGGAGATGTTGTCGATCACCGTGCCATCGAACAGTTCGACATCCTGCGGCAGGTAGCCGACATGGCGGCCGAAATCCTCCCGCTGCCAGGTGTAGACATCGGCGCCGTCGAGCCGCACCGCGCCGGAATTGCATTGCAGCGTGCCGGTCAGCAGGCGGATCAGCGTGGTCTTGCCTGCCGCCGACGGGCCGATGATGGCCAGGCTTTCGGCGGGTTCGAGCGCGAAGGAGACGCCCTTGATGACCGCGACGCCGGACCCCGGGAAGCCGAAGGTCACGCGTTCCACCGCGAGCCGGCCGCGGGGTTCGGGCAGCGGGATGCCGGGCGGGCGCAGCCGCGGCAGCACCAGGAAGGCCTGCAGCCGCTTCCAGGACTGCCGCGCCTGCACCAGCTGCTTCCAGCCGCCGATCAGCTGTTCGACGGGCGCGAGGGCGCGGCCCATGATGATCGAGGCGGCGATCGACGCGCCCGCGGTCATCTGCTGTTGCAGCACCAGATAGGCGCCCAGGCCGAGGATCGCGACCTGCACCGCAAGCCGGGTGAACTTCGTGATGGCGAGCAGCGGCGCGGCGCGGTCCATGGCGCGGTTCATCGGCGCGGTCATCTCGGCGACGCCGATGCGCCAGCGCGCCATGACGGCAGGCAGCATGCCCATGCTGTCGATGACCTCGGCGTTGCGCACGATCGATTCGGCGCGGCGCTGGGAGACCATGGCGCCGGTGTTCGCCTCGCGCAGCAGCTTCGAGGTCGCGACCTCGCTCAGCACCGTCAGCCCGAAGAGCAGCAGCGCGCCGACCGCCGCGACGGCGCCGAGAATCGGATTCAGCGCGAAGATCACGAGCAGGTATGCCGGCACCCAGGGCACGTCATAGAGCGAGAGCGCGCCGGGGGAGGCGATGAAGCCGCGGCAGACTGCGAGGTCGCGCAGCGCCTCCATCCGGTAGGGGCGGCCGCGCAGCTGGCTTTCCACCGCGCGGGCGAAGCCTTCCGGCGCGACCTTCTCCTCCATCCAGCCGCCGATGCGGTGCATGATGCGCGAGCGCGCCGCTTCCAGCACGGCGAGCAGGCCGAGTGCCGCGATGGCGATGAGCGTCAGGTAGAGCAGCGTGTCGAGGTTGCGGGTGGCGAGCACCCGGTCGAACACCTGCATCATGTATAGCGAGACGGTGAGCTGCAGGACGTTGACCACGCCGCTGAACACGCCGACGGCCATGAACTGGCTGCGGCAGGCGGCGAGCGCCCGGGCGAGCGCCGTCTGCGCCGGGGGGGTCTCGCCGAGGACCATCCTCGGATCAGGAGCCATGGATCGCAGCCATCCTTTCCAAGTGCCAGCATCATTGCGCCGTGGCGGGGGGCGCGGCGTCGCTGGCCGTCACATCAATAGGCGTCTTGTTGCCAGGAGGTTAGGGCAAAGAATAAGAAATTTACAAGTTTTTAAGACTCTCCTGGGCTGCCTCTCATGCGCACAACCCATCCTAGCACACCATTCGTCACGTCGGGGTTGCCGAAACCCCTTGGCGGGCCCATCCGAAGGCGGCGCCCGGCGGGGCCCGGCGCGCGGGAGGACGTGGCCGCATGGACGTGATCATGGCCGATGAGGCCGAGGCCGGGACGGTCGAACTCACCATCCTCATGCCCTGCCTGAACGAGGCCGAGACGATCGGCACCTGCGTCGCGAAGGCCATGGGCTACCTCGCCCGCAGCGGCGTGGCCGGGGAGGTGCTGATCGCCGACAATGGCAGCACCGACGGCAGCCAGGCGATCGCCGAGCGGCTCGGCGCGCGCGTGGTGCCCGTACCCGAGCGCGGCTACGGCGCGGCGCTGATCACCGGCATCCGCGCTGCCCGCGGGCGCTTCGTCGTGATGGGCGACAGCGACGATTCCTACGATTTTTCCGCCCTCGACCCCTTCCTTGCCAAGCTGCGCGAAGGCTTCGACCTGGTGATGGGCAACCGCTTCCGCGGCGGGATCAAGCCAGGTGCGATGCCGCCGTTGCATCGCTACCTGGGCAATCCCGTGCTCTCGACCATCGGGCGCGTCTTCTATGGCAGCCCGGTGGGCGACTTCCATTGCGGCCTGCGCGGCTTCCGGCGGGAGGCGATGTTGGGGCTCGACCTGCGCGCGCCGGGGATGGAATTCGCCTCCGAGATGGTGGTGAAGGCGACGATGCAGGGGCTGCGCATCGCCGAGGTGCCGACGACCCTCTCGCCGGACGGGCGGTCGCGGCCGCCGCATCTGCGGTCCTGGCGGGATGGCTGGCGGCACCTGCGCTTCCTGCTCGTGTTCTGCCCGCGTTGGCTGTTCCTCTATCCGGGGCTTGCGCTGGCGCTGGCCGGGCTTGCGGCTATGGCGGTGCTGCTGCCGGGCCCGGCGCGCGCCTTCGGGCTGACCTTCGATGTGCATACTTTGCTTTATGCATCCGGCGCGACGGTGATGGGCTTCCAGGCCGTGCAGTTCTGGGTCTTCTCGCGCATCTACGGCGCGCAGATGGGCATGGTGCCTGAGTCCCGCGCGCTCAATGCCGCGCTCGCCCGCTTCGGGCTGGAGCCGGCGCTCATCGTGGCCGGGATCCTGGTGCTGGCGGGCCTCGGCCTCGGCGCCGCGACGGTGGCGATCTGGGGCGCGGAGCGCTTCGGAGAACTGCGCGGCACGGGCGCGCTGCGGCTCGCGATCGCCTCTGTCACTGCCATGCTGCTCGGGCTGCAGCTGGCCTTCGGCGCCTTCTTCATCGCTGTGCTCGGGATGATGCGACCGCGCGGCTGAGCCTCAGCGCGGCGCGAAGACGAGCGCGCGCGAGAGGAAGAAGTTCGAGAACATGCCGGCGATCGAGCCCGCCGCGACGCCCAGCACCGGCCAGGCCGCGACCAGCGGCACGAAGGTGACGAGCGCGGCGTAGGTCCCGTAGTTCAGCGCGAAGCCGCCCAGGTTCACGATCACGAACAGCGCCCATTGCCGGTGCGCCGACGTCCCGCCCGCCCGGTTGCGGAAGGTCCAGAGCCGGTTGAGCAGCCACGTCGTCGTCGCCGCCGTGACGTAGGAGATGGCGCGCCCGCCATAGAGCCCCGCGCCGAGCGCGAGCGCCCCGTAGAGCACGGTGGTGTCGACCACGAAGCCGACTGTGCCGACGACGCCGAAGCGCAGGAATTCCTGCGCCAGCGCCGCCCGCGCCGGGCCGAGCAGGCGCACCAGCAGGGGGCCGATCATGGGCAGGTCGCTCATGGGGCGGGTGTAGGGCCGGCGCCGCCGCTTGCCCAGCCCCGGGGGCGCTGTCACGGTGGATCGCAAATCGAGGAGTGTGGCGATGGTCGCCGTGATCGGGCTCGGCAACATGGGCTTCGCGATGCTGCGCCGCCTGATCGCCGCGGGTCGCACCCCGCGCGCCTGGGACCTCGAGGAGGAGCGGCGCGCCGCCGCCGCCGCGGCGGGTGCCGCCGTGCCGGGCGGCCTCGGTGGCGCGGTCGGGCCCGAGGTGATCCTCTCCCTGCCGGATGCCGGCGCGGTCGGCACGGTGCTGTCTGCGGTCCTTCCGGTGCTGTCCAAGGGCAGCGTCATCCTCGACACCTCCACCCTCGCGCCGGCCGAGGCCCGCGGCTTCGCCGCGACAGCCGAGAGTTGGGGCTGCGCCTATCTCGACGCGCCGGTCTCGGGTGGGCCGGCGGGCGCGGCAGCGGGCACGCTCGCGATGATGATCGGCGGGGATGGGGCGGCGCTGGCGCGCGCGCGGCCGGTGATCGACCTGCTCGCCGCGAGGGTGCTGCACATCGGCCCGTCCGGCGCGGGGCAGGTCGCCAAGCTGGTGAACAACCTGCTGGTCGCGACGAACCTCGTCGTCTCGGCCGAGGCGCTGCGCCTCGGCGCGGCGGCGGGCGTGGCGCCGGAGGCGCTGCTGCCCGTGATCAACGGCGCGACCGGCCGCTCGGCCGCGACGGAGGTGAACTGGCCGCGCTGGATCCTGCCCGGGACCTTCGATTCCGGCTTCTCGGCCGGGCTGATGCGCAAGGATGTCCGCCTCGCGCTGGGCCTCGCGCAATCCGTGGACGCGCCGCTCGACGCCACCGCGCGCGCCGCGGCGGCCTGGGAGGCGCTGGCGGACGCGGCCCCCGACGAGGCCGACTTCAACCGCCTGGCCGCGGCGATCCTGGGCGGCGGGACGGCTTGACGGGTCGCTCCGGTCGCGGGGCCGCCGCCGAAGGCTAGGCGAGAAGAAGCAGGCGGACCGCGGTTCCGGCG
>NZ_JACADQ010000327.1 GCF_016106015.1 Neoroseomonas rubea
GCCGCGAGCCTTTCGCGCGCCGCCTGGTCGAAGGGCAGCGCCGGCGGGCGCGCCGGCCGCAGAAGGCGCACCGCCGCGACCAGCAGCAGCACGCCCGCGAGCCCGACCCCGAATCGCAGCGTGTGCGGCGCATCCTCGGCGAACACCACGCCCCACCACGAATTGTCGGCGACGCCGCCCCCATAGGCGACGAGAGCGAGGGTGAAGGCGCACAGGCCGAGCGCGGTCAGCGCCCCGGCCGTCTCGGCCGAAAGCGGCTCGCTCGTCAGCCGCGCGCGCCTGTAGAAGGCCGGCCGGACGGTCGCGAGCAGCACGGCGATCAGCAGGAAGATGCCGGTCAGCCACCAGGGCTCCCCGCGGAGCCAGGCTATCATCGTCCCGTTCAGCAGCAGCAGCAGTGTCGCCCACCAGGAGATGGCGAGGCGCCGCACCAGCCCATAGGCCGCGACCAGCAGCAGGGATCCCACGACCGAGGCCGCGAAATGGCTCGCCGCCTCGTCCAGCAGCTCGAACACGCCTTCGAGCGGCCCGGTCTTGGGCGGCAGCGCGCCGATGAACAGCAGCACGAGCGCGGCAAGCCCCGCGAGGGCCGCGAGCGCCGGCACCTCGAAGGACATCGCGACGCCGCGTTCGGGGGCCAGGCGGTCCAGCAGGTGGCGCCGCTGGCTCACCTCGAAGCCCGCGAAGAGCAGCCCCGCCAGGAACAGCGGCACGATGTAGTAGTACAGGCGAAAGAGCAGCAGCGCGCCCACCACGACGGGTGTCGGCAGGTAGCCCGACAGCGCGAACAGCATCGCCCCGTCGAAGACGCCGATACCCCCCGGCACGTTCGCCGCGATCCCCGCCGTATAGGCCGCCACGTAGATGCCGAGGAAATGCAGGAAGGTGAGCCCTTCGGCCGGCGGCAGCAGCGCCCAGAAGATCAGCGCCGTCACCGCGACATCGGCGCTCGCCAGCGCCGTCTGGCCGACCGCCATGCGGAAGCCCGGCAGGTCGATCTGATAGCCGAACAGGCGGAAATGCGGCACGAAGCGCGCCAGCAGGATGTAGGCGCAGACGATCGCCCAGAGCAGGATGCCCAGGGCCTGCATCGCCCAGCGCGCCGTGCCGTCGCCGAAGAAGGGCAGCACCTCCGGCTCCACCACCAGCACCAGGCCGCCGAGCGCGAAGCCGCCGAGCCCGAAGGTGAGCGAGGTGAAGGCGACCACTTTCGCGATGGCGAGAGGCGGCAGCCCCCAGGCGGCGTAGAACCGGTAGCGCACCGCCGCCCCCGAGACGGTCTGGAAGCCGAGGTTGTTCGCCATGGAATAGGCGACGAAGGAGGCGAGCGAGGTCCGCGCGTAGGACACCGGATGCCCCGCATAGACCGACCCCAGCCGGTCATAGGCCGTCAGGATCAGGTAGGCGAGCAACGTGAAGCCGCCCGCGGCCCACAGCGCGGATGCCGGCGTCGCATGCAGCGCGCCGCGGATATCCGCCCAGGCGAGGCCGCGGAATTCCCGCTGCACCACGAACAGCGCGCCAAGCAGCAGCAGCAGCCCGAACACGGTCGGGCCGTGGCGCTTGAGAAGCGCCAGGGCGCGCTGCGGGCCGGAGGGCTCGCTCACGCCGCGGGCGTTTCCGTGCGCGCGAGCGCGGCCTCGATCAGCCCGATCGTGCCCGCGATGCCGTAGAGCGCCACGAAGCCGCCGAAGCGCGGCCCTTCCTGCTGCCCCAGCAGCACCTGGTACAGCGCGTTGAACCAGGCGCGGGAGACACCCGGCTTGCCGTCCTTGCCCGGTTCCAGGAAGGGATCCCGCCGGCCGGCATCGTAGACGATGTCCTGCGCGGCCTTGGCGCGGTCCTCCGGCGCCATCGCCTCGAGATCCGTCGCGCGGTCGCGCAGCGCGGCCATCAGCGCCGAGAGCGCCTCGCGCTCGGCCTCGCTGGGCAGGCGGAAGCGCTTCGTGGGCAGGACGAAGTCCCGGTAGTAGTGGATGGCATGCTCCACCAGCTTGCCGAGCAAAGGCTGGCTCGCCGGCGTCGCCCCCGGCGCGTAGCGGCGCAGAAAGCCCCAGAGCATCTCCGGATCGTCGGCGTTCACGACCGAGGCGAGGTTCAGCAGCATGGTGAAGGAGACCGGCGGCTCCGGGTCGTTCGGCGCCGCGCCGCCATGGATGTGCCAGGCCGGCACGGCGGGGTCGGCCGCCACGCGTAGCCGGGCGCGGTGCTGCAGGTATTCGTCCACCGCGCGCGGGATCTGGTCGAAATACAGCCGCTTGGCGCGCTGCGGCTGGTTGTACATGAACTGCGACAGGCTCTCCGGCGGCGCGTAGCGCAACCATTCCTCGATGGTCAGCCCGTTGCCCTTGGACTTGCTGATCTTCTGGCCCTGTTCATCCAGGAAATGCTCGTAGGTGAAGGCCTCGGGCGGCTCGCCCCCCAGCACGCGGCAGATGGCCGAGGACAGGCGCACGGAATCGATCAGGTCCTTGCCCGACATCTCGTAGTCGACGCCGAGCGCATACCAGCGCAGCGCCCAGTCGGCCTTCCACTGCGCCTTGCAATGCCCGCCGGTGATGCGCGTGCCGTGCCGCTCGCCGGTCGCGGGGTCGACCCAGACCAGCAGGTCGTCGGCGGGGCGGACCTCCTCCATCGGCACCTGCATCACGATGCCGGTCTTCGGATGGATGGGCAGGAAGGGGGAATAGGTCGCGCGCCGGTCGGGGCCGAGCGTCGGCAGGATCACGCCGCGCACCTCCTCGTGCCGCTCGGCCATGCGCAGCAGCGCGGCGTCGAAGCGGCCGGACTTGTAGTAGTCCGAGGAACTCGCGAATTCGTATTCGAAGCCGAAGGCATCCAGGAACGACCGCAGCCGGGCGTTGTTGTGGTGCCCGAAGCTCTCATGCGTGCCGAAGGGGTCGGGGATGGCGGTGACCGGCCGGCCGAGATGCTGCGCCAGCATCTCCTTATTCGGCACGTTGTCCGGCACCTTGCGCAGCCCGTCCATGTCGTCGCTGAAGGCGATCAGGCGGGAGGGCATCCCCGTCAGCATCTCGAAGGCGCGGCGGACCCAGGAGGTGCGCGCCACTTCCCCGAAGGTGCCGATATGCGGCAGGCCGGAGGGGCCGTAGCCGGTCTCGAACAGCGCCTGCCCCTTGCCGGACTTCGCCAGCCGCGCGGCAACCTTGCGCGCTTCCTCGAAGGGCCAGGCCTTCACGGCGTTCAGGTCGGCGGGGGCGGTCGTCACGGTGGTGCACCCATTCGGTCACAGCGGTGGCGCCTTATAGGTGGCCCTGGGCGGAAGGGCGACCCCGCCGGCGCGTCATGCCCGCCCCGGGGGGCGGCCCCGCGCCGGAAAGCATTGGTGCGCCGGGCCCGTTGCGCTATCCAGCCCGCCCCTTCAGACCCTGAAAGGACACACAGGGACATGCGTGTCGGCATCGTCGGCGCCACCGGAGCGGTGGGCCGGGAACTCGTGGACGTTCTGGGGCGCCGGGCCTTCCCGGTCTCCTCCCTGAGGCTGTTTGCCTCCGCCCGCAGCGCCGGCACGAAAACCACGACGCCCTTCGGGGAGACGGAGATCGAGGAATTCTCCGACGCCAAGATGCGCGACCTCGACCTCGCGCTGCTCGCCGTCTCGGGCGACTTCGCCAAGGCGCATGCGCCGAAGATGGTCGAAGCCGGGGTGACGGTGGTCGACAATTCCTCCGCCTTCCGGCTGCAGGACAACGTTCCGCTGGTGGTGCCGGAGGTGAACGCCTCGGCGATCGGCGCGCATCGCCTGATCGCCAATCCGAACTGCACGACGGCGATCCTGGTCGTGGCGCTCGAGCCCCTGCGCCAGGCCTTCGGGCTGCGCCGCGTCATCGTCTCTACCTACCAGGCGGCGTCCGGCGCCGGCGCGGAAGGCATGGCGGAGCTGGAGCGCGAGACGCGCCGCGTGCTGGTCGACGGCGAGAAGCCCCGGCACGACGTCTTCCGCTGGCCGCTCGCCTTCAACGTCATCCCTCAGATCGATTCCTTCCAGCCGAACGCCTACACGCGGGAGGAGATGAAGGTCGTCTGGGAAAGCCGGAAGATCATGGGGCTGCCGGACCTGCCCATCTCCTGCACCGCGGTCCGCATCCCGACCATGCGCGTGCACGCCGAAGCCGTGACGATCGAGACCGAGCGGCCCGTCACACCCGAGGCGGCGCGGGAGGTGCTGCGCCGCGCCCCAGGCGTGAAGGTGGTGGACGACCCGGAGAACGGGATCTACCCGATGCCGCTGACCGCGACCGGGCAGGATGATGTCGAGGCCGGGCGCATCCGCGCCAACCCCGTCTTCGGGGATCGCGGGCTCGACATCTTCCTCTGCGGCGACCAGTTGCTGAAGGGCGCGGCGCTGAACGCGGTGCAGATCGCCGAGCGGCTGAAGGCCGCCTGATCCGGCCAGGGGGGCGGCGACGTCCCCCTTCGTCCCGGCAGCCGGGCGTTGACCTTTGTCCCGCCCGGCGTGTCTTTCCTGATTTCCGGTATCTTCACCTCCGGCGGCGATCCTCCGGCCCATGGCCATCGGGATCGCCCTGCCCCGCGCCGCGGGTGCGCTGCTGCTGCTCCTCGCTGGCTGCGCGGGCACGCCGCACGGCCGCCAAACCGCCGGCTGTCTCGACGCCGCCGCGCCGGAGGTCGCCGCCTCCGTGCTGCGCATCAGCGTCCAGCCGCGCGGCGCCGGTGGATCGGGAGAGCACTCGCCCGAACTCCGGACTCGCTTGAATC
>NZ_JACADQ010000328.1 GCF_016106015.1 Neoroseomonas rubea
GGCGGCAGCAGCGCGTCGAGCAGCCCGGCGGAGGCGCGGCGCGCGCCCCCCGCCAGGCGCCGCAGCGCCGGCCGCACCCGGCTAGACCCAGGCGCCGAACGGTGCGTCCCCGTCCTTCGCGACCTCATGCACGAGGTCGATCTCCCAGGAGAGGTATTCGCGCATCGCCGCCTCCACGCCCTCGTTCCTGTCATAGGGGCGGAGGTAGAAGTCGACGCAGTCGGCATCCGGCGGGTCTCGCCGGTCGGACGCCAGCGGGAAGCCTGCCGCCTTCCAGGCCGCGGTGCCGCCAGCGAGGATCTTCAGCGGCGCCTGGACGATCCCGCGCAGTTCTTCCGCCGCCAGCCGCGCCTGCCATTCCTCCGCCGCCGCGACCACGACATGACGGTCGCCCGTCAGCCGGCCGGCGAGCCGCGCGAGACGAGTCCGGATGCCCCAGACGGCGCCGGGGATGTGCCCGTCGCGGAAGTCGATGGAACGGGCGAGTTCGACGATCTGCACCGCCCCCTCCCCCGCCAGCGCCGCCAATTCCGCCGGCGTGATGTGCGGCACGCGGATCGCGGTCGATTCAGGCACCTCGGGCGGGGCCATGCCTTCCTCCAGCCGGCCATCCAGGCCGTCGGTCAGCGCGAAGACCTCCCAGCCGCCCAGCTGGCGCAGCCAGCCCCCCGTCATGCGGGCGCGCACACCGGTGTCGTCCACGAGCACGATCCGCGCCTCGCGCACCGCGACCCATTGGTCCGTCGCCTGCACCAACTGCCCACCCGGCGCCGAGCGACTGCCGCCGAGATGCCCCGCGGCGAATTCCGACGGATCGCGGACATCGAGGACATAGGTCGTCCGCCCGGCCTCGCCGCGCATCCGTTCCAGATCGGCGCGCGTCGCGGTCTTCACGCCGTGCCGCCGGGCGAAGCGGTCGGCGCGGGCGAAGGCGTCGTCGATCGTCGCGGGCGTGCCTTCCGGATATCGCGCGGTCCGCCCGCGATCGCAGGCGAAGCCCGCCAGTTCCCACCCCATCGTGCCGTTGCGCAGCGCCACCACCTTGTTCGGCACGCCGGCGCTGCGCAGCGATTCGGCACCGAGGATGGACCGCGTCCGCCCCGCGCAGTTGACGACGATCGTCGTCTCCGGCCGCGTGACCAGGTCGCCCACCCGGTAGACCAGCTCCCCGCCCGGGACGTTGATGCCGCCCGGGATCGTCATGCGGCGGAACTCGTCGATCGGCCGGCTGTCGAGCACGACCATGTCCATGCCTGACTCCATCATCGCCTTGAGCTCGGCCGGGTCGACCGAGGGCGTGTGGTAGTGGTGCTCGACCCATTCGCCGAACGCCTTGGAGGGCACGTTCACGCCCGAGAAGGCGACGTAGCCCGCCGCGACCCAGGCCGGCGTGCCACCCTCCAGCACCGAGACGTCGGTGCCGCCGATGCCTTCGAGGAAGGCGGCGAGCCGCGCCGCATACCCCTCCCCGCCATCGACGCAGACCACCCGCACGTCGCGCCGGGGCAGCAGCACCCTCGCCCGGGCCTCCATCTTCGACAGGCCGCAGGGCACCGCCCAGAACAGGTGCGAGCGCCCGAACTCCCCATCCTCCCGCGCATCGAGGATGGCGAGTTCCCGCCCGTCGCGGATCCAGCCCTTGAGCGTCGCCGCATCGACCTGCTTCGGCATGCCTGCCTCCTCCCCTCGAACGGCCGGACGCTAGAACCCTTTGTGGGCGGAGGGAAACCGCGGCGCTTGCCCCCGCCGCGCGGCGGGCGCATCTCCCGCCCATGAGCAGCCCCGTCGAGATCTTCGACCGCCGCCTGGTGCGCCGCCGCCGCGACCGCGCGGCCGCGACGCAGGACCGCATCGCGCCGATCCTGGCCGAGGCCGCCGACCGGTTGCTCGACCGGCTGGACGACACGACGCGCCGCTTCTCCCGCGCGCTCGAGATCGGCGGCCGCGGCCTTGTCGCGCGCCGGCTCGCGGCGCGCGGCGTGCCGTTCGTCGTCTCGGCCGACCTCTCCCCGGCGCTCGCACGCGCCGCCGGCCCGCATCCTGTCGCGGCGGACGAGGAATGGCTGCCCTTCGCCGAGGGCGCCTTCGACCTGGTCGTCGCCTGCCTCTCGCTGCATTGGGTGAACGACCTGCCCGGCGCGCTGGTGCAGATCCGCCGCGCCCTGGCGCCGGACGGCCTGTTCCTCGCCGCCCTGCCCGGCCTGCCGACGCTCGGCGAACTCCGCGCCGCGCTGGGGAAGGCGGAGAGCGACCTGCGCGGGGGCATCGCGCCCCGCATATCCCCCTTCCCGGACCTGCGCGACGGGGCGGGGCTGCTGCAGCGCGCGGGCTTCGCCCTGCCGGTCGCGGATGCCGAGGACATCCCCCTGCTCTACCGCGATCCGCTGGCGCTGTTCGCCGACCTCCGCGCGGCCGGGGAAGGCAATGCGGTGCTGGCGCGCGACCGCCGCACGCCGCCCCGCGCGCTGTTTCCGCTCGCCGCCGCCCGCCTGCCGCGCACCGAGGAAGGCGTGCCGGCGACTCTGCGCCTGATCACGCTGACCGGCTGGGCCCCCGGCCCGGACCAGCCGCGGGCGGCGCGCCCCGGCTCGGCCACGGCCCGGCTGGCGGATGCGCTTGGCACTGTGGAACACGGCACGGGCGAAGCCCCGGGGGCCTGACTGCGGCCGCGCACCCTCCACGCGCTTGCAACCCCAGGTTCCGAGGCGCATCTTCACCCCTCACACAAGACGACGGCACGCAGGTTCATGGAGCAGCAGGGCGGCGAAGCCCGCCGCATCACCATCCATCGCCCCGAGGATTTCGCGGGCATGCGCAAGGCGGGCCGCCTCGCCGCCGAGACGCTGGACATGATCGCGGCCCACATCCACCCGGGGATCACCACGGGCGAGATCGACCAGATCTGCCATGACTTCATGGTGGCCAACGGCGCCGTGCCCGCCACGCTGGGCTACCGCGGCTACACGAAGTCCTCCTGCACCTCGGTCAACCACGTGGTCTGCCACGGCATCCCGGGCGACCGCGTGCTGGCCGATGGCGACATCGTCAACATCGACGTCACCGTCATCCTCGATGGCTGGTACGGCGACACGAGCCGCATGTTCGTGGCCGGCACGCCATCCACCAAGGCGCGGCTGCTGATGGACGTGACCTATGAGGCGATGATGCGCGGGATCGCCGCCATTCGCCCGGGCGCCACGCTCGGCGATGTCGGGCACGCCATCCAGTCCTACGTGGAACGGCACCGCTTCAGCGTGGTGCGGGACTTCTGCGGGCACGGCATCGGTCGCAACTTCCACGAACCGCCGAACGTGCTGCATTTCGGCCGCCCCGGCGAAGGCCCGCGGCTGAAGCCCGGCATGTTCTTCACGGTCGAGCCCATGGTGAATGCCGGCCGGCCCGAGGTGAAGATCCTCGACGATGGCTGGACGGCGGTGACGCGCGACCGCTCCCTTTCCGCCCAGTACGAGCACATGGTGGGCGTGACCGAGACGGGCGTGGAGATCTTCACGCTCTCGCCCGCGGGGATGCACCGACCGCACGTGCCGGGCGGCACCTGAACCATCCATTGAATTCTTTTCCGGAACGATCCACCTTGGGTTGAGTTCCGGACGGGAATGCATGGGCAAGCCGCGTCATCTGGCCGAGGCGGGACCGGGAGCGGTCTTCGAGCTGCTGCTGCCGGCGGCGACGCCGGCCACGGAGGCCGCCGAGGCCGCGCCCGGCCATCTCGGCCATCGCGCGCGGATGCGGGAAAAGCTGCTCGGCGCGGGGCCGGACGCGCTGCTCGACCATGAATTGCTGGAGATGGTGCTGTTCCTGGCGCTGCCGCGGCGGGACACCAAGCCGATCGCGCGCGCGCTGCTGACGCGCTTCGGTTCCTTCGCCAATGCCATCGCTGCGCCGCTGCAGGACCTTCGCGCGGTCGAGGGGCTCGGCGAAGCCGGCGCGGCGGCGCTGCGCACCGTGCAGGCGGCAGCCCTCCGCCTCGTGCGCGCCGAGGTGATCGACAGGCCGGTGCTGAACAACTGGGACCGGCTGCTGGCCTATCTCTCGGCGGCCATGGCGCGCGAAAAGGTGGAGCAGTTCCGCGTGCTGTTCCTCGACACCAAGAACCGGCTGATCGCGGACGAGGCGCAGGCGCGCGGCACGGTGAACCACACCCCGGTCTATCCGCGGGAGGTGGTGCGCCGCGCGCTGGAACTGCAGGCGACCGCGCTGATCCTGGTGCACAACCACCCCTCCGGCGACCCGACGCCGTCGCGCGCCGACCTCGAGATGACGCAGGAGGTGAAGGGGGCGGCGGGGATGCTCGGCATCGTGCTGCACGACCACCTCATCATTGGCAACGGACGTCACCTGTCCTTCCGGCGGGAAGGGCTGCTGTGAAGGATTTCGCGGGCCGCGCAGCACCGGTGCGCGCCGGCCGTTGACCGCGCGCCCGACGTGCCGGCACGCTGCCGGAATGCGTCATGCACCCCTCGTCCTTGCGCTTGCCCTTGCCGCGGCGGCCAGTCCGGCTGCCGCGCAGAAGGGCGGCTCGCTCGGCAACATGCCACCGCCGCCACCCGGCCAGGGGCCGCAGGGCCTTGGCCCGCGCGGGAATTTCGGACCGCAGACGGCGCTGCCGCGCGACAAGCCGCCCCCCCTGCCGCGGCCCGGCTTCGGCCAGGCGCCGCCGCAGCAACCCGGCTTCGGCCAGGGGCCCCAGCCTGGCCAGGGCTTCGGCCAGCCGGGGCC
>NZ_JACADQ010000329.1 GCF_016106015.1 Neoroseomonas rubea
GGGCAGCGTGGGCGACGGGATCGCGCCCGAGGCCGACCGCCTCGCGCTCCAGCCGCGCGCGGCGGCCGCGCTCGCGCTCGGCGTCGGCACGGCCGCCCGCGGCTTCAATATCTTCGCGATCGGGCCGGCTGCGGCACGCATCAAGGATTCGCTGGCCGCGCGGATGCGGGAAGCCGCCCGCGGCCGCCCGCGGCCGGACGACTGGGTCTACATGCACAATTTCGCAGCGCCGCACCGGCCGACGGCGCTGCGCCTGCCGGCGGGCCGCGCACCGGCCTTCGCGAAGGCGCTGGAGACGCTGGTCGAGGACCTGCGTGCCGGCCTGCCGGCCGTGCTGGAAGGCGAGGACCACCAGCGCCGCCGCGGCGCCATCGAGGCGACCTTCCACGGCCGTGCGGAACAGGCCTTCCAGGCGCTGGGCGAAAAGGCCGCGAAGGACGGCGTCGCCATCCTGCGCACGCCGATGGGCTTCGCCGTCGCGCCCGCGCGCGAGGGCAAGGTCGTCCCGCCCGAGGATTTCGCGGGCTGGCCGGAGACCGAGCGCGAGGCCGCCCGCCAGGTGATGGCGGCGGTCGAGAAGGAACTCGAGGAAACGCTCCGCGCCATCCCGAAGCTCGAGAAGGAGCGCCGGGAGGCCGTCCGGCAACTCGACCAGGAGGCCGCGCGCATCGTCGTCGACCAGGAGGTCGAGGAACTGCTCGCCGCCTTCGCCGACCTGCCGGACATCGTGCGGCACATCGCGACCATCCGCGCCGACATCGTCGAGAACCTCCATTTGTTCCTCGGCGAGGACCCCGAAGCGGAGACGGTGCCGGGCAACGCGCGGGGCGCCGGGCTGCGCGAGCGCTACGGCGCCAACGTCCTCGTCACGCAGGATCCCGACACGGACGGCGCGCCGGTGGTGGAGGAGATGAATCCGACGCTCGGCAACCTGATCGGCCGCGTCGAGCATGTGGCGCGGCAGGGGGCGCTGCTCACCAGCTTCCGCCTGATCAAGGCCGGCGCGCTGCACCGCGCCAATGGCGGCGTGCTCCTGATCGATGCCCGCGGCCTGCTGACCGAGCCGTTCAGCTGGGCCGCGCTCAAGCGCGCGCTCAGCGCGGGGCGCATCGTCATCGAGGACATGCAGCGCTTCGTGGGCATGGCGGGCACCGTCTCGCTCGAACCGGACCCGATCCCGCTCGACCTGCGCGTCGTGGTGCATGGCGACCGGCATCTCTACTATCTGCTCGCCGAGTTCGACCCGGACCTCGACCAGCATTTCAAGGTGCTGGCCGACTTCGACGAGGTGATGGATCGCACGCCGGAGAACGAGGCGGCGCTCGCGCGCATCGTCGCGGCGGGTATCGAAGCCGAGGCCGGGGTGCCGATCGAGCAGGCCGGCCTCGCGCGCATCGTCGAACATGCTGCGCGGATCGCCGGCGATGCGGGGCGGCTCGCCCTTCTGCCCGAACCGCTGCGCGACGTCGCGATCGAGGCCGGCGAGCGGGCGCGCACGGCGAGCAAGGCGAAGGCCGGTGCGGCGGAGGTGGAGGCCGCCCTGGCCGCGCGCCGCCACCGCGCCGCGCGCGTGCAGGAACGACTGCACGCCGCGACGATCGATGGCGTGCTGCGCGTCGAGACAGCAGGCGCCCGGGAAGGCCAGGTGAACGGCCTCAGCGTGCTCGATATGGGGGGGCATGCCTTCGGGCGGCCATCGCGGATCACGGCGCGCGTCAGGCCTGGCAGCACCGGCATAGTCGACATCGAGCGGGAGGTCGAGCTTGGCGGCCCGCTGCATAGCAAGGGCGTGCTGATCCTTTCGGGCTTCCTGGCCGCGCGCTATGCGCGGGACGAACCGCTGTCGCTCCAGGCTAGCCTTGTGTTCGAGCAATCCTATTCGGGGGTGGAAGGCGACAGCGCGTCCTGCGCGGAACTCTGCGCCCTGCTCTCGGCGCTGGCCGAGGTGCCGCTGCGGCAGGACCTCGCCATCACCGGATCGGTCGACCAGCAGGGGCTGGTGCAGGCGATCGGCGGCGTGAACGAGAAGATTGAGGGCTTCTTCGACCTCTGCGCGGCGCGTGGGCTGACCGGGACGCAGGGCGTCATCATTCCGGCGGCGAATGCGCGGCACCTGATGCTGGACCCGGACGTCGTCGCGGCCTGCCGGGACGGACGCTTCGCGGTGCATGCCGTGGCGACGGCGGATGAGGCGCTCGCCCTGCTGACCGGCCTGCCGGCGGGGGCGCGGATGGCCGATGGCGCCTTCGCAGAAGGCTCGGTCAACCGGCGCGTCGAGGCGCGGCTGAGGCGCTTCGCCGCGCTGCGCCGGCGCTGGGTCGGCAGCGAGGAGGCCGCGCTGCGGGCCGCCAAGCCATGATCGACGCGCGCCGCCGACTGCTGCTCGACCTCGGCAACCTCGCCGGCGATGGCGGCGCGCTGCGCGCAGCAGCCGAGTTCGGGGCACTGCTCGGCCTGGACCTGGTCGGGATATTCGTCGAGGACGAACAACTGGCGCAGCTTGCCGGCGCGCGCGAGTACCGCCTGCCGGCGGGACGCTGGGCCGCGGCCGAGCCCGAGCGGATCCTCGGCGAGATGGCGGGCCTGGCGGAACGCGCCCGCCGCCAGCTGGAAGCCGAGGTGACGGCACTCGGGCAGGCCGCGCGCTTCGAGCGGCTGCGCGGCGACCCGGCATCCATGCTCGTGGCCCAGGCGGCGCCGCGCGACATCCTGGCGACCGGCTTCGCCGCGGGGGCGGATTTCGCATGCCGATCGGTCGCCGGCAGCCATCGCGCGGCCTTCGGCTGCGCCGCATCGGTCCTCGTGCTGCCGCCCCGTCCGGTGCGGGACCGCGGTGCGGTCGCGGTCCTCGCGCCGCATGATGCGCGCACCGGGCTCGACCTCGCGATGGGCTTGGCCAGGGCGGCGGGCGAGAGGCTCCTGGTCCTGGCCGAGACGGATGCCGGGGAGCCGGAGGGTGCGGCGACGCGTCACATCGCGCGACGCGATGCCGAGGCGATCGAGGCCGCGCTCGCCGGACAGCGCGCGCGCCTGATCATCCTGCCGAACGAATCGGAGGCGATGGCCGCCATGGCGCAGCGCCTCGCGGCGCGGCTGCGCATCCCGGTGCTGCTCGCCGAGCCCATCGCGGGGCGACCCGACGCCGCTTGAGGTCGAACAAGCCCGGCAGGGCGCGGCGGCGGCATTATGGCCAGAAGCCCCTATGGTGGCCACGCATGCAGCGATATCTCCTCCTCGCCTGGAGCATCGGCGGCCTCGCGGCCGGCATCGGTTGCCGGCTTGCCGGCGCGCCGGAGGCCGCGGGCTGGGTGTGGACGGCATCCGCCGTGCCGATCGCCGCGCATGTCGCGATCGGCCTGGCGCGTGCGCTGATCGGCGGCCGGCTCGGCGTCGATGCCGTGGCGCTCTTCGCCATCCTCGGCGCGGTCGCGTTGGGGGAGGCCGCGACGGCCGCGGTGATCGGCATGATGGTCGCCGGCGGCGAGGCGCTCGAGGCCTGGGCGGAGGGGCGTGCACGCGCGGCGCTCACCGAACTCGTTGCCCGCGCGCCACGCCGTGCCGCACGGATCCTGGACGATGCCGTGGAGGAGATCGACGTCGCGGCGATCCGCCCCGGCGACCTGCTGCTGGTTCGCCCCGGGGAAACAGTGCCGGCCGACGGGCGGCTGGAGGACACCGGCGCCGTGCTCGACGACAGCGCGCTGACCGGCGAGGCGCAACCGGTCGAGGCGCGGCGCGGCGACCGGCTGCGCAGCGGGTCCGTCAATGCGGGCGCGACCTTCCGCCTGCGTGCGGACCATGACGCTGCGGCGAGCACCTATGCCGCGATCATTCGCCTGACGCGCGATGCGGCAGCGGTGCGCGCGCCGCTGGTGCGGCTCGCTGACCGCTGGGCGGTGGGGTTCATCCTGCTGACGGCGGCCGTCGCCGCCGGCGCCTGGCTCGTCAGCGGCGACGCGGCGCGCGCGCTGTCGGTGCTGGTGGTGGCGACGCCCTGCCCGCTCATCCTCGCCGCGCCGGTTGCGCTGATCGCCGGGATCGGGCGGGCGGCGCGGCGCGGCATTGTCGTGAAGGGCGGCGGCGCGCTGGAACGCCTGGCGCGGGTTCGGACCGTCCTGTTCGACAAGACCGGCACCCTGACGCCGGGGCATCCCCGGCTCGCGGCGATCGATGCCGCGCCGGATCCCGGCCGCGACGGCGCGCTGCGCCTTGCCGCGACGCTCGCGCAAGGCTCGACGCATCCGGTCTCGACCGCGCTCGTCGCCGCCGCGACCGCGCGCGGCATCGTGCCGCCGCCGCCCGAAAGCGTCGCGGAGACGGCGGGCGGCGGGCTGACGGGCATCGTCGATGGCCGCGCGCTCATGCTCGGCTCGGAGGGGTTCCTGCAGGCCGCGGGGATCGTGCCGCGCGACGGCTTCGGCATCACCGCGCAGGTCGCGGCGGCGGCGGGGTCGGTCGCCTGGCTCGCGGTCGATGGCCACGCGGCGGCGGCCTTCGTGATGGCCGACGGCGTGCGTCGCGATGCACCGCGCGCGGTGCGTCGGCTGCGGGCGCTGGGGGTCGAGCGGATCCTGCTCCTGACCGGCGATCGCGCGGCGGCGGCAGCGCCGATCGGGCGCGCGCTGCGGCTCGATGCCGTGCTGGCGAGCCAGGCGCCGGCGGACAAGATCGAGGCCGTGCGGCGCGAGGCCGCGCGCGCGCCGACCGCGATGGTCGGCGACGGCGTGAACGACGC
>NZ_JACADQ010000033.1 GCF_016106015.1 Neoroseomonas rubea
GCCCGGGCCCGGGCTGCCGCGCTGGACGCCGCGCGCGCCCGGGGCGATGCGCTGCCGCCGCTCGCCGCCGCGCCGGTCGCGGCGAAGAACCTGTTCGACATCGAGGGCCTGGGCACGCGCGCCGGGTCGCGCATCAACCGCGACCATCTGCCCGCGACCGCCGACGCGACCGCCGTCGCGCGGCTGGAAGCGGCCGGCGGGCTGACGCTGGGCGCGCTCAACATGGGCGAATACGCCTATGACTTCACGGGCGAGAACGCGCATGACGGGCCGTCGCGCAATCCGCACGATACGGGGCGGATGACGGGCGGGTCCTCGGGCGGCTCGGGGGGGGCGGTCGCGGGCGGGCTCGCGGCAATCGCGCTGGGGTCGGACACCAATGGCTCGATCCGCGTACCCTCCGCCTTCTGCGGCACCTTCGGGCTGAAGCCGACCTATGGGCGGCTTTCGCGCGCGGGCGCCTTTCCCTTCGTCGCCGCGCTCGACCATGTGGGGCCGCTGGCGCGGTCGGTGCGGGACCTCGCGGCCTGCTACGATGCGCTGCTGGGGCCTGATGCGGCCGACCCGGCCTGCACGCGCCGCGCGGCGGAGCCGGTCGGCCATGGCTTCGAGCAGGGCATCGCGGGCTTGCGCATCGCCTGCCTCGGCGGCTGGTTCGCGCGGCACCGCATGGCCGGGAGCGCCGCCGCGCTGGACGCCGTGGCGCGCGAACTCGGCGCGACCGCGACGGTCGAGATGCCGGAGGCCGAGCGCGCCCGCGGCGCCGCCTTCCTCATCACCATGGCCGAGGCGGCGGAACTTCATCTGCCCCGCCTGCGCGCGCGGCCGGGCGACTTCGACCCGGCGGTGCGGGACCGGCTGATCGCCGGCAGCCTTCTGCCGGCCGCCTGGGTGCAGGCGGCGCAGCGCTTCCGTCGCTGGTTCGCGGCCGAGGTCGCCACGCTGTTGCGGGACCATGACATCCTGCTCGCGCCCTCGACGCCCATGCCGGCGCCGCTGCTCGGCACGCAGGAGGTCACGCTGGATGGCACGACGATGCCGCTGCGGCCGAATATCGGGCTCTACACGCAGCCCATCTCGTTCATCGGCCTGCCCGTGGCCGCCGTGCCGGTCTGGCCGGGCGGTCCGCTGCCGTTGGGCGTGCAAGTGATCGCGCCGGCCTGGCGCGAGGATCTCGCGCTGCGCGTCGCCCGCGCGCTCGAGGCCTCGGGCCTGGCCCGCGCCCCCGTCGCCGCTTTCGGAGCCTGAGCATGCAGATCGACATTCCCGAGGTGAAGGCGGAGGTCGAGGCGGCCTTCGCGCGCTACGAGACCGCGCTCGTCACCAACGACGTGCCGGTGCTGGACGAACTCTTCTGGGTCAGCCTGCAGACGGTGCGCTTCGGCGCCACGGAAAACCTCTTCGGCGCGGAGGAGATCGCGGCCTTCCGTGCCGGCCGGTCGCCGAAGGGGCTGGCGCGGGAGATCCTGCGCACCTCGATCACCACCTATGGCCGGGATTTCGCCACGGCCTCCATCACCTTCCGGCGGGAGGGCTCGACGCGCATCGGACGCCAGCAGCAGAGCTGGGTGCGGTTCCCGGAAGGGTGGCGGGTGGTCGCGGCGCATGTGAGCCTCCTGGACGCGCCGGCGGGCTGAGTCCGCGCCCATTCGCGCGCCAGCCTGCCGCTTCGTTGTGCGGCGATGAGGCTGATTGCTGACAGGCGCGGCGCGGCTATGTTTTCCCCATGCCCGCGCCTCGCACCCTTGCCGACCTCGAAGCCGACATCGCCCGCGACCTGGAGCTGACCGCGCATCCGCGTGCGCCCTGGCTGCAGCCCAAATCCTCCGGTGGGCGACCCGTGCTGGATTGCCTGATCGTCGGCGGCGGGCAATGCGGCGTCGCCGTCGCCTTCGCGCTGAAGCGCGACAAGGTGGACAACATCCTGGTGCTGGACCGTGCGCCGGAAGGGCGCGAGGGGCCCTGGGTGACCTATGCGCGGATGCACAACCTCCGCTCCTGGAAGGACCAGACGGGGCCGGATCTGCGGATTCCGTCGCTGACCTACCAGGCCTGGCACGAGGCGCAATTCGGCGCGGAACACTTCGCCGCCATGCGCTGGATCCCGAAGGAGTACTGGAACGACTACCTGCTGTGGTTCCGCCGCGTGACCGGCATTCCGGTGCGCAACGGCGTCAGCGCGGGACGCATCGGCCCGGCGCGCACCGATGACGGTCTTCCCTGCCTGGCGGTCGAGACGAACGACGGCACCCTCTTCGCGCGCAAGGTGGTCCTCGCCACCGGCCAGGACGGCTTCGGCGAATGGTGGATGCCGGACTTCGTCACGGCGCTGCCGCCGGCCTTGCGCGCCCATGCGGCGGAGGAGATCGACTTCGCCGCGCTGCGCGGCAAGGTCGTGGCGGTGCTCGGCGCAGGTGCCTCGGCCTTCGACAATGCCGCCATGGCGCTCGAATCCGGGGCGAGGGAGGTGCACCTTTTCTGCCGGCGCGCCGAACCGATGGTGATCCAGCCCTATCGATGGCTGACCTTCGCTGGCTTCATCCGCCACCTGCACGAGATGCCGGATGAATGGCGCTGGCGCTTCATGTCCTACATCCTGGGCCTGCGGGAAGGTTTCCCGCAGGACACCTACAATCGCGTCAATGCGCACCCGAACTTCACCATGCATGTCGGACGGCCTTGGACGGGCGCGCGGACGGAAGGCGGGCGTGCCGTGCTGGAGACCGCCCGCGGAGATTTCGCCGCGGACTATGCGATCTGCGGCACGGGCGTGCGGATGGATGCCTCGCTGGTGCCGGAACTGATGGGCTTCGCCGACAACATCGCGCTGTGGTCCGATCGCTATGCACCGCCGGCCGAGGAGGCGAATGATCGCCTTTCGGCCTTCCCCTACCTTGCGCCCGACTACGCCTTCGAGGAACGGCGGCCTGGCGAGACGCCCTGGATCCGCGACATCCATTTCTTCGGCATCGGCACGAGCATGTCCTTCGGTCCGGCAGGATCTTCGATCAATGCCATGACGATCGCGGTGCCGCGGATCGCGGCGGGCGTCACGCGCGGGCTGTTCGAGGCGGACCTGCCGCGCCTCCACGCCGATCTGCGCGCCTACGATCTCAAGCAGGTGGAACTCGACCCGACGCGCATCGCCGCGGAATAGCGCCGAATAGATTCGACCCGAGGCACATGCCTCGGGCCGGGAGCGCAAGGCGCGACGGTGCCCGACCCGTCAGTGGCGCCGGGACTGCCAGTGCGTGGCGCGAAGGCAAGGCGGCCGGATGGCCGCCGGCCGCCGTCTGAGGGCCCATCAAAACGTCCAGGTGAGGGCGGCGATGAAGCGCCCGTCGCAGACCTTCAGCCCGCCGCATTCGCGCTGGCTGATATCCGTTCCGTAGTAGCCGGCCGACGCCGAGAAGCCGTAGGCGATCGGCACCGTCGCGTAGACGCTGTAGGCGAGGTAGTCCGGCGCGCCGAACCGGGCGTTGCGCTCGATCCACTGGTAGCCGAGCCGGCCCGACAGCACGATGTCCAGCACCGGCAGCTTCACATCGACGCCGCCCTCGAGCCAGTAGCCATCGCCCGAGCGGCCGAAGAAGTTCGGCGAATAGGCGGCCGTGCCGACGAAGGTGACGGGGTCGAGCTCGTATTTCAGCTTCAGCATGGCCTCCATGTAGGAGAGCTCCTGCTGCCCCGGCTGGCGATCATAGCCGGGATAGGTGTAGCCGATGCCGCTGATGTCGAAGGTGAAGCCGCTGATCGTGCGGCGGTAGCCGGCAATGACGTCGACTTCCTGCCGCGCATCGGTGCCCGGGAAGGTCACGTTGCTCGCGAAGGCGCCGACATAGAGGCCCGTCTCGTGCGAGAGCTCGACCGTGCCCTGCACGGCGGGGCGGTTGCGCGTCTGGCTGATGTTGCGGAACACATAATCCGTGGCGCCGATCACCGAGCCGGTGACCGAGAAACCGGCGCCGAGATCCACCTGGGCCATGGCGGGGGTGGAGATCAGGCCGAGGCCAAGGGCCAGGGCCGCAAGTCGCTTGGGCATGGGCGCACGTCGCTCCTGCTTGGGGCCGGGGCGCCCTCCCGGCCAGGACCCCTCACCAATCGCCGAGCAATTCCCGTGCCGCCAGCTATCAGACGGGCGAGCTCATGCCGGGAGTGGCATGCTGCGCTTCCGCCACGCCGAGGCCTGCACCGCCGAGGACCGGACATGCACAAGCACCGGGCGGTCGGTGACGGCGAACGCCTCCGCGAGCACCCGGTCGATCTCCTCCTCTGTCGCGATCCTGAAGGCCGCGCAGCCGAAGGATTCGGCCCAGGCGACGAAGTCCGGGTTCACCAGGCGCGTCGCCTGGTCGTAGGGCCGGCCCGGATAGCGCCCTTCATGGTGCATGCCGATGGTGCCGTAGCCGTTGTTGTCCGACAGGATCACGATAGGTGCCACGCCCTCACGCACCGCGGTCGCGATCTCGTTGCCCGTCATCAGGATGCCGCCATCGCCCACGAAGGCGACCGCGCGCTTGTCGGTCCGCCGCAGCGCGGCGGCGACGGCCATCGGCACCGCCGCCCCCATCGCGCCGACGTTCGACGAGAGGAACATGTGCGTCTGGCGGAATGGGAAGTAGCGATGGAGGAAGGAGGAGAAGTTCCCAGCATCCGACGTCACGGCCGCGTCGTTCGGGATGTGTCGCGCCATGGCCGCGCAGACGGCGCCGAAGTTCACGCCATCCGCCATCCGGTCCCATTCGGGGGCGAGCAGCGAGCGGTGGATCGTGTTCAGCCCCTTCACCCAGCCGCGCCGCGCCGCGCTCGCCTCGGGCGCGTTTCGCGCGAGCAGGCCGCGGATGACGGCGTGCGGGTCGGCCGCGATCGGCAGGTCGACGCGCCAGACGCGGCCGATCTCGTTCGCGTCGGGCCAGACCTGGACCAGCGGCAATTGCGGGTCGGGGGCAGCGGGGAAGGTGTAGGATTGGCTGATCGAATCCGACAGCCGCTCGCCCAGGCAGACCATGAGGTCCGCCTTCTTCATCTCGTCCAGCAGCACCTTGGGCACGCGGATGCCCATGTAGCCGCCATAGTTCGGGTGATTCGCATCGAACAGATGCGGACGGCGATGCGTCGGGCTGATCGGCAGCGACCAGGCTTCCGCGAGGCGATTGAGGTCGGCGAGCGCCGCGTCCCCGCAGGCCGCGAGCGCGCCGCCCACGAGCACGAGCGGGCGCTCGGCCGCCGCCAGCATCTCCGCCAGGCGATCGAGATCCTCCGCGCGGGGACCGGGCTTCGGCCGGGTGCGCGGTGCCACGACGGCGCCTTCGGCGGGTTCGTCGAAGATGTCCTCGGGCAGGATCACGGCGACCGGGCCCGGCGTGCCGGACTCGGCCAGGTGGAAGGCGCGCGCGATCACCTCGCTCGCCTGGATGGGCTGGATCACCTCGAAGACGCCCTTGGTCACGTCCGACAGCAGGCGCGAATAGTTCTGTTCCTGCAGCGCGAGGCGGCCGACATCCTTGCGCTCGACATGGCCGATCAGGATCACCATCGGCGTCGCGTCGTGATAGGCGGTGTGCAGCGAGATCATCGCGTTCGTCACGCCGGGGCCGCGGGAGACGAGTGCGACGCCCGCGCGCCCGTCGCGCATGCGGCCATCGGCCGCGGCCATGAAGCCCGCCCCGCCTTCATGCCGGCAGACGATGAGGCGGATCTGCGGGAATTCCGTCAGCGCGTCCGTCAGGCCGAGATAGGATTCCCCGGGCACGCAGTAGATCAGGTCGACATCGTGCGCGGCGAGGCTTTCGGCCAGGATGCGGCCGACGGTGCGGGTCATGTCTCTGTCCTCATTGCGGTCGGAGCCCCGCGGCGCGGACCAGCGGGGCGAAGGAAGCGAGTTCGTCGCGGATGAAGGCGGTGTAGCTTTCGGGCGTCGTGTCCGGCGGCGCGCCGCCCAGTTCCTCGAGCCGCGCGCGCGTCGCGGGGTCGTGCAGCACGGAACGGATCGCGGCGGCGAGCCGCGCCGTGACCGGGGGCGGCAGTCCGGCGGGGCCCGAGATGCCGAACCAGGCGTAGGAGACAACGTCGAGCCCGCCTTCGCGCAGCGTGGGCAGGTCCGGGAAGGCGGGCGCGCGCTCGGCGCCGCTCACTGCCAGCGCGCGCAGCGCGCCGGCGCGCACATGCGGGCCGGCGGAGGGCAGGCTGTCGAGCATCGCCGGCACCACGCCGCCGATCAGGTCCGTCAGCGCCGGCCCCGCGCCGCGATAGGGGATGCTCTCGGTCCGCACCCCCAGTGCCATCGCCAGCCTGACGCCGGCGAGGTGGGAGGAGGTGCCGATGCCCGCCACGGCGAAGCGCACCTCACCCGCCGCGCGCGCTGCCGCGGCGAAGTCGCCGAGGGTGCGCACGGGGCTCGCGGGATTGACCAGCAGCACGGAGGGCGATCGCGCGATCATCGCGACATGGGTGAAGTCGGCGAGCGGATCGTAGCCGATGGTGGGATAGAGCGCGGGCGAGACACCGTGGGAGGTGGAGGAGGATACGAGCAGCGCGTGCCCGTCCGGTTCCGCGCGCGCGACCTGCTGCGCGCCGATCGTGGCGCCGGCGCCCGCGCGGTTCTCCACCACCACCGGCTGGCCGAGCCGGGCGGCCAGGCGTTCGGCGAGGATGCGCCCGACCACGTCCGTTGTGCCGCCCGGCGCGAAGGGGACGACGAGGCGGATTGGGCGCGCCGGCCAGGCGGGCTGCGCGCGCAGCGGAAAGGCGGCAAGCGATGCCGCCGCAAGCGCGATGGAACGGCGGTGGATCAAGGCGTGGCCTCCCGTCCGCCCCGTCGCGCCGCCGAGCGGCACTGGCGCGGCGCCATCACTCGATCGACACGCCGGCCCGTCGCACGACCGGCGCCCAGCGTTCATGATCGCCGCGCACGAAGGTGGCGAAGGCGGAGGGGCTTTCGCTCGGCTCCACGTCGATTCCGCCTTCCTCGAGCTTCCGGCGGATCTCCGCGTCGGCGAGCGTCGCGTTCAACGTGGCGTGCAGTCGCGCGACGCGGTCGGGCGGCGTGCCGCCGGTCGCCAGCAGCGCGTACCAGGTCGCGGCCTGGATGTCGGGGAAGCCGGATTCGCCCGTCGTCGGCAGGTCCGGGATTGCGGCGTTGCGGCGCGGCCCCGCGATCGCGAGCGGCCGCACCGTGCCCGCCGCGATCTGCGGCTGCATGGGCGCGAGGGCGTTGGTGAAGACCTGGATGCGCCCCGCGACGACATCGTTCATGGCGGGGCCGGTGCCGCGATAGGGCACATGCTCCATCTCGACGCCCAGCACCTGAGTGATCAGCGCGCCGGCGGCATGCCCGGTGCTGCCGACGCCGGGCGAGGCATAGTTGAGTGGAGGGCTCGCAGTGCGCGCGACGGCCTGGAGTTCGCGCAGATTCGTCGCGCGCACCGAAGGATGCACGACGATGACATTCGCGCCGCTGCCGATCATACCGATCGGTGCGAAGGCGGTCGCCGGGTCGTAGGGCAGGCGGCGGCGAACGAGCTGGTTGATCGTCAGGCTGCCCGAGCCGCCGAGCAGCATGGTGTAGCCATCCGGGGTCGCCTTCGCGACGACCTCGGCGCCGAGCGCACCACCGGCACCGCCGCGGTTCTCGATGACGATGGGCTGGCCGAGCCGCGCCGCCATGCCATCCGAGACGAGGCGCCCGACGATGTCGTTGGTGCCGCCGGGCGGCCAGGGGATGACGAAGCGGATCGGCCGGTCGGGAAAGGCCTGCGCCAGCGCCGGCATGGGCAGCGTTGCAGCCAGGGCCAGCAACGCCCGGCGCGGTGCCTGGAACGTGGTCATGGATCGGTTCCTCCGTGGCGCAGGGTGGCCGCGCCACGGAAGGGTGTCCAGGGGCCGGGTCAGCCCTTGTGGCGCGCTTCCCATTCGGTGAGGCCGATGCGCGGGATCTCGATCCGATCTGTGGTGCGGGCATACCAGCCGCGGCCGTGCATGCGGCCGACCAGCTCGAGCTTCGGCGTGTCGAGGTAGAACTTGTCCGCATCCAGGACGCAGTCGTCGCGCACATACTGCGCCACGACGCGGCCCAGCACGATCGTGTGCCGGCCGGCGGGCACGAACTGGAAGATCTCGCATTCCAACGCGACCGGGCTTTCCGCGATGCGGGGCACCTTGACGCGCATCGAGGGGGCCGTGGTCAGCCCCGCCTCGGCGATCTCGTTCACGCCGGGGGGGAAATCGATGGCGGTGACGTTCATCGCCTCGGCATTCGCCGCCGAGACCAGATTCACGACGAACTGGCCCGTCGCCTCGATGTTGGCGAGCGTGTCCTTCACCGCGCCGGGCGCGCGCGGGCCGCAGCCGATGCCGACCACAACCGGATTGTCGGAGAAGGCGTTGAAGAAGGAATAGGGGGCGGCGTTGACGCGCCCTTCCCGGTCCTGGCTGACCACCCAGGCGACCGGGCGCGGCACGACCGAGGCGACAACGAGCTTGTAGGCCTGCTCGTGCGGGATCTGCGTGAAGTCGAAATGCATCGGGGTGCGTCCTTCGGTCGGGTCAGGCGGCGCGGTGGGGCGGGTTCTGCCCCTTGAGGAGCAGCGCTTCCAGGTTCTCGATGCAGCGTGCGCCCATCGCGTCACGGGTCTCGAGGGTGGCGGAGCCGAGATGAGGCAGCAGCGCCACGTTCTCCAGGGCGAAATAGCCCGGATGGACCTTCGGCTCACCGTCATAGACATCGAGGCCGGCGGCGCGGATGTGGCCCGAGGCGAGCGCGGCGACCAGCGCCTCGTCGTCCACCGACGGGCCGCGGCCCGTGTTCACCACCAGCGCGCCCTTCTTCATCTTCGCCAGCCGCGTCGCATTGAGCCATTTCCGCGTGCCTTCCCCACCCGGGACGTGCATCGAGAGAACGTCGATGGCGCCGAGGAAGGCATCCTCGGTCGGGTGGAAGGTCGCACCCTTCTCGAGTTCCGGCGGCAGGCGCTGCACGTCGTGGTAGTGGATCTCCATCTGCATCCCGCGCGCCATGTCGGCGAGTTGGCGGCCGATGCGGCCGAAGCCGAGCACGCCGAGCTTCTTGCCCTGCAGCGTCACGCCCATGAGCTGCGTCGGTGCCCAGCCGTCCCACTTGCCGGCGCGGACCATGCGTTCCCCTTCGCCGGCGCGGCGCGCGGCCATCAGCATGAGGGTGAAGGCGCATTCGGCGGTGGCGAAGGAGAGGACCTCCGGCGTGTGCGTCACGGCGATGCCACGCGCCTTGCAGGCCTCGAGCGCGACATGGTCCACGCCGACCGAGAAGGTGGTGACGATCTTCACGCTCGCCGGCAGGGCTGCGATGGTCTCCGCGTTCATCGGGTCGCCCGCGGCGCAGAGCACGCCGGCCGCGCCGATTTCCGTCGCGCGGCGTGCGATCTCGGCACCCGAGCGGAACCAGGCTTCATCGGTCGTGTTGAGGCGCGCATCGAACAGGCCGGCGAGCCGCGCCTCGACGCCATCGGGCAGCTTGCGGGTGACGAGGAGGACCGGCTTGGCCATGGAACGCTTCCTGCATGGTTTTGTGGAGCCTGCCGGCGCATAGCGCGCCACGCCCCGTCTTGCCAGGGGGCGGGGGAGGGGGCAGGGTCCGCGCGGTTCCACGGCAACGCACAGGGAATGGGCAAATGGATCTCGGTCTGAAGGGCAAGCGCGCGCTGGTCATGGGCGGGGCCAAGGGGCTCGGGCGGTCGATTGCCGATGCGCTGGCCGCCGAGGGCACGGTGCTGACGATCAGCGGCCGCGACGTGCCGGCGATGGAGAAGGCCGCCGCGGACCTGAAGGCGCTGGGTGCGCCCGCCGTGACCGTCGTGCAGGCGGATGTGTCGAGCGGCGAGGAGATGGACAAGCTGGCCGATGCCGCCGTGGCGGCCATGGGTGGCGTGGACATCCTCGTCCTGAACCATGGGGGGCCGCCGGTCTGCACCGCGTCCGAGATGAAGGAAGCGGACCTGGTGAAGTGGTTCCAGAACATTGTCGTCTCGCCGATCCGCATCACCATGCGGCTGATGCCGGCGATGCGGGCGCAGAAGTACGGGCGCGTGATCGTCGTCGGTTCCTCCGGCATGCAGCACCCGATCCCGACGCTGGCGCTGTCCAACACGCTGCGCGCCTCGATCTGGGCCTGGCTCAAGACGCTCTCGGCCGAAGTCGCGGCGGATGGCGTGACGATGAACATCCTCGCCCCAGGCTCGATCCGCACGGACCGCATCACGCAGACCGCCGCGGTGCGCGCGGAGAAGGCGGGCACGAGCGTCGACGAGGAGATCGCCAAGGCCGGCCGCGAGGTGCCCGCGGGCCGCGTCGGCGAGCCCTCCGAGTACGGCCCGATGGGCGCCTTCCTCGCGGGTGCGACCGGCGCCTACATCACCGGCACGATGGTGCGCGTCGATGGCGGCCGCGTGCGGAGCATGTTCTGACGTCAATCCGATCCCCCCGGGCGCCCGGCGCCCGGGGGGATACTTCTTCCAGGGACTTCGCCATGCTGCCGAACCTGACGCCTGACACCGAGCTCGCCGCCGAACTCTTCGCCGGGCTCAGGGCCGGCAGCACCGATGGCGAGGGCGTCACGCGCGAAGCCTACGGCCCCGGCGAGCGCATGGCGCATGCGTTGGTGCGCGCGGCGGCCGACCGGCTCGGCCTCGAGAGCACGGTCGATGTCGCGGGCAATCTGTACATGACGCTGCCCGGCGCCGATCGCGCCGCGAAGCGCATCGTCATCGGCAGCCACCTCGACAGCGTGCGCCAGGGCGGCAACTACGACGGCGCCGCCGGCGTCCTGGCCGGCATGGCCGCGGTCGCGGGCATGAAGCGCGCGGGCTTCGTCCCGGGGCGCGATGTCACCGTCATGGCGATCCGGGCGGAGGAGGCGGGCGCCTGGTTCCCTGTCTCCTATCCCGGAAGCCGCATGGCGCTCGGGCTGTTCAAGGCGGACGGACTCGACATCTGCCGCCAGGATTCCGGGCGGACGCTGGCCGAGCATATGGCCGAGGAAGGCTTCGACCCGGCGGCCGTTGCGCGCGGCGAGCACGCGATCGGCCCGCACAACATCGCCGCGTTCCTCGAATTGCATATCGAGCAGGGGCCCGTGCTGGAGACTGAGCAGGTGCCCGTCGGGATCGTCACCGGCATCCCCGGTAGCCGGCGCCTGCGACAGGCGCGCGTGGTGGGCGAGTACAACCATTCCGGCGCGACGCCGCGCAAGTACCGCCGCGATGCCGCGGCCGCGCTGGCGGAACTCGTGCACCGGATGGACGAGGAATGGTGCCGGCTGGACGCGATGGGCCATGTGCTGGTCTGCACCTTCTGCACCATGGCGACGACGACCGAGGCCGGCTTCACCAAGATCGCGGGGGAGGCGACCTTCTCCCTCGATGTGCGCAGCGTCAGCCCGCACGCCTGCGACCTGATGTTCGAGGCACTGCACCGCTTCATGGCGGAGATCGAGGCGCGCCGCGGCGTGCGCTTCGTGCGCGGGCCCGAGACGGGCAGCCGAGCCGCGATCATGGATGAGGGCATCCGCGCGGGGCTCGCCCGCGCGGCGGATGCGCTCGGCATCCGGCACGTTCCGATCGCCTCAGGCGCCGGGCACGATGCGGCCGCCTTCGCCGAGGCCAGGATTCCGTCCAGCATGCTGTTCGTCCGCAACCAGAACGGCAGCCACAATCCGAAGGAAGACATGCGCATGGAAGATTTTGCGGCGGCCTGCGCCGTGGTGCAGCGCTGGGCGGCGGAGATGGCGCAGTGACGGCTCGGCTTGCGGTCGATATCGGCGGAACCTTCACCGACCTCGCCATCGAGAAGGACGGGCAGCGATGGACCGCGAAGGTCCTGACCACGCCCGCCGCGCCCGAGAAGGGCGTGCTGGAGGGTGTCACGCAGGTGCTGGCCAAGGCCGGCATGGCGCCGCACGACCTGTCGCTCGTCATCCACGGAACCACGCTCGCGACGAACGCGATCATCGAGCGCAAGGGTGCGAAGACGGCGCTGCTGACGACCGAGGGCTTCCGCGACGTGCTCGCGCTCGCGAACGAGGCGCGCTACGATCAGTACGACCTCAACATAGACCTGCCGCAGCCGCTGGTGCGCCGGCGCTGGCGCGTCGCGGTGCCGGAGCGGCTGGACAACACCGGCAAGGTGCTCGTGCCGCTGGATGAAGCGGCGGTGCGCGCGCAGGTGGAGTTCCTGAAGGGCGAGGGTATCGAGAGCCTGGCCATCGGCTTCCTCCATGCCTTCGTGAACCCCGCGCATGAACAGCGCGCCGCGGCGATCGTGCGCGAGATGTGGCCGGGGGTGCCGGTCTCGCTCTCGTCGGACGTCTCCCCTGAGATGCGGGAGTGGGAGCGGTTCAGCACGACGGTCGCCAACGCCTATGTGCAGCCGCTGATGGCGACCTATCTCGGGCGGCTCGAGAGCGGGCTGCGCGCGGCGGGCGTTGGCTGCCCGCTGTTCCTGATGCTCTCGGGCGGCGGGCTGACGACGATCGAGACGGCCTCTCGCTTTCCGATCAGGCTCGTGGAGTCGGGCCCGGCCGGGGGCGCCATCTTTTCCGCCTTCGTCGCGAAGCAGCGGGGCTTCTCCAAGGTCCTGTCCTTCGACATGGGCGGCACGACGGCGAAGGTCTGCCTGATCGACGATTTCCGCCCGCAGGCGTCGCGCACCTTCGAGGTCGCGCGCGTCGGGCGCTTCAAGAAGGGATCGGGCCTGCCGCTGCGGATCCCGGTGATCGAGATGGTGGAGATCGGCGCCGGCGGCGGGTCCATCGCGCAGGTGGACAGCATGGGCCGCATCCAGGTCGGGCCGGAATCGGCGGGCGCCGATCCGGGGCCGGCCTGTTATGGGCGGGGGGGCACGCATCCCGCGGTCACGGATGCGAACCTCGCGCTTGGCCGCTACGAGCCCGACCTGTTCGCCGGAGGGTCGCTGCCGCTGAAGCCGGAATTATCGCGCGATGCGCTTGCCGCGCATGTCGGCGGCAAGCTCGGCCTGTCCGCTGACATGGCGGGGCTCGGCGTGGTCGAGATGGTGGATGAGAACATGGCGAATGCCGCACGTGTCCACGCGATCGAAAGCGGCAAGGGCTACGACGGGCGCATCGTCATCGCATTCGGCGGTGGGGGACCGGTGCATGGCTATCGCGTGGCGGAGAAGATCGGCGTAAAGCGCATGCTGGTGCCATCCGGCGCCGGCGTGGGGTCCGCGATCGGATTCCTGCGCGCGCCAGTGGCCTATGAGGTCGTGAAGTCGCTCTACCAGCGCTTCGGCACCTTTGACCTCGCCGCGGTGAACGGGCTGCTCGCATCCATGTCGGCCGAGGCCACGAAGGTCGTCTCGGAAGGCGCCTTCGGTGCGCCGGTCGAGGAGACGCGCATCGCCTACATGCGCTATGTCGGCCAGGGGCACGAGATCTCGGTCCCGCTGCCGCCGCGCGCGTTGACGGCGGCCGATGTCGCGGAAATCCGCGCGCTGTACGACAGCGAATATACGCGCTTCTACGACCGCCCCGTGCCGGGCTCGGATGTGGAGATCCTCTCCTTCGCCGTCACGGTGCGTACGGTGGAGGCACATGTGGAGCCTGCCGCGCCGGTCGCCGACGCGCCCCCGCCCAAGCCGATCCGCGTGCAGATGGTGCGCGACACGGCGACGGGCGAGGTAGCCGAATGGCCCGTCTACGACCGCGACCACATGGTGCCGGGCGCGGCCGTGCCCGGACCGGCCATCGTGGCGGAGGCGGAGACGAGCACGCTGGTGGGGCCGGGCTGGACCTGCCGGATGGATGGGCTTGGATATCTCGACCTGGCGCAGGAGGCCGCGTGATGAGCAAGGAAACCGGAGCCCTCGCGCAGATCCAGCGCCAGATCCAGTGGAACCGCCTGATCGCGGTGGTCGAGGAACAGGCGCAGACGATGATCCGCACCGCCTTCAGCACCACGGTGCGCGAGGCAGGCGATCTCTCCGCCGGCATCTTCGACCTGGAAGGCAGGATGCTCGCGCAGGCCGTGACCGGCACGCCCGGTCACGTGAATTCCATGGCGGAATCGGTCGCACATTTCCTCAAGAAGTTCCCCGCGCACACCATGCAGCCGGGCGATCACTACATCACGAACGATCCCTGGCTCGCGACGGGGCACCTGCATGACCTCACGGTCGTCACGCCGGCCTTCCGCCGCGGCAAGATTGTCGGCCTTTTCGCCAACACGGCGCATATCATCGACATCGGCGGTCTCGGCATGGGGCCAGAAGGGCGGAGTGTCTTCGAGGAAGGCCTCTACATCCCCATCGTGAAGTGCTTCGACCGGAACGCGCCGAACGAGACCTTCTTCGACTTCATCCGCGCCGGGTCCCGCACGCCGGTCGAGCTCGAGGGCGACATCTATTCCCTGTGCGCCTGCAACGACGCGGGGGCGAAGCGGCTCGTCGAGATGATGGACGAGTTCGCGATGGAGAGCCTCGACGACCTTGCCCGCTACATCTTCGAGGCGAGCACGCGCGCGACGCTGGCCGAGATCGCGAAGCTGCCGCGCGGCACCTTCTGCAGCGAGATCAAGTCGGACGGCTACGAATCCCCCGTCACGATGAAGGCCGCCATGACCATCCATGACGATCGCATCGTGGTGGATTTCGCCGGCACCTCGGGCCTGTCGAACCGCGGCATCAACGTGCCCCCCGCCTATTGCCGCGCCTATGCGTGCTTCGGGATCAAGTGCGTGGTTGCACCCGATGTGCCGAACAACTGGGCCTCGCTGATGCCCTTCCAGATGGAGATTCCGGAAGGGTGCATCCTGAACGCGCCGCGGCCCTATCCCGTCAGCGTGCGGCATGTGGTGGGGCAGTTGATCCCCGACCTGATGATGGGCTGCCTGCACCAGGCGGTGCCGCATCGCGTGAATGCCGAAGGCTCTTCCGCGCTGTGGAACCCGCCGCTGCGCGGCGGTAGCCAGGTCTCGGGGCAGGCGGCCGAGACCGAGGATTTCGAGATCATCACCTTCAATTCCGGCGGGACGGGCGCGCGGCCGGGCAAGGACGGCCTCGACGGCACGGCCTTCCCTTCGGGCGTGCGCACCATGCCGGTGGAGGCGACGGAGAATGTCGCGCCGGTAATCTTCTGGCAGAAGCAGTTGCGCCCCGATTCGGCAGGTGCGGGCCGCACGCGCGGCGGCTTCGGTCAGGTGATGGAGATCGGCGCCAAGGGCGATGCCGAATTCGCGGTCAATGCCATCTTCGACCGCGTGGCCAATCCGCCGAAGGGTCGCGACGGCGGCGGGCAGGGCGCGCCCGGCTGGGTCGGCATGAACGATCCGAATGGCACGGTGCTGCGCACGAAGGGCTTCCAGATCATCCCGAAGGGCCGTCGGTTGCTGCTGAAGCTGCCGGGCGGCGGAGGCATGGGCGACCCGAAGGAGCGCGATCCTGCGCTCGTGAAGCGCGATGTGGAGGATGGGCTGGTCAGTCCAGATGCGGCGCGTTCCATCTATGGAAGCAGGGACTGACTCACAAAACGGGGAAGATCGGCGCTCGGTATCACGCCTTGGGACGGACGGGCGGCCTTCGTGCCCACCCTGGGTTGCATTAAAAAAAGTTAACTCAATGTCTGCTTCGTGGTGAATCGCGGCTTCGTGAGGTGATGGTGCCGGACCCCCAATCCGGATCCCCACGCCCATGGCAACCATCATCGGCACGAGCGGCGATGACATCATCACCGATACGGCGGCGTCTCCGGGCGTTGTCGGCGGGACATCGACGGCGACTGCCGACTCCATCGTCGGCGGTGGCGGGAACGACTCGCTGTTCGGCTTCGGTGGGAACGACACGATTCTGGGCGGTGTGGGCGCGGACACGCTCGATGGCGGCCTCGGCATCGACAGCTTGATCGGCGGCCTGGACGACGATCTCTACATTGTGGAGTCGCAGGCTGATGTGATTGTCGAGGCTGTGTCGGCTGGTGCGGACACGGTGCGTGCGACGGGCGGTGCGGCGTACACGCTGGGTGCGAATCTTGAGGTTCTGGACCTGTCGGCTGGGACGGTGGCTGGCGGTACTGGCAACGCGCTGGCGAACACGATTGTCGGCAACACGCTGGCGAACACGCTGTCGGGCGCGGAAGGCAACGACACTCTGCTGGGTGGCCAGGGCGCGGATTCGTTGCGTGGCGGTTTGGGCGACGACAGCCTGCTGGGTGGCGGCGGCAACGACACGCTGGACGGAGCGCTGGGGCCGGACCAGCTCGTCGGTGGTCTTGGCGATGACCTCTACATAGTCGACCTGACCACGCACCAGGTGTCCGAGGATGCGGCCGGCGGCGTGGACACGGTGCGTGCGACGGGCGGCGCCACGCATACGCTGGCGGCGAATGTGGAGGTGTTGGTTCTGGCTGGTGCGTCGGTGCTGAACGGCACCGGCAATGCCGAGAACAACATCATCGTCGGCAATGCCAACGCGAATGTCCTGAACGGCGCGGCCGGCGTTGACACGCTGCTGGGCGGGGACGGTGCGGACACGCTCGATGGCGGGACGGACACGGACTCGCTTGTTGGTGGTCTTTCGAACGACACCTACATCATCGACGGCGATGCGCCGGACGTGATCGTGGAGAGCGCGGGCGGCGGGCTGGACCGAGTGATGGTCATGTCCGGTGTCGGCTACACCCTGGCCGACCAGGTGGAGAACCTGCTGCTGACGGGTGCCGCGGTGCTGAACGGCACGGGCAATGCGCTTGGCAACCGGATTGTCGGCAACGGCCAGAATAACTCGCTGATCGGTGCGGCCGGGCTGGACTCGCTGGAAGGCGGCGACGGCGCTGATACCCTGCTGGGCGGCAGCGAGGCAGACAGCCTGGTCGGTGGTGCTGGCAATGACCGTCTTGAAGGCGATGCTGGCGTCGACACGCTGATCGGCGGCCTGGACGACGATCTCTACATTGTGGAGTCGCAGGCTGATGTGATTGTCGAGGCTGTGTCGGCTGGTGCGGACACGGTGCGTGCGACGGGCGGTGCGGCGTACACGCTGGGTGCGAATCTTGAGGTTCTGGACCTGTCGGCTGGGACGGTGGCTGGCGGTACTGGCAACGCGCTGGCGAACACGATTGTCGGCAACACGCTGGCGAACACGCTGTCGGGCGCGGAAGGCAACGACACTCTGCTGGGTGGCGAGGGCGCGGATTCGTTGCGCGGCGGTTTGGGCGACGACAGCCTGCTGGGTGGCGGCGGCAACGACACGCTGGACGGAGCGCTGGGGACGGACCAGCTCGTCGGTGGTCTTGGCGATGACCTCTACATAGTCGACCTGACCACGCACCAGGTGTCCGAGGATGCGGCCGGCGGCGTGGACACGGTGCGTGCGACGGGCGGCGCCACGCATACGCTGGCGGCGAATGTGGAGGTGTTGGTTCTGGCTGGTGCGTCGGTGCTGAACGGCACCGGCAATGCCGAGAACAACATCATCGTCGGCAATGCCAACGCGAATGTCCTGAACGGCGCGGCCGGCGTTGACACGCTGCTGGGCGGGGACGGTGCGGACACGCTCAACGGAGGCAATGATCTTCTGGCCGACAGCCTGGTCGGCGGCCTCGGGAACGACCGATATCTGCTCGAAGCCGGGCTTGATCTCGTCGTCGAGGACAGCGTCGCCGGCGGTGGCGTCGATACGGTGGTGATCGTCAGCGCCGCCCCGGGGGAGACCAGCTATACGCTCGCCCAGAATGTTGAAGTCCTGCTGCTCAACGGCGCCATCACGGGCGGCGTGGGCAATGCGCTCGCGAACCGCATCGTCGGTGGTGCAGACGCGAACACGATCGCCGGCCTTGGCGGCAACGACACCCTTGAAGGCGGGGCGGGCGTCGATACGCTCGATGGCGGCGACGGCAACGACACGCTGATCGGCGGCATCAACAACGACACGTTGATCGGCGGCGCGGGCATCGATCGGTTTGTCGTTGATGCCGGCGTCGATTCCATCCAGGACCTCGGGGCCGATGGGGCGGACGTGCTTGCCGTGTCCGCCGGGGCCACCGCGGCGGCAACGATCGCGGCCGCCTGGACAGCCACGGCCGCATCCACCAATTCCGGCACCGCCGCGCTGACGACAAGCGGCCTTGCTGTGAACCTCGCTGCCGCCACCGGCCCCAGGGGCTGGACCGTGACGAACACCGGAGCGGCAACAACGATCACCGGGTCTGTCGCAAACGACACGCTCATTGGCGGTGCGAATGCCGACACGCTTTTCGGCGGTGCCGGCAATGACAGCCTCGATGGTGGGCTAGGGCCCGATCGGTTGGCGGGCGGAATCGGCTCCGACCGCTACGTCGTCGATGCCGACACTGACACCGTCGTCGAGGCACTCGACTCCGGCGCCGACACGGTCCAGGCGACCGGGGCGGGTACCTTCACGCTTGCCGACAATGTCGAAGTGCTCGTGCTCACCGGCAACAACGGCGCAACCGGCATCGGGAACATCCTGGCCAACCGGCTGATCGGCGACGGCAGCGCGAATTCACTGGCAGGCGGCGAGGGCGCCGACACGCTCGTTGGCGGCGGCGGCAACGACACCATGGAAGGCGGTGCCGGCATCGACTGGATTCAGGTCGATGCGGGAGAGGATTCGATCGTCGGCGTCGGTGTTGGCGGCGCAGATGTGCTGGACGTGCTGATCGGCACGACCGCCAGCGGCACCGTAGGTGCCGCGTGGACGGCGACGGCAGCCACAAGCAACGCCGGGACCGTGAGCCTGACGACCGCGGGGTTCGGCGTGAACCTGGCCGCGGCAACCGGGCCCAAAGGCTGGACGGTGACGAATACCGGCGGGGCGGTGACGCTGACCGGCTCGAACGGGGCCGATACGCTGGTCGGTGGCGCCGCGGCCGACACGCTCATTGGCGGGCTCGGCCTCGACAGCCTCGGCGGTGGCGGCGGCAACGACCTCTACATCATCGACGGTCAGGCCGACGTGATCTTTGGCGAGGCGGCCGATACGGCGACAGGCGGGATCGATCGCGTCGTCGTCACGAACCTCACGACCTACACGCTGGCGGACAATGTCGAGCAACTGGAGCTCGGCGGCACGGTCGAGGCCGGCACCGGCAATGGCAGTGCCAACCTCATCACCGGCAATGCCTCCGACAATATCCTGTCCGGGTTGGGTGGAGCGGACACGCTCCTGGGCGCCGCCGGGAGCGACACGCTCGAGGGCGGGACGGGCGTGGACAGCCTGCTCGGCGGCATCGGCAACGACTTCTACACCATCGACGATGCCCTGGACCGGGTCGTGGAAGCGCTTGATGGCGGCACCGACACCGTACAGGCGACCGCGGGCGGCACCTTCCAACTCGCGGACCATGTCGAGACGCTGATCCTCTTGGCCGGCGCCACCGCCACGGGGACTGCACTCGCCAACACGATCATCGGCAGCGCCTTTGACGATGTCATCGACGGCGCCGGCGGCGCCGACTCGATCACGGGCGGCGGCGGCAATGACAGCCTGACCGGTGGCGCTGGCCTCGACCGCTTCGACATCACGGCGGGCAGCGATACCATCACCGACCTCGGCCTGGGTGGCGCCGAGGTGATCGACGTCGAGGCGGGCGCGTCGGTCGACGCGACACTTGGCGCGGCTTGGACGGCGACGGGCGTGACGCGCAACGACGGCACGGCCGCGCTGATCCGCGCGAACGGCTTTTCCGCGAACCTGGCCGCCGCGGTCGGCGCCGCGGGCTGGACGATGACGAACGCCGGCAACGGCACGGCGGTGACGCTCATCGGTTCGGATCAGGCGGATTCGATCCTGGGTGGCGATGGCGGCGATACGCTTGTCGGCGGTGTTGGCACCGACACCCTCAAGGGCGGCGCCGGCAACGACGTCTACCGCGTGGTGTACGGCGACAATGACGTGGTGGAGGAGGCAGGCGGCGGTGGCCTGGACCGCGTCGAGGTGTCCGGCATCTCGGACGGCAGCCCGGCCTATGTCCTGGCCGAGAATGTCGAGGTCCTGGTCCTGCTTGGCGAGGTCAAGAATGCCTCCGGGAACGGACTCGACAACACGATCAATGGCAACGCGTCGGCCAATCTCCTCGACGGCTTCGGAGGGAGCGACTCCCTGGTCGGTGGCTCGGGGCTCGACACCCTTGTCGGTGGCGCCGGCGCGGACACGCTCCTAGGCGACGCCGACGACGACACCCTTGACGGCGGGGAGGATGGCGACAGCCTCGTAGGCGGGGCGGGCAACGACACGCTGTCGGGCGGCAATGGCCTCGATACGCTGCTGGGCGGCGACGGCAACGACCTTCTATTGGGCGGGGCGGGCGAAGACAGCCTACTCGGCAATGCCGGCGCCGATACGCTCGATGGCGGGATTGGCATCGATACCTTGGCCGGCGGCATCGGCAATGACCTCTACCGGATCGATGCCGCTGCGCCCGACGTGATCGTCGAGATCGTGGACGGCGGCGCGGATACGGTCAGCCTCGTGGCGGGGAGCGGCTACACCCTTGCCGCGAATGTCGAGACGCTGGTCCTCGCGGGCGGCGCGGCGCAGGACGGCACCGGCAATGCCCTGGCCAACCGGATCGTCGGCAACGGCTTCGCCAATATCCTGTCCGGCGATGCCGGCGCGGACACGCTGGAAGGCGGCGATGGCGCGGACATCGTCGACGGTGGCGTCGGCATCGACCGCCTGGTCGGTGGCCTCGGCGATGACCGCTACCTGCTCGAGGCCGCGACGGACGTCGTGATCGAGGCGGTCGGGGAGGGGAGGGATACCGTCGTCGCCTCGGCGGGCGGACCTTACACCCTCGCCGCGAATGTCGAGGTGCTGGAACTCGGCGGTACCGTCGTCGAGGGCAACGGCAATGCGCTCGACAACCTGCTGCTGGGCAATGCGTCGAACAACATCCTGCGCGGTGGGGATGGCAACGACACGATGTCCGGCGGGGATGGCGCGGATACGCTGATCGGCGGCAACGGGGCCGACGTCATGACCGGCGGCACCGGCAACGACGTGTTCCGGCTCGTGCTCGCAGCGCAGAGCCCGGACCTCACGGGGGCAGACACGATCACCGACTTCGCTAATCCTGCCGGTGTGGGCTTCGAGGACCGGATCGACCTTTCCTTCATCGATGCGAACGGCATCGCGGGGGATGGCGACCAGGCCTTCACCTTCATCGACGACGCAGCCTTCACTTCGGGCGTGCGACGGCAACTGCGCTGGGAGGAGATCGCCCCCGGTGCGTACCGCATCGAAGGCAATATCGATGGCGGCCCGACCCCGGACTTCGTGCTGGTCGTCACCTCCGCGACCGGCCCGGAGCAGGACTGGTTCATCCTCTGACACGCGTCGGCGGGGCTTTCCCCCGCCGCGCCGTCAGGCGATCTGCAGTTCCTGGAGCGCCTGCTCCAGCTCCTGGAAGGTCGGCATGTAGCCGCTGGGCACCAGCTTGCGGCCGGTTTCGACCGCGACCTGCGGCGCGTTGCCGTGCAGGTGCGCGACGATCACCGCCTTGATCACGTCGTAGTAGCGCGCCTCCTCCTCGACCACGCCCTTCAGGCGCGTGGCCATGGGGCCGACGATCCCATAGGCGAGGAAGACGCCGAGGAAGGTGCCGACGAGCGCGCCGCCGATCATCTTGCCGAGTACCGCGGGCGGCTCGCTGATCGAGGCCATGGTCTTGATGACGCCGAGCACGGCGGCGACGATGCCGAGCGCCGGCAGCGCGTCGGCGATGCTCTGCAGGGCGTGGGATGCGTGCAGCTCCTCCTCCCGCAGCTTCTTCAGCTCGCGGCCCATCACGTCCTCGATCTGGTGCGGGTCGTCGGCGTTCATGCCGACCATGCGGAGATAGTCGCAGATCATCATTACCGCGTGGTGGTCGGCGGCGATCTTGGGGAATTTCTGGAAGGCCGCGCTTTCCTCCGGCTTCTCGATATGCGGCTCGAGCGCCATGGGGCCCTTCGTCTGGGCCAGGCGCACGAGGTAATAGAGAAGCGACAGCATCTCCATGTAGTCCTGCTTGTGGAAGCGGGCGCCCTTCATGATCTTCCCGATACCGCCGAGCGTGTGCTTCACGTCGTGCATCGAGTTCGACGACAGGAAGGCGCCCACTGCCGCGCCGCCGATCATCATCATCTCAAATGGCAGCGCCTTGATGATGATGTCGAACTTGCCGCCGGCGAGCATGTAGCCGCCGAACACCATGACGAGCAGGACGACGATGCCGAGGATGGTGTTCACGGGCGCGTCTCCGGCGTGCCCGCCGGTCGGTCGGGGACCTGGCGGAGAAGGGTGATGGACACGCGGCGGTTCGCCGCGGAGGCGGTGTCGTTCGGCAGGAGCGGGTCGCGGTCGGCGCGCCCGCTGACCGATCGGATGCGCGCCTCCGACAGGCCGGACTCGACCAGCAGCCGGCGCGTCATGTTTGCCCGCTCGGCCGAGAGGTCCCAGTTGCTGCGCGTGGTGCCGCCGCCGCGGAACGGGGTGCTGTCCGTATGGCCGGCGATGTCGATCGGATTGGGCAGGCGCGCGGCCGCCTGCGCGACGCGCGCGAGCAGCACGCGGGCGCGCTCGTTCGGCCCGGCGCCGCCGAGCGCGAACATCGGCTGGCCTTCCGCGTCGACGAGCTGGATGCGCAGCCCCTCGGGCGTGTGCTCGACAAGCAGCTGCCGCGCGAGGTCTGCGAGCGCCGGGTCGGCCGCGATCGTCTCGCGCAGCTGCTGCGCGGTCTGTTCGAAGGCCTCGCGCTCCCGCCGGGCCAGCTCCTGGCGCAGTTGCTCCTCGCCAAGGGCCTCGGCCCGGGCCGCGGCTGCCTGCTGGGCGGCCTGTTGGGCGGCTTGGTCGGCCGCAGGGTTGTCGGCGGGACCGGGGCGCGGCTGCTCGGGGCCGGCAAGGGCGCCCGGCGGCGTGGCGGCGGTCAGCCTCGGATCCTCGGCTTCCTCACGCCCTTCGGGACCCTCGCGCCGCGTCATGCGGCGGGCCGGCGTGTCGGAATCGTCTTCCTCGATGTCGAGCACGACGGGCTGCTGGCCCGGCTGGACCTGGATCGCGCCCTGAGTCGAGGTCTGGTTGCCGTCCTCATTCGGGGTCCGGCCGCCGAACGGCTGCCCGGACCCGGAGACGGACCGGGCGAGCAGGTTGGTCGGCGCGAAATAATCCGCGAGGCCCCGCCGCTGCTCCTCGGTGGTCGCGTTCAGCAGCCACATGAGGAGGAAGAAAGCCATCATCGCGGTCACGAAGTCGGCGTAGGCGACCTTCCACGCGCCGCCATGGTGGCCGTGTTCGCCAGCTTCCTCGCGCTTGATGACGATGGTCCCGCCACCGCCGGAGCCTTTTGCCTTGCCGGACATGACGGCAACTTGCCGCGCAGGTGCTGACTATTTCGCTAATCCGCATCGCATCGCGGCGCCGCGTGACATGGGCCGGGCCCTATGGTTTGGTCGGGGCGGATGGACCTCCCGCACCCTAGCATCGCCGGCGCGCCGCCGCCGGTCACGATCCGCCGCCCCGCGCGGCAGTCCATGCCGCTCGTCTTCGCCTCCCCCCATTCCGGCCAGGCCTACCCGCCTGAGCTGCTGGCCGAGGCCCGGCTCGATCCGCTCGCGCTGCGCCGGAGCGAGGATTCCTTCGTCGACGAGCTCTTCGCCGCCGCCCCCGACCTGGGCGCGCCGCTGCTCGCCGCGACCTTCCCGCGCGTCTGGTGCGACGCGAACCGGGAGGCGTGGGAACTCGACCCTGCCATGTTCGACGGGCCGCTGCCGCCCTGGGTGAACACGACCAGCCCGCGCGTCGGCGCGGGACTCGGCACCATCGCGCGCATTGTCGCGACCGGGGAGACGGTCTATCGGCGCCGCCTGACCTTCGCAGAGGCCGAGGCGCGCATCCGGGCCTGCTGGGAGCCCTACCATGCCGCGTTGGGGGAACTGATCGCCGAGACGAAGGCGCGCTTCGGCGTCTGCCTGCTGATCGACTGCCACTCCATGCCGGCGCATCCCGCGCAGTCGGCCAATCCGCCTGACTTCGTGCTCGGCGACGCGCACGGCACCGCCTGCGCGCCGAAGGCCACGCGCCTGGTGGAGGACGTGCTCCTGGGGCTTGGCTACCGCGTGCGGCGGAACGACCCGTACGCTGGCGGCTACGTGACGCGCCACTACGGTCGCCCGCGGGAAGGCACCCACGCGCTTCAGGTGGAGATCGCGCGGGCCCTGTATATGGATGAAATGCGGATCGAGCCGGCGCCTGGCCTGCCCGCGCTCGCGCGTGACCTGCAGGCATTGATCGAGCGCCTCGCTGGGACCGATTGGGCCTTCCTGCGCGCTTGACGCACTGCAGCATGGCGGGGGAGAGATTTCTCCGCCACGCCCGAAAAAAGAAAGGCGGTGCCCGAAGGCACCGCCAAGTTTAGGGAGGAAACGTCCAAGAAAGACAGCGGACGGCTATGCCGGGCCGCTGCCTGCCTAGAAATAGGGGCCTGCCATCACCCGCGCAAGGTTTTTTTGCAGCGCAGCATAAATGGCGCGACGCAGCATGCCTGCGCATATTTATTGCGTGAACGGGTCATGCCGCGAAAGTGGCACGCGCCTTGCCGTTCGGGCGGCATGCGTGCCCGTCTCCTGGCCCTGCTTGCCATCCTTCTGTCGCCCGCGCCGGCACTCGGCACCCCTTCGGCCGGAGGGGATGCCGGCCTCGTCTGTCGCGCCGCCATCAGCCTTGCCGAACGCGAAGCCAGCATTCCCGCGGGGCTTCTCCAGGCCATCGGCCGCGTCGAATCCGGCCGGCGCGACCCCGCCACCGGCCAGTTCGCGCCATGGCCCTGGACCATCAACGCCGAAGGGCGCGGCATGTATTTCCCGACACGGGAGGCAGCGATTGCCGAGGTGCGGCAACTCCAGGCCCGCGGCGTCCGGGTGATCGATGTCGGTTGCATGCAGGTGAACCTGCATTTCCACCCCAACGCCTTCCCAACGCTGGAACAGGCCTTCGACCCCGTGACGAATGCCCGCTATGCGGCGCAGTTCCTGACGACCCTGCATGGCGCGGCCAATGATTGGGCGCGCGCTGCCGGGCACTACCATTCCCACACGCCGGAGCGGGCGGAGCCCTACCGAGCGCGCGTGCTTGCCGCCTGGGCGCAGGAACAGGGGCGGCCGCCGGGCGATGCCGCGGCCGGGGCGGCCGCGCTCGCGCGGCTTGCCGCGGCGCCT
>NZ_JACADQ010000330.1 GCF_016106015.1 Neoroseomonas rubea
GCCATCGTCCCGCGCGCCCGCGCGCTCGAGGCCGAACTGACCGCCACCCTGGCGCCGGAGGCGCGCGCCGCGCTGGAAGGCGCCCTCGCCCTGCTCGCCGCGCGCGCGGCCGGCCTGGCGGAGGAGGAGGAGGAGGCCGGCGGGCCGGACTGAAGCGTTTCGCAGTCCGCGCGGCAGCCGGTTGGCGCCGGGCGCCGGGCTCGGCTAGCCTTCCCATCTGGAAAGGACGGGCCGATGCCCGCGCCGCTTTGAGGAGAGCCCGCATGCTGATGCGACGCCTGGTCACCGCTGCCGCGGCAGCCTTCCTGGCGCTCGGCGCCCTGCCCGCGGTGGCGCAGGCGCAGACCGGCGACCCGTCCTTCAACCTCGTCAACCGCAGCACCCGGACGATCTACGAGGCCTATGCCTCCCTCACCACCGACCAGAACTGGGGCCAGGACCGGCTCGGCACCAACGTGGTGCCGGCGGGGCGGTCCTTCGTTGTCCGCCTGCCGCAGGGCCCCTGCATGTACGATGTCCGCGTGGTCTACGACCGCCAGGGCGGCCCGGCCGAGGAACGGCGCAACATCAACCTGTGCAACCTGACCGAGCTCGCCTTCGATGGGCGGCAGGCGCAGCAGGGCGGCCCGGGGCAGCAGGGCGGGCAGGCGCCGCAGCAGCAGGCGCGGCCGCCGCAGGCCGGGCCTTCGGGCAACCCGTCCTTCAACCTGGTGAACCAGGGCCGCACCACCGTGATGCAGGTCTTCGCCTCGCTCACCACCGAGAACAACTGGGGTCCGGACCGGCTCGGCGCGGATACGGTGGCACCCGGCGCCGTCTATCCCGTGCGCCTGCCGGAAGGCGCCTGCATGTACGACATCCGCTTCGTCTACGACAGCGGCCAGCCGCAGGAACGGCGCAACGTGAATCTCTGCGAGATCACGAACATCACGGTGCCGCTGCAGTAGCGGCCCCCGTCACGGAGCGAGCGCGGCGAAATCCTCGCTCGCATCGGGCGCGCCGTCCGCGGCGCGCGCGAGATGCGCCATGATCCGCTCGGCGATCGCGTCGCGGTAGTGCATCGGGTCCCAGTAATGCGTCGGGTCGCGCGTGATGGGGCTGGCGCGCAGGAAGTCCATCACCACCGTCCCCGGCCTTGCGCGCGCGATCTCCGCCACGCGCCGCTTGCAGGCTTCCGTCACCGCCGCCCCGCCCGTGCCCGGCGCGGCCTGGGTGCCGAGCCAGAGCGGCATGAACATCACGACCAGCCGCGTCTGAGCCGGCGTCGCGGCGACCATGCGTTCCAGCAGCGCCATGGCCGGCAGGTCGATGCGCGCGGGCGGCGTCTCGACATGGCGCAGCGTCTCGGGCGGCAGGGGCGGCAGGCTCGCGGCCACCCGCGCCGCGTCGTAGCGGTCATCCGGCGGCAGGAAGCGCGTGTAGCCGTCGCGCCCATAGGGTGGCGGCTTCAGGCCGACCAGCACGGCCGCCTGCTTCACCGCTTCCTGCACGGCGTAGAAGGACAGCATCTCCCGGTACGCCGGCCAGGGGGATGCGCCGTAGAAGGCTTCCGGGAAGGGGCGCGGCGTGAAGCGCTGCAACGGCCCGGGCTCGCACCACACATGGTCCAGGCCGAGGATGACGGCGCGCGGCGCGGGGTGGCGGCGGATGAACACCTCGAACAGGCGCGACTGCTCATAGGCCGTCGCGGCGTTCATCGCGAGGTTGGCGAAGCGCGCCCCGAAGGGCCCGTTCAGCCGGTCGGGGATCAGCATGCGGCTGGTGGAAGTGCCGATGATCGCCGAATCGAAGCGGTCCGACCGCGCCAGCCCCGCGAAGGCGTAGCGGGCGTTGGTCGAGACCGGCGGCCGTTCCGCCGGGATCGAGAAGGGCAGCACGCCCCACGGATCGACCAGCGCCACGAAGGCGAAGATCGCCGCGCAGCCGGCCGCCGCGCTGGCCGCCGCACGACGGAAGAAGCGCGCCCAGGACGCGGGGTCAGAACTGGAAATAGATGAACTCACTGGGCGCCCTGGTGCCGGATTGCAGGATCAGAAGCAGCAGCGCGATGCCGACCGGCACCGCGAGCCAGTGGAGCGGCCGCAGGCGCATCATCGCGACCTGCTGGCTCGTCGGGCCGAGCAGCGCCATCGCCGCCCCCGCGACGAAGGCGATGGCGTGGTCGAGCTTCACGGTGCCAAGACCTTCCAGCCCCGCCATGCCGCGCCAGACATGCAGCGCGATGGAAAAATCCGGCGCGCGGAACAGCACCCAGCCGGCCATGACGAAGAGCAGCGTCAGCGCCCAGCCAAGCGCCGGCGCCATGCGCAGCCCCGCCCTTTCCCACGCCGCGTTCAGCGCGAGCGCGGCGCCATGCAGCCCGCCCCACGCCACGAAGGTCCAGTTCGCCCCGTGCCAGAGGCCGGCCAGCAGCATCGTCGCCACGACGTTGCGCGCCTGGCGCAGCGCCCCGCCGCGGTTGCCGCCCATCGGGATGTAGAGGTAGTCGCGCAGGAAGCGCGACAGCGTCATGTGCCAGCGCCGCCAGAAGTCGCGGATCGAGGTCGCGCGATAGGGCGCGTCGAAATTCACCGGCATCCGCAGCCCGAACATCAGCGCGAGGCCGATCGCCATGTCCGAATAGCCGGAGAAGTCGAAGTAGATCTGCAGCGTGAAGGCGCCGGCCGCCGTCCAGCCCTCCGCGGCCGACAGCGGCGCCGTGGCGGCCTGCGCGAACAGCCTGTCCGTCACCTCCGCCACATGGTCGGCCACGCCGAGCTTCTTCGCCGCGCCGATCGCGAACAGCACGAGGCCGCGCGACAGGTTCTCCCACATCTCAGGCCGGCGCGGGTTCGCCGCGAACTGGTCGATGATCTCGTTGTGCCGGACGATCGGGCCGGCGATGAGCTGCGGGAAGAAGGTGACGAACATGAAGAAGTCGAGCAGCCCGTAGTCATGCGCGTGCCCGCGCCGGACATCGACCAGGTAGGAGATCTTCTGGAACACGAAGAAGGAGACGCCGAGCGGCAGGATGATGTCCCAGGGGGAGAATTCCATCCCGAGCAGCACCGCGAAGCTGCCGGCGAAGAAGTTGGTGAACTTGCACACGCCGAGGATGGCGAGGTTCACCACGATGCCGATGACCGTCCAGTCGACCCGCGCCCCCGGCCGGTGCCACCGCCCGAACAGCCAGTTGAGGAAGGTCAGCCCGACCAGCAGCGGCACGAAGCGCACATCCCAGGCGCCGTAGAAGACGAGTGATGCCGCTATCGCAACGATCTGTCGCAGGGTGCGGTGCCCGGCGACCGCGTAGTAGAGAAGGAGCGTCGCCGGCAGGAAGAGCAGGATGAAGGCCTGGCTCTGGAACAGCACCGGGCGCGCCTAGCACGCCCGGCGGCCTCTAGGCCAGCGTGTCCGCCTTGCGGGTCGTCACCGGCACCAGCAGGTAGCGCACCCCGTTGCTTTCGGCCGGCGGGAAACGCCCGGCGCGGATGTTCACCTGGATCGCGGGCAGCAGCAGCAAGGGCGCGGCCAGGGTCGCGTCCCGCGCCGTGCGGAAGGCGACGAATTCCTCCTCCGTCACGCCATCCTTCACATGCGGGTTGTGCGCGCGCTGCTCGGCCACCGTGGATTGCCACGCATAGGAATCCCGCCCCGGCGCCTTGTAGTCGTGGCACATCCACAGCCGTGTGTCGGGCGGCAGGGCGAGCAGCCGCTTCATGGACCGGAACAGCGTGCGCGCGTCGCCACCGGGGAAATCGGCGCGCGCCGTGCCGTAGTCGTGCATGAACAGCGTGTCGCCGACGAAGACATCCTCCCCGATGCGATAGGCGATGCAGGCCGGCGTGTGGCCCGGCGTGTGGATCACCTCGACCTCCAGCGACCCCAGCGCGAAGCGCTCGCCATCGGCAAACAGCCGGTCGAAGTCGCCGCCGCCGGGCTTCAGATCCTCGGCCTGGAACATCGGGCGGAAGATCGCCTGCACCTGCCGGATATGCTCCCCGATCCCGATCGGCGCGCCGGTGCGCGCCTTGATGTAGGGCGCGGCCGTCAGGTGGTCGGCATGGGCATGCGTCTCGAGCACCCAGTCGATCGCGACGGCTTCCTCGTCCGCCGCGGCCAGGATGCGGTCGGCGAAGGCCACATCGGCGGTGCCGGACCGGTTGTCCCAGTCGAGTACAGGGTCGATCACCGCCCCGCGCTTCGTCGCGGGGTCCCACACCAGGTAGGAGACGGTGTTGGTGGGTTCGTCGAAGAAGGCGCGGATGTGGGCGGCGGGCTGGCTCATGGCGTCCTCCTGCCCTGCATCCTCGCAGGCGGGGGGCCTGCCTTGCCAGTGCCATGGACGCTTGGTTCGATCCGCGGCCATGACATTCGCGCAAGGATCCCGCGCGGCGCTGCTCGCGCTGCTCATCGCGCTGCTCGCCGGCACGGCACGGGCGCAGCCGGCCATCCTCGTGCTCGACGCGTCCGAATCCATGTGGGGCGAGGTGGAGGCGCGGACGAAGATCGCGACCGCGCAGGATGCGCTGGCGGGGCTGATGGCGCGCTGGCCGGACCAGCGGCCGGTCGGCCTGCTCGCCTATGGCCACCGGCGCGCCGGCGACTGCACCGATGTGGAGATGCTGGCCGCCCCCGCCCCCGACGCCGCCGCGGTGGTCGCCGCCGCGGCTCGCGTCACGCCGCGCGGCCGCACGCCGATCGCCG
>NZ_JACADQ010000331.1 GCF_016106015.1 Neoroseomonas rubea
GCTTGTCGCGGGGCTCCTGCCTTGCATCGACGGCGTCGTGCTGGCGCTCGCGGGCGCGCTCGCCTCGGCCGCGGCGGCGGATGCGGGCGCACAGGACCAGGGCCGGCACCTCGCGGCGACGGTGGTGGGGGTCGCGGCCTTCGTCGCGGCCGGCATCGCCGCCGGGCACTACCGGCCCGATGGCCTGGAGCATCGGGCTGGGATGTTGCGGCACGTGGCGGGCGCCTTCGCGCTCGCGCTGCTCGTCACGCTCGCCGTCGCCTTCCTGTGGGATGGCGGGGTTGCCCTCTCGCGCGGCTGGCTGCTGGGCTGGGCGGGCATCGGCATGGTCGGCCTCGCGCTGTCGCGCACGGCCCTCGCGCTGCGCCTCGCGGCGTGGCGAGCCTCCGGCAGCCTGGCGGAGCGCGTCGCGGTCATCGGGGCGGGGCCGCAGGCCGAACGGCTGGTCGCGGCGCTCCTGGCGCCGGATCGTGCGGGAGAGGCGCTGCTCATCGGCCGCTTCGGCCTGCATCGCGGCGCCGACGTCGATGGCGACATCGATGACCTGCTGCGCGCCGCGCCGGACCTCGCCCTGGACGCCGTGCTCGTCGCGCTGCCCTGGTCGATGCCGGACCAGGTGGCGGAAGCCTGCCTGCGGCTGCGCGACCTGCCGGTCGATGTGCGCCTTGCCCCCGACCTCGCCGCCTGGGAATTGCCGGCGGGCGCGGCGCGCCTCGTCGCCGGGCGGCCGGCGGTGGAGATCTGGGGCCGTCCGCTGCGCGACTGGCGCGGCATCGCCAAGCGCGTGGAGGATCTGGTGATCGGCGCCGCGCTGGTGGTGCTGTTCGCGCCGGTGATGCTGGCCGCCGCCGTCGCCATCCGGCTCGACAGCCCGGGTCCGGTGCTGCTGCGCCAGCGCCGCTTCGGCTTCGCCAACGAGCCCATCATGGTGCTGAAGTTCCGCACCATGCACCAGGCGCTGGGCGACCCGACGGGCGCGCGCGCCACCGTACCGGGCGACCCGCGCGTGACGCGCGTCGGGCGCTTCCTCCGCCGCACCAGCCTCGACGAGCTGCCGCAACTGTTCAACGTGCTGGCGGGCGGGATGTCGTTGGTGGGTCCGCGCGCCCATCCGGTGGAGATGCGCGTCGATGGCCGCCCCTATGGGGAGGCCGTGCGCCACTACGCGGCGCGGCACCGCATGAAACCCGGCATCACCGGCCTCGCGCAGGTCAATGGCTGCCGCGGCCTGGTCGATACGCTCGAGAAGGCGCAGCGCCGGCTCGACTACGACCTTCTGTACGTCGAGTCCTGGTCGCTCGCCCTCGATCTGCGGATCCTGGCCGCGACCGTCACGCGCGGCTTCACCAGCGATGCCGCCTTCTGATCACCCCCCAGCCCAGGAAGCCAAGCGCATGAAGGTCGTGATCCTCGCCGGCGGGTCGGGCACCCGCGCCTACCCCTACACCGAGTACCTGCCCAAGCCGATGATGCCGGTGGGCGGCAAGCCGATCCTGCTGCGCGTGATGGAGATCTACGCGCGCCAGGGCATCACCGACTTCGTGCTGTCCGTCGGCTACCGGAAGGAGGTGATCCTCGACTATTTCGAGGGCCGGTCCTTCGGCTGGAAAGTCGAGATCGTCGACACGGGTGCCGCGACCGATACGGGCGGGCGCGTCGCGGGCTGCCGGCACCTGCTCTGTGACGGGACCTTCATGGCGACCTATGCGGACGGGCTGTCGGACGTGCCGCTGTCCGACCTGCTCGCCTTCCATCGCCGCGCGGGCAAGCTCGCCACCATCACCTCCGTCCCGCTGCGGTCCCAGTACGGCACGATCGAGGCTGATGCCGGCGGCACCATCCACGACTTCCGGGAAAAGCCGGTGCTGCGCGAACACTGGATCAACGCCGGCTTCTTCGTGATGGAGCCCGCCATCTTCGACCATTGGCGCGGCGAGAACCTGGAGCGCGACGTCTTCCCCGGCCTGCTCGCCGGGCGGCACCTCGCGACCTATCGCCATGACGGCTTCTTCAAGTCGATGGACACCTACAAGGACCAGCAGGAGATCGAGGCGATGTTCGCCGAGGGGCGGATGCCCTGGCTCGGCCGGACGGCAGCGGCGGCATGAGCGCGCCCCGCGGCTTCTGGGCCGACAAGCGCGTGCTCGTCACCGGCTCCTCGGGCTTCCTCGGATCGTGGACCGTGAAGGAGCTGAACCGACGGGGCGCGACGACCATCGGCTATGTGCGCGACCGCGGCCGGCACCTGACGCGCCGCGACGATCCGGAGACGGAGCCGCACTTCACCGTACTCGGCGCGCTCGAGGACTACGAGACGCTGCTGCGCGCGATCAACGAGCACGAGGCGGACACGGTGCTGCACCTGGGCGCGCAGCCCATCGTAGGCATCGCCAACCGCAACCCGCGCTCGACCTTCGAGGCGAATATCCGCGGCAGCTGGAACCTGCTCGACGCCTGCCGGGAACTGCGCGGGCAGGTGAAGCGGATCGTCGTCGCCTCCTCGGACAAGGCCTACGGCACCGCGCCGAGCCTGCCCTATGACGAGACCATGCCGCTCAATGGCCGGCATCCCTACGACGCGTCGAAATCCTGCACCGACATCCTGGCCCAGACCTACCACCACACCTACGGGCTGCCGGTCTGCATCACACGCGCGGGGAACTTCTTCGGCGGGCGGGACCTGAACTTCAACCGCATCGTGCCCGGCGTCGCGCGCTGGGCGATCCGGGGCGAGCGTCCGGTCCTACGCTCCGACGGCTCGATGATCCGCGACTACATCTATGTGCGCGACGTGGTGCTCGCCTATCTCGCGCTGGCCGAGGCGATGGAGGACTCCGCCCTGCACGGAGAGGCGTTCAACTTCTCGACCGAGCAGCCGCTGTCGGTGCTGGACCTCACGCGCCGCATCCTCGCCGCCGCGGGGCGGCCGGAGATCGAGCCAATCGTGCTCGGCCAGGCGAGCAACGAGATCCCGGAGCAGCATCTCTCGGCCGCCAAGGCGCGGGCGCGGCTTGGCTGGTCGCCGGCCTTCACGCTGGAGGATGCGCTGGCGGAGACCATCGCCTGGTACAACGGCTGGCTCGCCACGGAGGACGCGGCGGCATGAGGCCCACGCCGGGTGGCCTGCTGCCCGAGATATCGCTGCGTGACCTCGCCGCGCCGCTGTTCCGTCGCCTGTGGATGGTCGTGACCATCGTCGTCGCTGCGATCGCGATGGCGGGCGTGCATGTCTTCCTGGTCCGCGGCGATATCTGGATGGCCGAGGCGAAGATCCTGGTGCGCCTTGGCCAGGAGCAGGCACCGTTGCCGACCATGCTCGCGGACCGGCAGGCCTTCGTGTCGACCACGCCGGGGCATGTGAACAGCGAGATGGAGCTGATCCGCTCCCGCGACCTGATCGCGCTGGCGGTGGACCGCATCGACCTCGCGCCTACCCCGCCGGCGCCGGCCGAGAGCCTGGTGGCGCGCGTGAAGCAGGCCCTCCGCGGCGCGGCGCGTGCGGCGCGGGAAGGGCTGTCCGACGCGATGGTCGCGCTCGGCCTCTCGGCGCGGCCGACGCCGCGCGAGGCGGCGATCGAGGCGCTGTCCGGCGCGCTGATCCTCGACAGCCAGCCGAACACAAATGTCGTGACGGCGCGCCTGGTCTGGGGCGCGCGGGAGGTGCCGGAGCCCGCGCTGCGCCTGATACTCGACCTGTATTTCGAAACCCGCGCGGCGATGTTCCAGGGCCGCCAGGCCGTGGCGTTCTTCACCGAGCGGCGGCGGGAGACCGGTGCGCGCCTCGCCGCGGCCGAGGCTGCGCTCGCGGGATTCGAGCGGACCCAGGGGATCACCGTGCCCGAGGAACAACGCGCGGCGCTCCAGCGCCGGCTGGCCGAGGCCGAGACCGGTCTCGACGCCGCGCGGCTCGACCTCGAACTCGCCGCCATCGCCCTGCGCCAGCTCGAGGCGACGGAAGCCGGCGCGGACGAGACGCGCGCCGGGGTGGCGCTCGCGGGCAATCCGCTGCAGCAGGCGATCGCGTCGGAACTCGCGAGCCTCGGCGCGCGGAGCGCCGGGTCGCAGACCACGCTCGCCGCGCAGGACATGGCGGTGCGCCGCCAGCGCGCGGAGATCGCGGCGCTGTCGCGCCAACTGGCCGAGCAGGTGCGTGCCACGCACGACCAGCGCCGGCGCATCCTGGCGGCGCGGGAGGAACTGCGCGATGCGATCGCCGCCGACCTGGCCGCGTTGCAGGCCGCCCTGCCCGAATGGCAGGCGCTGCGGCGGGAGGTCGTGTCCGCCCGTCGCGCCTTCGAGTTCAACGACGGCAAGCTGAACGACGCGCTGTCCGTCGCGGCGCTGGAGGAAGCGCGCATCGGCAATGTCCAGCTGGTGCAGCGCCCGACGCTGCGCGCGACGCCGATCGGGCTGCGCAAGTCGGTGGCGCTGGCACTCGCCGGCGTGCTCGGCGGGATGCTGGCGCTCGCCTGGGTGGCGGCCGCCGCCTTCTTCGACCGCCGGCTGCACGAGGCCGCGGAGGTGGAGCGGCATCTCGGCCTGCCCGTGCTCGCGGTGGTGCCGCGCCTGCGCGCGCGCCGGTCGGCGGCCTGAACCATGGCCGCGACAGGACCCTTCGCCGCCGCGGCGGCGGCGCTGGCGCGTGGCACGAAGCCCGGGCGCGGGCGC
>NZ_JACADQ010000332.1 GCF_016106015.1 Neoroseomonas rubea
CGCGGCGCCCAGCCGGTCTCGGCGCGCAGGCGGTCGGAGGCGGCGACGAGAACCGCGGGGTCGCCCGCGCGGCGCGGGCCGATGCTGTGCGGCACGGGCCGGCCGCCGACCCGCTCCACCGCCGCGATCACTTCCTTCACCGAGGCCCCGTGCCCGCTGCCGACGTTGTAGCGGCAGGAGCCATGCGTCTCGAGCCGCGCGAGCGCTGCGAGATGCGCCTCGGCGAGGTCCGTCACATGGACGTAGTCGCGGATGCAGGTGCCATCCGGCGTCGCGTAGTCCTGCCCGAAGACGGTCAGCGGCGGGCGGCGGCCCATCGCCGCGTCGATGGCGAGCGGCACGAGGTGCGTCTCGGGATCGTGGTCCTCCCCCGCGCGGCCCTGCGGATCGGACCCGGCGGCATTGAAGTAGCGCAGCGCGGCGTAGCGGAGCCCGTGGATGCGCGCGGCCCAGTCGAGCCCTTCCTCCACCATCCGCTTGCTGTCGCCATAGGGGTTGGACGGCGCGATGCGGCAGTCCTCGTCGATCGGCACGCGATCCGGGTCGCCGAACAGCGCGGCGGTGGAAGACAGTACGAAGCGGAGGCAGCCGCCCTTGATCGCGGCCTCCGCCAGGCGCAGCGAATGGGCGACGTTCTCGGCGATGTAGTGCAGCGGCTCCCGCATCGAGGCGCCGACGATCGACAGCGCGGCGAAATGCAGCACCGCGTCGAAGCGCCAGGCGCCAAAAACCTCGGCGACGCGCTTCGTGTCGGCGAGTTCGGCTTCGACCAGCGCGGCCCCGGCGGGCACGGCGGCGCGATGGCCTTGGGAGAGGTTGTCGAGCACCACGACATCATGGCCGCGGTCGAGAAGGGCGAGCACGGCGTGGCTGCCGACGAAGCCGGCGCCGCCGGTGACGAGGTAACGGGCCAAGAAGGAAGTCCCCGCGATGGCGTTGCGGGCCCGATCTGCTCTAGCAATCGGGCATGCACAAGGCAGGACTCGGCGCGGCTCTCGCGCTTCTGATCAGCGGCGCGGCGGCGGCGCAGGGCAATGGCTGGGGTGGCGTGTCCTCGCCGGCGCCGGGGCCGGCGCGGATCATCGGCGGCACCTCGCTCGGCTGCATCGCGGGCGCGGTGCAGTTGCCGTCGGAGGGGCCGGGCTGGCAGGCGGTGCGGGTCTCCCGCAACCGCCACTGGGGGCATCCGGTGCTGATCGAATGGGTGCGCGGCTTCGCGGGGGAGGCACAGCGGCGCGGGTTCCCCGACCTCTGGATCGGCGACCTCGCCCAGCCCCGCGGCGGGCCGATGACCTACGGCCATGCCAGCCACCAGACCGGGATCGATGTCGACATCTGGCTCGACCTTTCGGCCAAGCCGCGGCTGCCGGCGGCGGCGCGGGAGGATATCCGCGTGACCTCGCTGGTGCTCCCGGACGAGACCGGCGTCGATCCCGCGCGATTCACGGACCGGCACGCGGCGCTTATCCGGCTGGCGGCAGAGCGGCCGGGCGTGGACCGGCTGCTTGTGAACCATGCGATCAAGCGTGAATTGTGCCGTCGCCATCGCGGCGAGGCATGGCTCAGGCGCGTGCGGCCGTGGCGGGGGCATGATTCGCACATGCATATCCGCCTGCGCTGCCCGGCCGGGCAGGCGGAATGCCTCGACATTGCGCCGCCGCCGGCGGGCGATGGCTGCGATGCCAGCCTCGACTGGTGGCTGAGCGAGGAGGCGCGGCGGCCGGCACCGCGCCCACCGGGGCCGCCGCCACGGTTGCCCGCGGCGTGCGCGGGGGTGCTGGCGGCGCGCTGAGGCGGCACCGAACGTCCCTGGTCCTTCGCGTCGGCGAAGCCGGATTCCAGAGGCGTGTCGATTCAGTGCGCGGCCTCGGCGTCAGGGCCGTGCGCCGGGTTTGGCGCACGGCGAACCCTGAAGGCGCTCGGGCCTGTCAGATCGGCCCGTGCTCGCGGATCAGCGCGCGGATGCGGGCGGCGGCCTCGCTGCCCTTCAGCGCGTCGCGCCAAGCGGCTTCCGCGACACGCTGGTGCGTGCCGACCGCCTCATCCGCCGCGGTGATGAAGGCGACGCCGCAGGCGGCCCCGGGATGCGCATCGGGCGAGAAGGCGCTGCCGACGACATGCGCGCGGTCGCGCCCGCGCAGGACCATGAAGGCGCCGGAAGGCTCGCTGCCGGAGATCAGGCCGATCTGCAGGCCGATCGGCACACTTTCCATGTGCTCCGCGATCGCTTCGGCTTCCGCACGGGCGGCGAGGCGGCAGCGCATGCGGGAGCGGTCGGACAGCGTCAGGCCCGGTGCGATGCCTTCGGCCAGCATGCGCGCAATCGAAGGTTCGCCGAGGATGGCGATGATGTTCGGCTTACGGGACTGCTGCAGCTTCTTGCGCGCCGCCAGCAGGCCGAGCATCTGCTCCGCCTGGGTGCGGGCGAGGAGCCGGTCCTGCGACGCGTCGGCGAGTTCCGTCCAGGCCTCGGCCAGCGCGCCGTCGAAGGCTTCGGTCGCGACCGGGTAAACGAGGGCGCCGCCGACCTGCAGCACCTGGTCGGCCTGCTCCTCCACCTGGCGCAGCCTTTCCTGGAAGGCAGCGGGTCGGCCGAAATACTCGACGCCGATCCCGAGCAGCGAAAGCGGCGAGATCTTCAGCAGTTCCGCCAAGCGGCGGATCGTGTCGAGCTTGATGACCTCGCCCTTCTCGTACCGATAGAGCGCGGCACGGGACACACCGAGTCGGGCGGCGATTTCCTCAGCCCGAAGGCCGGATTCCAGTCGATAGGCACGCAATTGCTGCCCGATCTCCGCGAAGCGCATCATTCCCTCCCGCTGCGAGACAGGCTCATCCTAGACGAAAGGCCTTCTGTTTTCGAGACACAATCTCAAGTTACGAATACATTTCGGTCGAAAATCGCAACAAAGCCCGATATTCGTGCACGGACCCGGTCGGAGGTGACCCGCGGGGGAGGCCGACCCGAAGCCCAGGCTTCGGGTCGGCCGCGTGTCACGATTCCTCGGCCACCTTGTGCGCGGCGAGCGTCTCGAGCGCCTTGACCAGCCCGGAATGGTCAAGTTCGGCGCCGCCCGCCGCCGCGACCGCGGCGAACAATTGCTGGGTGGAGGCCGTGTTCGGCAGCGCGACGCCAAGGTCCCGGCCCGCCTGCAGGGCAAGGTTGAGGTCCTTCTGGTGCAGGCGGATGCGGAAGCCCGGCGCGAAGGTCCGCTTGATCATCCGTTCCCCGTGCAGTTCCAGGATCCGGGAGGTCGCGAGGCCGCCCATCAGCGCCTGGCGGACCTTGGCCGGGTCGGCGCCGGCCTTGGAGGCGAAGGTCAGCGCTTCCGCCACCGCCTCGATCGTGAGCGCCACGATGATCTGGTTGGCGACCTTGCAGGTCTGGCCGGCGCCGACCGGGCCGACGAGCGTGATGTTCTTGCCCATCGCCTCGAACAGCGGCCTGGCGCGCGCGAAGGCGGCCTCGGAGCCGCCGCACATGATCGTGAGCGTTGCCTGCTTGGCGCCGACCTCGCCGCCCGAGACCGGCGCATCGACATAGTCGCAGCCGAGTGCGGCGATCTTCTCGGCGAAGGCCTTGGTGGCGGTCGGGCTGATCGAGGACATGTCGATCACGAGCGTGCCGGCCTTCAGGCCCTCCGCCACGCCGCCGGAGCCGAACAGCACCGCCTCCACATCGGGGGTGTCGGGCACCATCAGGATGACCGCCTCGGCGCTTGCCGCGGCGGACTTTGCGTCGGGCACGACGGCGAAGGCTGCGCGGTCCTCGGCGGTCAGGCTGCGGCGCTCGACGACCGTGATGTCGTGGCTGGCGGCCTTGAGGTGGCCGGCCATGGGGCGGCCCATGATGCCGAGGCCGATGAAGGCGATCTTCATGCGTTTCTCTCCGAAGGGAGGGGGGCGCGGACGCCCGACGTCCGGGGTGGAGAGATAGCCCAGGGGCGACGGGGCTGCCATAGCAGGGCATCGAGGCAGGGCCACCGTCAGCGACTCGCGAGATCGTGAGAATTTGCGTGCGTGTCAACGATCCATTTGGTAGATATCCTCGCTAGCGTAGTCCAAAAAATGAGCTACTTCATGCCCGTTGCACGCATTCCGACATGTTTGACAATGCTGTTCGCGTTGGTCGGGGTGGGCCTCGCGCCCACCACGCCGGCCCGCGCGCAGGACAGCTTTGTCCGCGTCTCGGATGGAGCGACGGGGCGTCCGGTGCTCTCCATCCTCGGCACCGGTGTCGGCCAGCCCTATACGGCGCTGGTCGTTGACCTGGGCTGCCCGACGGCTTCGAGTTGGACGATCGACGTGGTCGGCCCGGAGTTCCGGCCCGGCGCACCGGTCAGCCTTGGCTTCGGCGATGTGCGCGGGGGCTGGCATGCGGTGGTGCTGCGGGAGGCACGGCTTGAGCCCGATGGCCGGCTCCGGCTCGGCATCGACCGCGCATCCTTCCGCGCCGCGATCCTGGCCGCGCGGGGCGACGAGGCGTCGTCACCGGGTGCGGACGCCATGCTGATGATCGGCGAGGGGCTGGGCGTCTCCGTCGCACTTGATGGGCTGGTGCGCGAGATGTCGGCTTTCGCGCGGGATTGCGAGGCTCCGCGCCGCGCCGCGCCGCAGCAGGCCGCGCCCCGCG
>NZ_JACADQ010000333.1 GCF_016106015.1 Neoroseomonas rubea
CGGGCGCGGTGATCCGCCCCGGCGTGACGGTGGGCGCCGGGGCCATCGTCGCCGCCGGCGCGGCGGTGGTGGAGGACGTGCCGCCCGGCGCGATGGTGGCCGGCGTTCCCGCCCGCCCCGTCGCGCCGGGCTGAACCGCCGTCAGGCGCCGATCGTATTCGTCAGCGTGCCGATGCCCTCGATCGTCAGCGCCATCACGTCGCCGGGCTTGAGCGTCTGCGGCGGCTGCATCGCGTAGCCGACGCCTTCCGGCGTGCCGGTCATGATCACGTCACCGGGCAGCAGGGTGAAGCCGGCCGAGAGCTGGTGGATGATCTCCTTCACGTCGAAGATCATCTTGCTCGTGCGGCTCGCCTGGCGCTGTTCCCCGTTGATGGTCAGCCCGATGGCGAGGTCCGACGCGTCGAGATCCGCCGCCGGGACGATCCAGGGGCCCATGGGGCAGGAGCGGTCGAGCGACTTGCCCTTGAACCACTGCCCGTGGCGGCGCTGCAGGTCGCGCCCGGTCACGTCGTTGCCGATGGTCCAGCCGAAGACGTGGTCGAGCGCGCGCTCCTTCGGGATGTCGGCCCCCGCCGTGCCGATGACGGCGACGAGCTCGACCTCGTAGTCGAGCCACTTCGTCACATCCGCATGCGGCGGCACCAGCGCGCCCGGCGCGATGACGCAGTCGGGCGCCTTGGTGAAGAATTGCGGGAACTTGGGCACCTCGGAATTCGTGATCCCGCGGGTGCGGTCGCCCTCGGCCACATGGTCCATGTAGTTGCGCCCGACGCAGAAGACGTTGCGGCGCGGGCGCGGGATCGGCGCCTGCAGCGCGACCGAGGCGAGCGGCAGGATCGCGCCCGCGGGCGGGTTCGCCGCCAGGGCACGGATCGCCGCCATCGCGCCCGGCCCGGCCTCGATCAGCGAGACCATGTCGCGCGCCGGCGGCATGGCGGCGGCCAGGTCGAGGACGCGGTCGCCCTCCAGCAGCAGGCCGGCGCGGCTGCCCGCGGCGTCGGCGAAGGTGATGAGGCGCAGGGCGGCCATGGCGTTTTCCCCCGAAGGATTGGTGCCGCCGCACGCAAGCGCGCCCGGCGGCGGCGCGCAAGCCCCGGCGGGTCGCTTCAGGGGAGAAGCCGCGCGAGCCGGACCGCGGTGTGCCCGCGCGGCACCATCGGCGTCGGCATCACCAGCAGGCAGTCGTCGTGCGGCGTGCGGATCTCGTCCTCGCCATCCAGCGCGATCAGCGTGTTGCGGGCGGGAATCACCTCGCCGCCGCGGAACTCGCGCACGAAGGCGAAGTCGCGCGATGCCGCGGTGATGGTACGCGTGACGATCGCGCGGCGCGGCGCGGGCAGTGCCGGCGGGTCGGGCGGCAACGGATCGCCGGGCCGCGCCATGCCGAGGTGCCGCAGCACCCGCGCAGCGGCGAGGTTCATGCGCCCGACGGTCGCGTCCTGCCAATGCGCGCCGGCCTCGACCAGCACGGCGGTCGCGTCCGTCGCCGGGTCGGCGAAGCGGGCATAGTCGATCATGCGGCGCCCGCCGGCATGGCCGGCATCGGAGACGATGACCGGCGGCACGCCGATCGCGACACCCAGCCGAGCGGCCTTCTCCGTCTGCCCCGCCAGGATCAGCGGGTCGGAGGGCCAGAGCATGGAATGCAGGTCGAGCAGGACATCGACCGTGTCGAGCAGCGGCCGCAATTCCCGCGCCCGGCGCAGTTCGGAGGAGATTCGCCGCATATCGAGGTCGGCTTCCGACCAGCAGCGGTTCAGGTCCTCGTCCACGAAGCGCGTCGCCGTCGGGTCGGCCGGGTCGAAGCGGCGGAAGGCGGCGAGGTTGCAGAAGGCGAGCGACAGCCGCCCGCGCGCGGGTCGCACGCCGTCGCGCAGCCAGCGGTCGAGCACATGCGCGCCGGCGATCTCGTTGCCATGCACCAGCGCGGTGATGGCGAGGTGCGGGCCACTCTCGGCCCCGGTGAAGGTCCAGACGCCCGGGATGCCCGCATTTCCGTCGATCCAGCGCCGGATGTCCGGCAGCGCGATCTCGACCGGCACGGAGAGCGGCAGGAAGGCGGTCGAATCGGTCATGCGGCCGGGCGCCTTGTCCCGTGGCGCGGCGCGCGCCGCATCGTCGAAGCTCGCCTGCCGTCTCCCGCCGTCACCATCGCCTCCGTAGAACTACAGTCTATACAGGTCGGGGGCCTCGTCTATCCGGAGTGGAAAACGGTGCGGCGGCGCGCCCACCGGTTGCGGCACCGGACGCCATGCTCGGAAATGCCTTGGCAGCAAAGCATTGGCACGCACCAAGCCTTTCTCGCGATCGGGCACCGGCGGAATGTTCATGCTCCGGATCGACGGCGCGCGCGATGGCCATGTGACCTTGATCACCGGACGCATCGGCGGGACGAAGGCGCGCCGCGCGCGCGTTCGCGGCAGGAACGCCCGCTCCATCCCACCGACCAGGACGCCATGCTCCCTCGCCGCCTGCTGCCCGCGCTGCTTCCCCCTCTGATCCTGGGGCGGGAGGCGCTCGCCGCCGACCCCGGCACCCAGCAGGCCGTCCGCGCCGAGGTGAACGCCGCCCGCGCGGCCTTCGGGCGCGGGCCGCTCGGCATCGACGATCGCCTCTCCCGCGCCGCCACGGCACACGCGCGCGACATGCTCGCGACGTCGCGCATGGACCATCGCGGCAGCGACGGCAGCGACCCCGGCGCGCGGATCGCCCGCGCTGGCTATCGCTGGCGGTCCTTCCGGGAGAATGTCGCCGCGGGCCAGGGCAGCCCGCGGGAGGTCGTGGTCACCTGGATGAACAGCCCCGGCCACCGCGCGAACATCCTGGCCGACGACGTGACGCAGATCGGCGTGGGCTTCGCCGGCGGGCCGGGGATGATGTTCGGCAACGTCCCCCGCCTGTTCTGGACGCTGGTGCTGGCCGCACCGCGCTGACCTTCAGGGCGCGAGCGGCCCCGGCCCTTCCACCGCGCGGATGTAGCGCGCGACGGAGGCGCGCACCGCGTCCTTGCCGCCCGCCGGGATCACCCGGTCCCACCACGCGCCGTAGACGGCATCGAAGTCGAGCGCCTCGAGCACCGCGCCCATGCGCGCCACATCCGCCGCGGGCAGCGGCACCCAGTTCGGGAAGGACCACATGAAGGAGACGTGCCGCCGGTCCGGCGTCACGCTCGCGATGTCGCCCGTCATGATCGCGCCGCGCCCGTCCGCCCAGTGCAGGATGGTACCGCCGGCGAAATGCCCGCCCAGGCGATGCAGCGTGACGCCGGGCAGCACCTCCTGCCGCTCGCCGTCCCAGAAGCGGATGGCGGGGTCGGGGCGCATCACCCAGCGCGCATCGTCGGCATGCAGCAGCACCGGGCAGTCGAAGGCATGCGCCCAGTCGACCATGCTGGCGTAGTAGTGCGGATGGCTGATGGCGATGGCGGCGATCCCGCCCAGCGCCTTCACGATCGCAACCGTCGCGGGATCGAGCAGCGCGACGCAGTCCCACAGCACGTTGCCCGCGGGCGTGCGCAGCAGCAGCGCGCGCTGCGCGATGCCGAAATCGGGGAACATGCCGCAGCCGAGCAGATCCGGCGCGACCTCCCGCCAGCCCACCGCGTGCCGGCGGGCGAGTGCCTCCATCGTCGTCCAGGCCTGGCCCGACCCGGGCACCCATTGCCGCGGATCCTCGCAGATCGCGCAGGTCTCCGGCGGGGCGACGGAGGGCGCGTGCTGCGTGCCGCAGGTGGCGCAGATGAAGGCCGTCGCGGTCATCGCCGCCGCTGCCGCTCCTGCGCGACCATGCGCTCGAGTTCCGCGAGCGGCACCGCGCCGGGCACCAGCGTATCGCCGATGACGAGCGCCGGCGTGCCCTCGATCCGCAGCGTGCGGGCGAGCGCGATGTTGGCGTCGAGCCGGCGCTGGATCGCCGGGTCCTCCATCTCCCGCAGCAGGCGCGGCACGTCGAGGCCGACGCGCGCGGCCTCCTCGCGGATGACCTCGTCCGTCGGCTCCCCGCGCAGGAGCATCAGCGCGTCGAACAATTGCGGGTACTTCCCCTGCCGCTGCGCGGCGAGCAGCGCGCGCGCGGCGACGACGGATTGCGGCCCGAGGATCGGCAGGTCCTTCATGATCACGCGCACCTGCGCGTCGCGGCTGAGAAGCTGCGTCATCTCCCCATGCAGCCGCTTGCAGAAGGGGCAGCGCATGTCGGCGAACTCGACGATCGTGACATTGCCGCGCGGGTTGCCGCGCACCGGGTCGGCCGCGTCGCCGAACAGCGCCTGGCGGTGCGCGGCGATGGCGGCGCGCTGCGCGCCCGTCCGTTCCTGTTCCTCCGCCGCCTGGATGGCGCCGAAGGCGTCGCGCAGGATCGATGGGTCGCGCCGCAGCGCGTCGCGCAGGATGGAGACGATCTCCTCCCGCTGCGCCTGGGTGAAGGACTGCGCGATCGCGCGGCCGCCGATCAGGGTTCCGGCCGCGGCCAGAAGGAAGGCTCGTCTCATCGTCTCTCCTGGGCGCCGGCGCGCCCGCTACGCGGCCCGCCCCGCGGGCATTCGCGCCGCGCGGCATTCGACCGGCCGCGCGCATCCGCGGGCCGTCAGTCTGCGCGCATGGGCGCCGCCGCTCAACAGCCGAGCGG
>NZ_JACADQ010000334.1 GCF_016106015.1 Neoroseomonas rubea
TCCCCGCCGCACGCCGGCCTCCGCGTTTCAGGTGTGGCTGGTGTTCGGACGTGTGCTCTTCCGGTCTGGCTGGCCGCGGACGTGCCCGAGGGACGGATCGAGGCGATCGGCCGTGGCGACCAGCTGATCGCCGCCGCCCCCGGCCCGCGCTCGGGCGAGCCGATGCTGCCGGGCGCGGCGCTGTTCCGGGAACTCGCCCCGGGTCGGGAGGTGCTCGGCGTCGAGACCGCCGCGACGGATGGCACGTTGCGGCTGGTCGCCGTGCGCCGGCTCGACGCCGCGCTGCTCGCCTTCGCCATGCCGTTCGACGGGGCGCTGCGCGCGCTCTCCGCGTCCTTGCGCGCGGAGGTGCTGCTCGCCGACCTCGAGGGCCGCCCGCTCGCGGCGCCGGAGGCCGCGGGCTGGGCGCTGCTCGGCCCGGGCGGCGCTGATGCGGCCGTACCGCGGTTGATCGAGCATGAGGGGCGGGCGGTGCTCGTCGTGCCGACCGAATTGCGGTCGCCGGCCGGGCTGCCGGTCGCGCGGCTGATGGTGCTGCGCGACGCGACGGCCGAGGCGCGGCGGGAGGATCTCGCGACGCTCTCGGCCCTCGCGCTGCTGGTCGGCATCGGCCTTGCCGCCGGCGTGCTGCTGCACCGGATGCTGCGCGCGACCCTCGACCCGCTGACCGGCCTCGCCGGCGTGCTGCGCGCGGTCGCGGCGGGCGATCCCTATGCCAGCACCAGCGTCCCCGCGCGGCGCGATGAGGTGGGCGAGATCGCCGCCGCCTTCGAGGCGCTGCGCGCGAGCGGGCTCGCGCTTGGCCGGCACGAGATGCGCGAGAGGCTCGCGCGGGAGAGGGTGATCGCGGTGATCCGCGGCAACCTCGCCCGCCTCGCCGCCGTGCTGGACCCGGCCGAGCGCGCCGCGGTCGAGGCCCTGCTGCGCCGGGCCGAGACGGGTGCCGAAGGCGGCGGCCACGTGCTGGCCGAGGCCTTCGGGCGCATGGCCGAAGGCGTGCTGGACCGCCATGGCCGGATGGACGGGCTGCTGGCCGAACGCACGCGGGACCTCGAGACGGTGCGCGCCGCGCTGGACCAGCGCGTCGCCTTCGATCGCATGGTCGAGGAGCTGGAGGTCGCGCGCCGCCTGCAGATGGCGAGCCTGCCGACGGAGTTCCCCACGCGCCCCGCCTTCTCCCTCCATGCCGAGATGCGCCCGGCCAAGGAGGTGGGGGGCGACTTCTACGACGTGCTGATGCTGCCGGGCGAAAGACTCGCGCTGATGGTGGGCGACGCCTCCGGCAAGGGGGTCGCGGCGGCGATCTTCGTGGCCATGACGCGCAGCCTGCTGCGCGCCGCGGTGACGCGCGGCGCGAGCCCGGCCGAGGCGCTGGCGCAGGCGAACGACATCCTCGCCGCCGACAATCCTTCCATGATGTTCGCGACCGCCTTCGTCGCCATCCTCGACTGCCAGACCGGCGCGGTCGTGCATGCCAGCGCCGGGCACGACGCGCCGCGGCTGCTGCGCGCGGACGGCGGGGAGGTCCCGCTGCACGGGCGCGGCGCGCAAGGCGTGGCGCTCGGCGTCATGGAGGACCTTGCCTATGCCGACCACGCGGCGAGCCTCGCGCCGGGGGAGACGCTGCTGCTGTTCACCGACGGCGTGACGGAAGCCGACCGCGCCGACGGCGCTCTGTTCGGGGAGGCACGGCTCGCCGATGCGCTGGCCGGATCGCGCGGCGCGACCCCGGCGCAGACCGTGCTGCGCATCGCCGACGCGGTCGAGGATTTCGCGGCCGGCGCGCCGCAGGCGGACGACATCACGCTGCTCTGCCTCGCCTTCCATGGCGTGGCGGCGGCGCGCGCCCCGGGCGTCCCGGCGGCGGCCATGGCCTGAGATGGAGACGGACACGATGGACCTGATCACGGAACGCAAGGACGGGACGGTGATCCACCGGATCGCCGGGCGGCTCGACACCGCCACGAGCGCCGCCGCGGAACGCGGCATCCTGGGCGCGCTCGCACCCGGGCAGTCGCGCGTGCTGCTGGACATGCGGGAGGTCGCCTATGTCTCCTCCGCCGGGCTGCGCGTCGTGCTGCTCGCGGCCAAGCAGGCCAAGGCGGCGGCCGGCGGCGTCGCGCTGTTCGGCCTGCAGCCCGCGGTGCGGGACGTGTTCGACATCTCCGGCTTCTCGCGCATCCTGGCGATCGCGCCGGGGGAGGTCGAGGCGGCGGCGATGCTCGGCGCATGAGCCAGGCCGCCGGCATCGCCTGCGAGGGCCCGCGCGCGGCGGAGGAGGTGCCGGCGCTGCTCGATCGCGCCGAGGCGCTGCTCGCCGAGGCGGGCTGCGCGACGCCGGCGCGCATGCAGGTGCTGCTGGTGCTGGAGGAGGTTGTGACGAACATCCTCCGCAACGCCTGGCCCGGCGGGACGGGGCAGGGGCGGGTGTTCACGCTCGCGCTCCAGGCCGCGCCCGCCGGCGAGGCCGTCGAGGTCGCGATCGAGACCGAGGATGACGGCATCGCCTTCGACCCGACCGCGGCGGCGCCCGCCGATGTCGACGCGGCGCTGGAGGATCGCGCCATCGGCGGGCTCGGCCTCCACTTCATGCGCGAGATGACCGACCGGCAGTCCTATGCCCGCATCGGCGGGCGCAACCGGCTGCGGCTGGAACGGCGCTGCCCGGCGGGGGCGTGAGCGCGGCAAACCTCTTGTTCACGTCCGGCGCCCTAGGGTGGCGCGCCCCGGTCCTGACGCCCGGGCGCCGAAGCATGGGAACCGCCGGGTGAGCCAGGCCGCGCCGCATCTCCACGACGACGATCCGACCCTCGCCTCCCTCGCGCCCGCCGCGGACGGCACGCCGGCGCTGATCGCCGGCCGCTACGAGGTGCGCGATTCCATCGGCCGCGGTGCCTTCGGCGAGGTGTTCGAGGCCTATGACCGCGTCCTCGGCCGCCTCGTCGCCGTCAAGGTCATGCCGATCGCGCAGAACCTGGGCGCGGAGGGACGCGAGAGCCTGCGGCGCTTCCAGGTGGAGGCGCGCGCCGTTTCCCGCCTGACCCACCCCAACATCATCACGGTCCACGATTTCGGCCAGGGCGAGCGCTTCGCCTGGATCGTGATGGAACTCGTGATCGGGGAGACGCTGGCCGACGCGCTGCGCCGCACCGGGCCACCGCCGCTGGCCGAGACATCACGCATCCTCTGCGCGCTCCTGTCCGCCCTGCATGCCGCGCATGAGCGCGGGATCGTCCATCGCGACGTGAAGCCGGGGAATATCCTGCTCGAGATGAACCTGGAGGACGGGCTCGGCGAAGTCCGCCTGTCCGACTTCGGCATCGCGCGCACGGAGGCTGACGACCGCACGGTCGTCGGCCAGATGATCGGCACGCCCTGGGTGATGGCGCCCGAGCAGCTGCGCGGGGAGGCGGTCGATCGCCGCACCGACCTCTGGGCCGCGGGCGTCATCCTGTACGACATGCTGACCGGCGAGAGGCCCTTCAAGGGCACGATGCCGGGCATCTTCCATCGCATCCAGCACGAGGAGCCGCCGGCGCCCACGCGCCTGCGCGCCGAATTGCCGCCGGCGGTGGATGGGCTGGTCGCCCGCGCGCTGGCCAAGGCGCCGGAGGATCGCTTCGCCACCGCCGAGGAGATGGCCGCGGCGATCCGTGCGGCGCTGACGGAGGCGCCGCGCTGGCAGGACGCGCCGCCGCTCCCGGGGCTCGACCTGGAGCCGCCGGTGGGAGGTGCGCTGGTGCCTGCGATGCCACCGGCGCTGCTGGCACCGCCAGTGCCCGCGCGCGGGCGCTTCGGCCAGGGGATCGCGGTCGGCATGGTCGCCGGCCTGGCGCTCGGCATCGCCGCGACGCGCGTCGCCGACATGGCCGCCGTTGTCGCGGTGGATGTAGCGCCGCCGGTCGCGGGGGCGTCCGCCGCGTCTTCCTCCGTCGTGGAGGCGCCTGTTGTGCGCGGCGATGCGGCTTCCGTCGCCGCGGCGCCGTCGGCAGGTGATGTCGCGGCGCGCGCGCCGGCGCTGGCCTGGATGCCGGAACCGGCAGAGGCGATCAGGTCGAGCCCCGGCGCCGGTGCCGCGTCGGACACCACCCCGCCCGCGCTACGGTCTCACGCCGACGAGGCACACGCCGCCGCCGGCGCGCCGCCGCGGCAGCCAACAGTCTTGTCCGCGACGGCCGAGGCGGGCATCGGCGTCGCATCATCCATGGCACCGGTCGCGCGGCCCGCGCAGGCGATGTCGGACGTCCTGTCCCACGACGGCGTGCCGCCTGGCGGGATGCCGCCGGGTGCCGAGGCTGCGGCGCGCGGAGCCGATGTCCCGCCCGACGCCGCGACGCGGGACGACCCGCGCGTGCATGACGAAGCTGCGCAAGGCGGGTTCGCGTCCGGCGTCGCGGCGCTCGCGCCCGGACCGTTGCCTTCCGCCGCAGCCGCAACGGATGCGCAGCCGCCCGCGCAGCACGGCGCTGCAGCTGACGACCTGTCGACCGGCGGCGCGGCGCGAGGGCGTGGACACGCCGCTTTCGCCGCAGCCGCACCGCCGCCGCAACTCGCCGCGCAACCGGCAGATCGGAAGAGCACAGGTCTGAGGTCCAGACACACCTGGA
>NZ_JACADQ010000335.1 GCF_016106015.1 Neoroseomonas rubea
GCGTGGCCGGCGCGGGCGCCCGGGGCCGCAAACGCCGCCTGCCGGCATCCGGCGCGCGGAAGCTATGCCGGCGTGCCAGCGGCGTGCGAGCGCTGGCTCGCATGGCGCGCGAAGCGCCGGCCGCAGCCACGCCACGCACGGACTGATCTCGATCAGTGCGCCTCGGCAGCACGCGCGGCATGGTCCGCCCCCCCGTCCGCCTCGCCCATGCGGCGATGCGGTGCGGCCCGACAGGATGGAGGGAGAGAGCATGGAAATCTTCACCACGCAGGGCGCGACGGCGCCGGTCGCGGGCCTGCCTTCCGCCGACGCCATGCCGCGCCTGGCCGCGACCTGGATGCGCGAGACGATGGACTTCATGGCCGAGCGCCTGCGCGCCGACGCCCGCACGCTGCAGGAAGCGGGCTGCTGCGACAGCATTTCGGATCTCACGATGATCCAGACGCGCTGGGTGACGGAAGCGACCCAGGCCTATTCCGAGGCGACGCTGCGCTTCATGCAGAGCTTCGTCCGGATGGGCGCGCCCGTGGCGGCGGCCGAGGAGCAGGAGGAGCCGCATCGCTCCGAGACCACGTCGCGCCGGCGCACGCGGGAGGGCTGAGGTCGGGCGCAGCAGGCGCGCGGCGCCGGCGGGGCGACCGCGCGCTGCGTGACCGGTCGAACACCGGCCGCGCGGCGATTCATCGTCCAGACCTTCGGCATGGAATCGAAGGGGGATCGCGTAGGCGCGCGGAAGGCGACCGGGCCTGCCCCCGCGCGTCGGGCTCAAGCCTGCCGATCTCGCCGCCCAGCTTGCGACGGGTCCTCGCCGCTTCGCTGCGCGTGGCCGGCCGCAAAGCCTGCCGCGCGACAATCGACCAGCCGCGGGCCTCAGGCCCCGGCCAGCGCCCGCTTCGCCACCTCGGCGAGGAACTTCGACGCCACTGGCAGGATCTCGTCGTTGAAGTCGTAGCGCGGGTGATGGAGTTCGCGCCCGTTCTCGGCCGGGCCGTTGCCGATCCAGACGAAGGCGCCCGGCACCTCGGTCAGGTACCAGGCGAAATCCTCGCCCGTCATGGCGGGGTCGATGTCGCGGCGCAGCTCCGTCACAGCCTCGGCGGCGACGGCGGCGAGGTCGCGCTCAGCCGGCGTGTTCGCCGTGACCATGACACCGGCGCGGAAGGAGAAGTCGGCCTTCACGCCGAAGGTCGCGGCGATGCCGTGGGCCACGCGCGACAGGCCGCCCTCGATCGTCTCCCGGTCCTGGTCGCGCAGCCAGCGCGCGGTGCCCTTGAGCGTCACGCGCGCGGTGATCTGGTTCTGCGCCTCGCCACCTTCCACCACGGTCACGCTGACCACCCCGCCCGCGAGCGGATCGAGGTTGCGCGCGACGATGGACTGGATGGCGACGATCGCGTGTCCCGCCGCGACCATCGGGTCGCGCGTCAGATGCGGCAGCGCAGCATGGCCGGCATGGCCGTCGAACACGATCTGGAAGCGCGCGCCGGCCGCCATCACCGCGCGGTCATGCACCGCGACGGTGCCCGCGGGCAGGCCGGGCCAGTTGTGCCAGCCGAAGATGCGCTCCATCGGGAAGCGCTTGAACAGCCCGTCGGCGATCATGGCCTTCGCGCCGCCGCCGCCTTCCTCCGCGGGCTGGAACACCAGCCGCACCGTTCCGGTCCAGGACGGATCGTCGAGCAGCACCTTCGCCGCGCCGAGCAGCGCCGTGGTATGCCCGTCATGCCCGCAGGCATGCATCACACCGGGCACGGTGGAGCGCCAGGCGATGTCGTCGTTCTGTTCCTGGATCGGCAGCGCGTCCATGTCGCCGCGCAGGCCGACGGCGCGGTTGCCGCCGCCGCGCGACAGCGTCGCGACCACGCCATGCCCGCCGACATTCGTCGCGATGTCGGTGACGCCCATCTCCCGAAGGCGGGCGGCGACGAAGGCGGCGGTCTCGCCTTCATGGAGGGTAAGGCCGGGGTTGGCGTGCAGATGGCGACGCCAAGCGGTAAGGGTCGAGGCGAGATCGTTGTGCATGACCCTTCGAGCCTATCCCCGCCCGCGCAAACGCACCATCGCCCACGGCGCCGCCCTGGCCGCCTGGCTGATGGCGGCCGCGCCTGGCCGCGGGCAGGAGGCCGAGCCGGCGCCCGAACCCGGCATCCCCTATGCCGCCGAGGTCTCGCCCGAGGGCGCCGAGTCGCTCGCCGCCACCGCCACCGCGGTCGCACAGACGATTCGTCTTCGCGAGTCAGCACCGACCGACGCCTTCGGCCTGATCGCGCGCGTGCGCGCCGACCTGCCGCGGCTGATGGAGGTGCTGCGCGCCGACGGCCATTGGGGCGGATCCGTCGCCGCGACCATCGCCGGCCGCCCGCCCGACGACCCGGCCCTGCCCGCCCTGCTCGCCGCCGCGCGGGAGCCCGTGCCGGTGCGCTTCACCCTCTCCCCCGGCCCGCAATACCGCATCGGGCGCGTGGAGGCGGCGGCGGAACCGGTCGACTCCGCGCCCGCCCTGCGCGCGGCGATGGCATCCGCCGGCATCGCGGAAGGCGATCCCGCCCGGGTGGCCGCCGTGTTGGATGCCGAAGGCGCCATCATCGATGCGCTGCGCCGTGCGGGCCACCCGCTTGCGAGCGTCGCGGGGCGGGAGGTGTGGGTGGATCATGACCGCCGCACGCTCGATGTCGCCTGGCGGATCGCCCCGGGCCCGCGCGCCCGCTTCGCCACGCCGGAGGTGGTCGGCCAGCAGCGCGTGGATGACGGGCTGCTCCGGCGCACCGCCGCGCGAAGGATCGACGGGCGGGACTATGCGCCCGCGACGCTCGAACGCGGCCGCCGCGCGCTGATGGCGCTCGGCGTCTTCGAGAGCGTGCGGGCGGAACCGGGCACGGCGCTGACGCCGGATGGCCGCCTGCCCGTGACCTTCCGGGTTTCCGAACGGCCGCGCCGCGCGCTGGGCGCGAGCATCGCCTACGAGACCAACTACGGCGCCGCGGTCAGCGTCTATTGGGAACACCGCAACCTGTTCGGCGGCGCGGAGCGGCTGCGGCTGGAGGCGGAAGCCGCCCGGCTCGGCTCCTCCGGCCTGGACAATTCGACCTACCGGGCCTTCGCGACGCTCACCACGCCCGAGATCTGGCGCCAGGATGCGCGGCTGACCGTGCGCCTGGGCGCGGTGCGCGAAAGGCTCGAAGCCTATGACCGCGACGCCGTCCTGGCGTCCGCGCTCGCGGAGCGTTCGCTGTCGGAGCGGCTCGCGGTGCAGGCCGGGCCGCTCTACGAGGCCGGACGCATCGGCCGCTACGGCGACCTCGAGGATTTCTCGCTCGTCGGCTTCGTGACGGGGCTGCGGTGGGACGACACGGAAAGCCCGCTCGATCCCACGCGCGGCATCCGCGCGGCGGTGACGGCCACGCCCTTCTACTCGATCCAGGACGGCACGACCTTCACGCGGCTCTATGCCAGCGGCAGCACCTATCTCGACCTGACGGGCGATGCGCGCGGCGTGCTCGCGCTGCGCGCGGCCCTCGGCGCGACGGTGGGCGCGACGCGGGACGAGATCACGCTCGACAAGCGCTTCTATTCGGGCGGCGGCGGGTCCGTGCGCGGCTTCACCTACCAGTCGATCGGGCCGCGCGATGCGGGCAACCGGCCGCTCGGCGGGGCGAGCCTGCTCGAACTCGGCGCCGAATGGCGCCAGCGCATCTCCGGCCCCTGGGGCGCGGTCGCCTTCGTCGAGGCCGGCAGCGTGGGGGAGGACAGTTTCCCCGGCAGCGGCGACCTGCGCGTCGGCGTCGGCGCGGGGCTGCGCTACCTGACGGCGATCGGGCCGATCCGCGTCGATGTCGGCGTACCGCTGAACCGGCAGCGGGGCGACCCGGCCTATGGGCTCTATGTCGGCATCGGGCAGGCCTTCTGAATGCGCCGCATGATCCGTATCACCGGGCTGAGCCTGCTGGCGCTGCCGGTGCTGCTGCTCGTGCTCGTCACGGGCGGGCTGCTCTGGGCGAATGGCGAAAGCGGGCGCGCGACCATCGCGCGGCTGGCCGCGGATGCCGTACCCGGGCTGCGGATCGAGGGCCTGGCCGGCCCGCTGCCCGCGCGGCTTGCCGTCGCGCGGCTGTCCATGTCCGACGATGCGGGCGCGTGGGTCGTGCTGGAGGATGCCGCGGTCACACTCGACCTGATGGCGCTGCTGGGGCGGGAGGTGCGCGTCACCGCGCTGACCGCGCGGCGGATCGCGCTGCACCGCGTCCCGCCCGCCGAGGGTGCGCCGCCCCCACCGCCCGATCCGGACGCGCCGCTGATCCCCGCCCTGCCCGACCTGCCCGTCACGCTGCGGCTCGATCGGCTCGCGGTGGAGCGCATCGAGCTCGGCGCCGCGGTGGCGGGGATGGATGTCGCGCTCGCCGTACAGGGCGAAGCGGCGCTCGCCGCCGGGGCGCTCTCGGCACGGATCGACCTGCGCCGGCTCGACGCCCCGGCTGAGGCGCGCATCGCGCTGGACCTCGCGCCGGGCGCCGACCGGCTTTCGGCGCGCATCGAGGCGACGGAGCCGCCGGGCGGCCTGCTCGCGACCGCGCTCGAGGTCCGAAGAGCACACG
>NZ_JACADQ010000336.1 GCF_016106015.1 Neoroseomonas rubea
CCCCCTGGCGCGCCCGGCATCATCCGCATGGAGGTCGGCCAGCCCGGCACCGGGGCGCCGCGCGGCGCGCGGGACGCGGCGATCGCCGCGCTCTCGGCCGGCGCGCCGATGGGCTACACGGAAGCCTTCGGGCTGCGCAGCCTGCGCGCGCGCATCGCGCGGCACTACGCCGAACGCTATGGCGCCGCCGTGGCGGAATCGCGGATCGCGGTGACGGTCGGCGCCTCCGGCGCCTTCCCGCTCGCCTTCCTCGCCGCCTTCGACCGCGGCGACCGGGTGGCGATGGCGGCGCCCTTCTACCCGCCCTATGCGAACATCCTGACCGCGCTCGGCATGGAGCCGGTGCTGCTGCCCTGCGACGCGGCCACGCGCTTCCAGCCGACGATCGCCATGCTGGAGCGGCTCGACCCGCGCCCGGCGGGGCTAATCGTCGCCAGCCCCTGCAACCCGGCCGGGACCATGCTGGCGCCGGAGGAACTCGCGGCGATCGCGCGCTGGTGCCACGCGAACGAGGTGCGGCTGATCAGCGACGAGATCTACCACGGGCTGACCTGGGGCACGGTGGCCGAGAGCACGGCGGCGGCCTTCAGCGACAGCGCGGTGGTGGTGAATTCCTTCTCGAAATACTGGTCCATGACGGGCTGGCGCATCGGCTGGCTGCTGCTGCCCGAGGACCTGGTCCGCCCGGTGGAATGCCTCGCGCAGAACATGTTCATCAGCGCGCCCCATGTCGCGCAAGTGGCCGCCGAGGCCGCGATGGACTGCACGGATGAGCTGGAGGCGAACAAGGCCGCCTATGCCGCGAGCCGTGCGGCGCTGCTCGAGGGCCTGCCGCGCGCGGGGATCGACCGGATCGCGGCGGCCGATGGCGCCTTCTACCTGTGGTGCGATGTCGGGCACCTGACCAACGACAGCGCCGCCTTCTGCGCGGAGATGCTGGAGAAAGCGGGGATCGCCGCGACCACGGGCCTCGACTTCGACCGCGAGCGCGGCGCGCGCTTCCTCCGCTTCTCCTATTGCGGGCCGGCGGCGGAGATGGCGGCGGCGCCAGCGCGGCTTTCGGCTTGGCTCGGGCGCTGAGGCGCCGCTACAGCCCCCACAGCGCGTTGCTGTCCGCCGGCGCCTCCTCGCGCCGCTCGTCCCGGCCATAGTCGCGCAGCACGGCGGCGACGCGCAGGCGGTAGCCGGCGAACATCCCGTCCCGCCCGGCGCGCTGCGCGCCGCGATGACCGCCATGGCAGCGCCAGGCGCGCACGGACTCCTCGTCCTCCCAGAAGGAGAGGGAGAGCAGCTTCCCCGGCGTGGTGATGCTGCGGAAGCGCTCGACAGAGACGAAGCCGGGCTGCTTCTGCAATTCCGCCCGCATGGTGGCGGCCATGGCGAGGTAGTCCTCCTCCCGCCCCTCGGCCGGCTGCACCTCGAAGATCACAGCGATCATGCGAACCCCTCCCCTGCCCCGCGCCGTGTCGCATGGCGGCGCGGCCATCGCTTCGCGGGGCGCCGAAGCGTCCCGCCGCAGCCCGGTGTAGCATCGCGCCATGACCGACCCCACCGCCCCCGGCCCGCTCGCCGCCACCGCCGCGCTGATGGCCGACCCGGCGCGGGCGCGCATGCTCGCCGCGCTGATGGGCGGAGAGGCGCTGACGGCCGGTGAACTGGCGCGCGTGGCGGGTGTCACGGCGGCGACTGCAAGCGGGCATCTGGCGCGCATGGCCGATGGCGGGCTGCTGCTGGTCCATGCGCAGGGACGGCATCGCTATGTCCGGCTGGCGTCCGAGGAAGTGGCTGCGGCGATCGAGACGTTGGGCGGCCTCGCCGCGCGCATCGCCGCCCCGCCGCGCCCGTGGAAGCATGGGGAGGCGGCGCGCGCGGCGCGGCTGTGCTGGAACCATCTGGCCGGTCGCATCGGCGTCGCGCTGCATGCGCGGCTGACCGGGGCGGGGTGGCTGGTGCCCGTGCCGGGCGGGTGGGACGCGACGACGGAAGGGCGCGCGCGGCTGGCGGCCACCGGCGTCGATCTCGACGCGGCCGCCCGCGCCCCGCGCGTCGCCACGCATCGTTGTGTCGCACGCGCCTGCATCGCGCGTGATTGCATGGACTGGTCCGAACGCCGCCCGCATCTCGCCGGTGGCCTGGCGCGGGAGATCGCGACGGGCTGGATCGGCCGCGGCTGGCTGCGGCGCCTGCCGGCGGAAGGCGATGGCGACATCCTCGCGCGCCGGCGGCTCGCGCTCACGCCCGAAGGGGCGCGCGCGCTGCGCGACGGGCTGGGGCTCGACCTGTCCGCATGAGCGCGGCCATGGCGCTGATGGCGGCGCTTGCCGCCATGACCGGGCTGTCGCAGTTCCATCGCGCATCGCTCGGCGTGGTCGCACCCGAGTTGTCCGCCGATCTCGCGCTGAGCCCAGCGGTGCTGGGCGCGGCGAACGGGATGTTCTTCGCCGCGCTGCTGGTGGCGCAGGTGCCGGTGGGCATCGCGCTCGATCGCGCGGGGCCGCGCAGGACGGTGGCGGCGCTGACGGGCCTCGCCGTGCTGGGGGCCGCGGCGCAGGCCTTCGCGACGGATGGGGCGATGCTGCTCGCCGCGCGGTTCCTGCTCGGGCTCGGCTGCGGGGCGTCCTTCATGGCCGCGGTCGTGCTCTGCGCGCGCTGGCACAAGGGCAGCGAGATGACGCTCGCCTTGTCGCGCGTCTTCGCGCTGTCGCAGATGGGGATCCTGGTCGCGGGCGCGCCGCTCGCGGCGGTGGCGGGGCTGGTCGGCTGGCGGGGGGCGCTGGGGGCTTCCGCGCTGCTGACCGCCGCCTGCCTGGTGCTGTGGTGGCGCTGGGTGCGGGACGATCCGCCGGACCGGCCAGCCCCGCCGCGCAAGCCCGAGACGTTGCGGGAGGCGCTGGCGGGCCAGGTCTCGATCTGGCGGCTGCCGGGCCTGCCGCGCGTGCTGTCGATGCATCTGGTCGCCTATGCCGCGGCGGCGACGGTGATCGGGCTCTGGGCCGGGCCGTATCTGGCGGATGTGCATGGGCTGGACGCGGCCGGGCGCGGCTGGGCGCTGGCGGCGATGGGGGTTGCGATGCCGGCGGGGTTGCTCGGCATCGGGCCGCTCGAGCGCGCGACGGGGCGGCGGCGGGCGATCGTGACGGCGGGGGCGGGGCTGGCGGCGCTGATGCTGGCGCTGCTCGCGCTGCTGCCAGGGTTGCCGCTGGCCGTGGCACTGCTGCTGCTGGTCCTGCTGGTGCTGTTTTCCGCCTATCCGGTGCTGGTGGTGGCGGAGGGTCGTGCGTTGTTCCCGGATCATCTGGTGGGCCGGGGCGCGACGACGGTGAACATGGCGCAGGTGCTGGGGTCTGCCTTGCTGCCCTTGATGGTGGGGGCCGTGGTCGGCCTGTTCCCGGAGGTGGGCGGCCTGCGCCCCGAAGCGGCCTATCGTGCCGGCTTCGGTGTCTTGTCCCTGGCGCTTCTTCTGGGTTTGGCGGGCTGGCTGCTGCTGCCCGCGGGTGACAAGGAAGGTTGAGGGGGGTCTGGGGGGAGAAGTTCCCTTCTCCCCCCGGCTTACGGCAGCAACACCCGCGCCTCGCTCCAAAGCCGCGCTGTCAGTTCCGCCGCGGGTTCCTCGGCCGCGAGTCGTGCCGCCTGTCCCGCCCACATCTGCATCGCGCGTGCGTCACCCGCCTTTTCCGCCGCCGTGCGCACGGGTGCGAAGAGTGCGCGCTGCACCGGATAGGGCGCCGGCGGCGGGCTTTCGCCGCGCACCACCTCGTTCGCGATACCGCGGCCGAGGCGGCCGGAGAAGATGCGCGTCAGCCGCGTGCCTTCCGGTTCGGCCTCGGCCAGCGCCGCCGCCCAGGCGGGATGCGTGCCCGCTTCCGGGCAGCGCAGGAAGCCGGTGCCGATCTGCACGGCGCTGGCGCCGAGGGTGAGGGCCGCGGCGATGCCGCGCGCATCGGCGATGCCGCCGGTGGCGATGACCGGCAGGTCGAGCGCATCGGCGAAGCGCGGGATCAGCGCGAGGCCGCCGGTCAGTTGCGATTCCGCGCTGGCATGGTCGAAGGCGCCCCGATGCCCGCCCGCTTCCGCGCCTTGGGCGACGATGGCGTCGGCGCCGGCGGCGGCGGCTTCGCGTGCTTCGGCGAGCGTGGTCGCGCAGGCGAACCAGGCGATGCCGCGCGCCTTGGCTTCAGCGACGACCCAGGGCGGGAAGACGCCCATGATGGAGGAGATGGCGCGCGGCCCGGCGTCCAGCATCGCGCGGCATTGCGCGTCGAAATCGGGCAGGAAGGGACCTTCGGGGATGGAAGGGCGCGGGCCGAAGCCGGCGAGGTGGTCGGCCATCGCCGCTTCGCGCGCCGCGTCGCGCGCGGGCGGCGGGTCCGGGATCCAGAGATTCGCCTGAAAGCCGCCGTTGGAACGCGCGCGGAAGTCGGCGGCCCAGGCGGCGATGCCCTCGGGCGTGGTGGAGAGCGCGCCGAGCGCGCCCATGCCGCCGCCATTGGCGACGGCGGCGGCGAGCGCGGGCGGCGAGGCCGCGGCCATCGGTGCCATCAGGATCGGCGCGGCGAGGCCGAAGCGCGCGCAGAAGGCGGCGG
>NZ_JACADQ010000337.1 GCF_016106015.1 Neoroseomonas rubea
CCTCGCGCAGTGCGCGCGCCGGCGTGGCGGCGCGGCGGTCGCGCGGCGTCAGCTCGGCGATGGCGGCGGCGATCGCCTCGGCGCGGCGTTCGCCCTGCTGGAGGCGCTGGCGCTCGACGGCGAGGCTCTCCTCCTCCCCTTCCTCGGGCTTGAGTTCGGCGAGTTCGGCGACCGCGTGGCGCAGCCATTCCTCCTCCCGCTGCGCGCTCGCGATCGCTTCGCGCGCCTCGGCCAGCCGCTTCGTGGCTGTGCGCCAGGCGGACCATGCCTCGGCGGTCGCGGCGCGCCGGCGGTCCAGCGTGCCGAAGGCGTCGAGCAGCCCGGCATGGCTCGCGGGATCGGCGAGGCCCACCTGGTCGTGCTGGCCCTGCACCTCGACGAGTGTCGCGCCGAGGCGGCGCAGCAGCGCGACGCCGACCGGCTGGTCGTTGACGAAGGCGCGGGAGCGGCCATCGGCCTGCACGACGCGGCGCAGCACCAGGTCCTCCTCCGGCTCGATCCCCTGCTCGCGCAGGATGTCGAAGGCGGGATGGCCGGCGGGCGGGGCGAAGGAGGCGGCGACGGAGGCCTGCGGCTGCCCGCTGCGGACCATGCCCGCTTCGGCGCGGCCGCCAAGGGCGAGGCCGAGGCTGTCGAGCAGGATGGACTTGCCCGCCCCCGTCTCGCCGGTGAGCGCCGTGAGCCCCGCGCCGAAGGCAAGGTCGAGGCGCTCGATCAGCACCACGTCGCGGATGGACAGCCCGGCGAGCACGCCGTGCCCCCCGTCAGAAGAGCCAGTTGAGCGTGCGGGTCATGAACCCCGGCCGGGACGGCGTCGCGGCCGGCGCGCCTTCCACCAGCAGCGCGTAGGAATCCTGGTACCAGGTGCTGCCCGGATAGTTGTGGCCGAGCACGGAGGCGGTGCGGCGCGCTTCCTCGGTCAGGCCGAGCGAGATGTAGATCTCGGTCAGGCGGTGCAGCGCCTCGGGCACGTGGTTGGTGGTCTGGTATTCCTCGACCACGCGGCGGAAGCGGCCGATCGCGGCCTGGGGAAGGCCCTGGCGCTGGTACCAGCGGCCGATATGCATCTCCCGCCCCGCCAGATGGTCGCGGGCGAGGTCCATCTTCAGCCGGGCGTCGCGGGCATAGGCGCTGTCGGGGAAGCGGTTCACCACTTCCTGTAGCGCGTCCATCGCGATCTGCGTCTGGCGCTGGTCGCGTTCCGCGTCGTTGATCTGCTCGTATTGCGAGAGGGCGCGCAGATAGTAGGCGTAGGCGATGTCGCGATGCGCCGGGTGCAGCTGGATGAAGCGCTCGAGCGCGCCGATCGCCTCGGTGTAGCGGTTGCGCTGGTATTCGGTGTAGGCGGCCATGAGCTTCGCGTTGGTCGCCCAGGTGGAATAGGGGTGCTCGCGCTCCACCGCGTCGAACAGGTCGACGGCGCGCTGGAAGCGGTTCTGCCGCAGCTCCTGCATGCCGGCGGCATAGAGCGCTTCGGGCGACTGCTCCGCGGCATTCGCCGGCGCCGTGTTGCCGCGGACAAGGGATGGGTCCTGGCCGGTGCCCTGCTGGAAGCGGGCGCCGCCGCAGGCCGCGAGGAGAAGCAGGATGAGAACGGGCAGGATCGGGCGAATCATCGTCTCGGCCATGGTGTCGGGCCGCTCTATATCACGGCCCGCGGTCCGCCCGCCAAGCGGCCGCGGATCAGGCCGCGACCGAGGCGGCGGCCCGGGCGCCGGAAATGCCCTCGGCGAGGGTCGGGACGCCGACCATGCGCCAGGCGCTGGCATCGGCGAAGAGCGCGCGCAGCAGGCGGTTGTTCAGGGCATGGCCCGAGCGGCTGCCGCGGAAGCGCGCGCGCAGCGGGGCGCCGGCCAGCGCAAGGTCGCCCACCACGTCGAGCAGCTTGTGGCGCACGAATTCATCCGCGCGGCGCAGCCCGCCGGGGTTGAGCACCATCGGCCCGTCGACCACCACGGCGTTCTGCAGGCTGCCGCCCTGGGCCAGGCCGGCGGCGCGCAGACGGGCCACGTCCTCGGCCAGGGTGAAGGTGCGCGCGTCGGCGAGGCCTTCGCGGAAGGCGTGCGGCGACAGGCGCATCGAGACGGCCTGGCGGCCGATCGCGGTGTTCGGGAAGTCGATCTCGAGCTCCGCGTCGAAGGCGGACTCGCGCGCGGGCAGGAGCTCGGCGAAGGCGCCGGAGGCATCCTCGACGCGGATCGGGCGCAGCACCTCGATCGCGCTGCGCGGGGCCGCCGTGGTGGCGATGCCGGCGCAGTCGATGAGGAAGACGAAGGGGGCGGCGGAGCCGTCCATGATCGGCGCCTCGGGCCCGTCGACCTCGACGAAGGCGTCGTCGATGCCGGTGCCGGCGAGGGCAGCCATCACGTGCTCGATCGTGCCGATGCGGGCCTGGCCTTCGCCGATCGCCGTGCACAGGCGCGTGTCGATGACGCGGTCGAAGGCTGCGGGGATGTCGATGCCGAGGTCGGTGCGGCGGAAGACGATGCCGGTGCCCGCCGCGGCGGGGCGGAGCGTCAGCTCGGCACGCTGGCCGGAATGCAACCCGGTGCCGACGCACCCGATGGGTGCCTTCAGCGTCCTGCGCCGTCCTGCCTCCGCGGTGACGAAACCGTCCATGCGCCCTGTACCCTTCTTGGCGGCGCCTACGACGGGATATTCCGCGACGCACAACGCCCCGGTGCACAGAAGCATCTGCGTCACCGGGGCGCCATTCAACCCTTGTTTCTCTGTATTACGCCGCAAGCCCTTGAATTAGCAGGATTTTTGCGGCGCAAAATACGGCGGAATCTAGGCAGTTCCGAGGCCGGTTCAGTTGCTCTGGCGGCGGAGGAAGGTTGGGATCTCGAGGCCCATCTCGTCCTGCGGTTGTGCCGCGCGCGGAGCCGGTCGCGCCGAGGGTGCAACCGAGGGCTCGACCCGCATGACCGGCGCCGCCGGCGCGGTTGCCGGGGCGGTCTCCGGCAGGTTGCGCCGCATCATGCTGCTGCCCAGGCCGGTCGCCTTCTGGAACAGGCCGCGCAGCGCGCCGCCGCTCTGGCGCGGCGTATCCACCACTGCCGGGCGATGCGCGTGCATGGCCGGCATCGGCTCGGCGACCGACGGGGCGAGCATGACCGGCGGCTGCTCGGCCATGGGCTGCTGCGGCTGGAGGTCCAGCGCTTCCTCCTCCTGCTGGGCGGGGGAGGTGTCGACGACCGCCTGGCGGAGCGTCGCCATGGTGGTGGCTGGCAGCGGCGCCGCGGCGGGGGCGGCGACCGGGCGGATGAAGGAGGTCGGCGCGCTGCGCGGCGCGGCGGAGGGAACCGCCTGGGTCGAAACCGCCTGGATCGGCGCGCCGCCGCCCATGGCGACGACCTTGAGCGGCACTTCCTGCTTCGCCGTCGCGACATCGATGCCGGTGGCGACGACGGAGACGCGGACGCGCCCGTTCATGCCCTCATCGACCGAGGTGCCGAAGATGATGTTCGCGTCCTCGTCCACTTCCTTGCGGATGCGGTTGGCGGCCTCGTCCACCTCGAACAGCGTCATGTCGTAGCCGCCGGTGATGTTGATCAGCACGCCCTTTGCACCCGCCATCGAGATGTCCTCGAGCAGCGGGTTGTTGATGGCTGCCTCGGCGGCCTTGCGGGAGCGGTCCTCGCCCTCGGCCTCGCCCGTGCCCATCATCGCCTTGCCCATCTCGGCCATGACGGTGCGGATGTCGGCGAAGTCGAGATTGACCATGCCCGGGTTGACCATCAGGTCGGTCACGCCGCGCACGCCCATGTAGAGCACGTTGTCGGCCATCTTGAACGCTTCCTGGAAGGTGGTGCGTTCATTGGCAAGTCGGAACAGGTTTTGGTTCGGGATGACGATCAGCGTATCGACGAACTGCTGCAGTTCCTCGATGCCGCTCTCGGCCGACTTCTTGCGCTTGGGGCCTTCGAAGTCGAAGGGCCGCGTCACGACGCCGACGGTCAGGATGCCGCGTTCGCGCGCCATGCGGGCGATGACCGGCGCGGCCCCCGTGCCCGTGCCGCCGCCCATGCCGGCGGTGATGAAGATCATGTGCACACCCTCGATGTGGCGTGCCAGTTCCTCCATCGCCTCTTCCGCGGCGGCGCGCCCGATCTCGGGCTTCGCACCGGCGCCGAGGCCCTGCGTCAGGTGCGGGCCAAGCTGCACGCGGCGTTCCGCGCGCGAGTGGAACAGCGACTGGCTGTCCGTGTTGGCGACGAGGAATTCCACCCCGTCCAGCCCCATGGCAATCATGTTGTTGACCGCGTTGGTGCCACCGCCGCCGACGCCGACGACCGTGATGCGCGGGCTGAAATCCGTGTGCGTGCTGGTCGGCACGGTCAGGTTCAGGGTCATGGGCGGGCCTCCTGTCCGAAGTTCTCTACGGGGTCGCTTCGATTCGTGGCGAGAGGGCGCATCACACCTTCTCCCGGACCCAGTTCACGAAGCGGCGGAAGGCGGAACCGGCGCGGGCCGGCCCCGGGGCGATGTCGAGCACGGGGCGGCCTTCGCCGGCGCCCCACAGCAGCAGGCCGACGGCGCCCGCGAAGGCGGGGCCGGAGGCGGCCTCGGCG
>NZ_JACADQ010000338.1 GCF_016106015.1 Neoroseomonas rubea
CCGCTGCCCCGCCCGCCGAGGGCCAAGCCTCGCCCGCCGAGGCTGCCGCCGAGGCGCCGCGCCCGCCACGTCAGGACCACCGTCCGCCACGCCAGGACAGTCGCCCGCCGCGCGAAGGTCGCCCCGGCGGCGGCAAGCCGTACCAGGGCGGGGACAACCGCGACCGCGACCGCGGCCCGCGCCGCCCGCGGGAGGAACGTGCCTCGCTACCGCCCATGCCGCGCGCGGACAGCCCCTTCGCCGTGCTCGCGAACCTCCTGAAGAAGGACTGACGTGGCGGAAGCGGGGCAGGAGGCGCAACGCCTCGATGCCTGGCTCTGGTGCGCGCGCCTGCGCAAGACGCGCGCCGATTGCGCGCGGATGATCGAGGCGGGTGCGGTGCGGATCAACCGCCAGCCCACAGAGAAGCCCCATGCCCGGGTCCGGCCGGGCGACGTGCTGACCATCGCCCTCGGCAGCGGGGAGGCGGGGCGCATCGCCGTCTGGCGGGTGCTGGCCCTGGCGGCGCGGCGTGGCCCGCCGTCCGAGGCGCGTGCGCTCTATGAACTGCTCGACGGAACCGTGCCGCGGGCGTGACCGCACGGGCCTTGGTGGCGCCCCATGCGTCGCCGGCGGGCACAGGGACGGACCCATGCGCAGGGCGCGTCTTGCCGCGAGGCGGCGCCCCAGCCATCTTCCCGATGCCGTAACCGCATGCCCGGGGGCCCGCCACCCGTGACCTACGTCGTCACCGAGAACTGCATCAAGTGCAAGTACATGGATTGCGTGGAGGTCTGTCCGGTGGACTGCTTCTACGTCGGCGAGAACATGCTGGTGATCCACCCGGACGAATGCATCGACTGCGGCGTCTGCGAGCCCGAATGCCCGGCCGAGGCGATCGTGCCCGACAGCGACGACAAGGCGACCGCCTGGGTCGAGCTGAACCGGACCTATGCCGCGCAGTGGCCGAACATCACCCGCAAGGGCGAGGCGCCGGCCGATGCGGACGACTGGAAGGACAAGCCAGGCAAGAAGGACCTGTTCAGTCCGAATCCTGGCTGACGGCCTGCCCGGGGGTGACGCAGGCCCTCGTTTTGTGCTATTGTTTCAACAAGATGGATAGGTGAGGCGCGCCGTACGGCTGTGCGCGTCACCATCATGGTATGGCCCGTGCGGCGGTTCCGTCGCGCAGGAGCAGGAGCAATTCTCGCATGAAGGCATCGGCCCGCGCCAAGGCGCCGTCCAAGTCCCGCGCCGCCGCGAAGACGAAGCCGAAGGCTCAGCCCAAGGCGAAGGCCCCGGCCAAGCCCAAGGCTGTCGCGAAGTCGGCGAAGGTGTCGAGCAAGACAGCCCCCAAGCCCAAGACCAAGGCCAAGACCGCGGCCGCCACGAAGCCGGCGCCCAAGGCGACGGCCAAGCCGGCCCAGAAGGCCACCCCAGCTGCGCCGAAAGCCGCGGCGATGGCGAAGGCCGTGTCGTCCAAGGCCGCCTCCGCGAAGGCGACACCGGCGAAGGCCGCGCCTGCGAAGGCCGCACCCGTGAAGGCCGCGCCTGCGAAGACGGCATCGGCGAAGGCCGCGGCGCCTGCGCCCAAGGCCGCGCCGTCCGTCGCAGCGCCTGCGCCCGCACCGGTCGCAGCACCCATGCCCGTCACCACGCCGCCGAAGCCGGCTGTCTCGTCCCCGCCGCAATCCGCGCCGAGGCCGCAGACCATGATCGTCGCCCCGCCGCCCCCCAACCGCTCCTCCTCTCCCCCGCCGCCGCGGCCGGGGTCGATCCCTTCGCGCCCTGGCCATCGCCCGGTCGCCGCGCCGGCATCCGTCGCGACCGTCGCCAAGGCGGCGCCCCGGCCGAAGGAGGACTTCAAGGCCGGCGACCACGTCGTCTACCCGACCCATGGCGTCGGCACGGTGCAGGGGATCGAGACGATCGAGGCGGCAGGCTATGCCCTGTCCGTCATCGTCGTGACCTTCGAGGAAAACCGGATGACGCTGCGCGTCCCGGTCGGCAAGGCCTCCTCCTCGGGGCTGCGCAAGCTCGCGGCCGGCGAGTCGATGCAGCAGGCGCTCGACACGCTCAAGGGGCGCGCGCGCATCAAGCGCACCATGTGGTCCCGGCGCGCCCAGGAATACGAGGCGAAGATCAACTCCGGCGATCCGATCCAGATCGCCGAGGTGGTGCGCGACCTGCACCGCAACGCCGGTCAGCCGGACCAGTCCTTCTCGGAACGCCAGATCTACGAACAGGCGCTCGACCGCCTGGCGGCGGAGGTCGCGGCGATCGACCGGACTGACAAGCCGGCCGCGATCGAGAAGCTGCTCGTCTATCTCGGCAAGAGCGACAAGGGCGAGAAGGCGGACAAGTCCGAGAAGCCCGAGCCGGTCGAGGGCTGATGGACCGCGGCTCCGGCCGGAGGGCAATCCCTCGGCCGGGCCGTGTCATGGCGTCCGTTCAGAGACTTTGACGCTTGTGCGGAGAGCAGGATGCGCGGGGCTGGTGGCTGGCCGCGCGCGGGCCGAGCCTTCATCCGGTCGGACTCAGTGCGGACGCTTCTTGTAGGCGGTGAAGCTGAAGACCTTCTTTCCTGCGTCGTTCTTGGCGATGTTCAGGTCATAGAGCGACTTGTTGGTCTGGGTATGGATTGCCCAGCCGTTGCTCTCGCGCTTGATGCAGTTCCCCTTGGCGGCGAGGCCGGCCTGTACCGAGATGGGGGTGTTCGACAGCAGGCTCAGGATCACGTCGTGGTCGCCCACCGCGGCGTCCCAGGCGGCGTCGTCGATGGTGATGGTGATGTTGAAGTCGTTCTTGCCATTGGTCGCGGCGTAGATCGTCGCGGTCGGGCAAGGATTTGGCTTCGGCATGGCGGGGGGGGGTCCGTCGCTGCGGCGGGGTCGTCATTATTCTCGATGCGCAGCGTGCTTGTCGATGCAATCCTGCATGCCATAGGCTCCGCACACCCTTCGCAGGAGCAAGCGCATGGCCCCCCGGAACATCATCAACCCGCCCGGCGACCCGGCCCATGTCGGGCAGGTCGAGGACAGGCTGTTCGGCGTCGACCTCTCCGCCGTGCGCGCCCAGCCGGGCAACGGCGCCGGGGCGGCCAACGCGCAGATGGGCGCACAGGCCTACGCCCAGGGCAGCACGCCGCTGTTCTTTGGCCCCGGCGGCTACGACCAGGGCATGACGGCGGAGATGCGCGGCCTCATGGGCCATGAGCTGACCCATGTCGTGCAGCAGGGCGGCGGCAACCGCTGAACCGCGGGCACGAAAAAGGCCCCGGGGATCGCTCCCCGGGGCCCGTTCGGAAAGAACCCTTCCGGACTACTCGCTCTGCCGCTGGCCGAGCAGCGAAAGCAGCATCTGGAAGAGGTTGATGAAGTTCAGGTACAGCGTCAGCGCGTCGAAGACGCTGCGCTTGCCGGCCACTTCGGTGCCTTCCGCATAGGCGTACTCGATGTAGTCCGCCTTGATGCGCTGCGTGTCGAAGGCCGTCAGGCCCAGGAACACCACCACGCCGATCACGCTGATGGCGAAGGCCATCGCCGACGAGCCGATGAAGATGTTCACGATGCTGGCGAGCATGATGCCGATCAGGCCCATCAGCAGCAGCGAACCCCAACGCGTCAGGTCGGCCTTCGTCGTGTAGCCGTACAGGCTCATCGCGGCATACATGCCGGCGGTGATGAAGAAGGTCGTCGCGATGGACTGGCCGGTGTAGCGATAGGCGAGGCTGCTCATGCTCGCGCCCATCGCCGCCGCGAAGGCCCAGAACAGCGCCTGCGCCGTGGTCTTCGACATCCGGTTGGCGCCGAAGGTGAAGACCAGGATGAACGCGAGCGGCGAAAGCGCGGCGACCCACCACAGGATGGTCGGCGCCATCACAAGGCGGCCGGACGCGGTGCGCACCGCCTCGTAGAACAGGCCGTTGATGGACGGGACGCTGACGATCATCAGCGCCACGATGCCCGTCAGCAGCAGCCCCGAAGCCATCCAGTTGTAGACGCGGAGCATGTAGGACCGCAGCCCGGCATCGACGGCGGCCGCGTCGGCGGTCGCGACGCGACCCCAGCCAGGCGCACCCGTCGTGAATCGAGTGTCGGGACCAAAGGCCATGACGTTGAAAACTCCTCCGTTGGGGGATGATTCCCCGTGAGGCCACGAATATGGAGATTTTTTCATTCGGATCAACGGGGGATCGCGCCGGACCCGAATCATGACGTCCAGGCGGTGGTCCCGGGGGCGCGCGGCCCCCGGGACCCGGACCGGATCAGCGTTCCGCCGGCTCGACCGACAGGGCGGTCGCTTCCGCGATGGCGACATCCACCTGGCTGCCCGGGCGGAGCGTGCGGATGAAGGCCTGCATCTCCGGGCTGCGCACCGCGACCGTCCGGCGGACCCGGTTCGGGCCGGTGAAGGTCACGGTATTGGCCGCGGTGTCGACCGCGTTGATCGTCACGCGGGCGCGGGTGGTGCGGACCACTGCCGCGCCGGGCTGGGCGCCGGCCTCGGCGCGGGCGGCGCCGACCGCGGTCTCGGCGGGCATCTGCGTGCCGCGCGGCGCCATC
>NZ_JACADQ010000339.1 GCF_016106015.1 Neoroseomonas rubea
CCCGACCCGCTGCTGGTGCTTTCCGAATCCAGGCTGCCGCTGCGGGCCAACCGCGCGGCGCGGGAGATGCTGGGCGCCCCGGCCGATGCCGGCGCGGCGCCGGCCGACGCGGCCGCCCTGCTGCGCCACCCCGCGCTGGCCGAGGCGCTGGACCGCGCCCTGGCGGCCAGGCAGCCCATGGTCGCGGACCTGGTGCTGCCGGTGCCGGTGCTGCGCGACCTGGTGGCGCAGATCATCCCGATGGATCCACCCCTGGCCGATGGCGGCCGCATCCTGGTGCTGCTGTCCGACCGCACGCGGGAACGGGCCCTGGAGCGGATGCGCGCCGATTTCGTCGCCAATGCCAGCCATGAATTGCGCACGCCGCTCGCCAGCCTGATCGGCTTCATCGAGACGCTGCGCGGCCCGGCGGCTGACGACCCCGCGGCGCAGCAGCGCTTCCTCGGCATCATGGCGGAACAATCCGACCGGATGCGACGGCTGATCGACGACCTCCTCGGCCTGTCGCGCATCGAACTGACGGAACACCAGGCGCCGACCGGGCGGGCCGATGTTGCGGCCGTGGCGCGTGCGGAAGCGGAGGCGATGGCGCCGATCCTGGCCGGCCGCGGGGCACGGCTGAGCCTCGACCTGCCGGACCACGCCGTCGCGGACCCTGCCGATGCCGACCAGGTGGCGCAGGTCGTGCGCAACCTGCTCGACAACGCCATCCGCCATGGGCGGGAGGGGGGGGAGGTGCGCCTGTCCGTCACCCTGGCCCCGGGGCGCGATGGCCGCCCGGGCGTGGCGCTGGCCGTCGCCGATGACGGGCCGGGCGTGCCGCGGGATGAGATCCCGCGCCTGACGGAACGCTTCTACCGGGTGGACAAGGGGCGGTCCCGCCGGGCGGGGGGGACGGGGCTGGGCCTCGCCATCGTGAAGCACATCGTGAACCGGCACCGCGGGACGCTCGTGATCGAGAGCGAGGAAGGTGTTGGCACGGTGTTCCGGGTGTGGTGGCCGGGGATCGATCCGGGCTCCGGCACATAAAGATATCATTATGAGTGACTGTGCTCTCTGGCCTCGGCCGGCCGGGCGTGCTACCGCGCCCGCCTGACACCAACCGTTGAAGAGTGAGAGCGCATGTCCGCTGCCGCCGATTACGTCGTGAAGGACCTCTCCCTGGCCTCCTGGGGCCGCAAGGAGATCTCGATGGCCGAGGACGAGATGCCCGGCCTGATGGCCGTGCGCGCCGAATACGGCCCGTCCCAGCCGCTCAAGGGCGCGCGCGTCGCGGGCTGCCTGCACATGACCATCCAGACCGCCGTGCTGATCGAGACGCTGAAGCATCTCGGCGCCGATGTCCGCTGGTCGTCCTGCAACATCTTCAGCACGCAGGACCACGCCGCCGCCGCGATCGCCGCGACCGGCACGCCCGTGTTCGCCGTGAAGGGGGAGACGCTCCCCGAATACTGGCAGTACGTGAAGCGCACCCTGGAATGGGCCGATGGCGGCACCCCCAACGTGCTGCTGGACGATGGCGGCGACATGACGCTGCTGGTGCATTACGGCCTGCGCGCCGAACAGGGCGACGTCGCCTTCCTCGACAAGCCGACGAATGAGGAGGAGGAGGTCTTCTTCGCCCTCATCAAGGATTGCCTGAAGACCAAGCCGGGCTGGTTCGCCCAGCTCGCCAAGAACATCGTCGGCGTGTCCGAGGAGACGACGACGGGCGTGCACCGCCTCTACAACATGGCGAAGGAAGGCAAGCTGCTGTTCCCCGCCATCAACGTGAACGACAGCGTCACCAAGTCGAAGTTCGACAACCTGTACGGCTGCCGTGAATCGCTGGTGGACGCGATCCGCCGCGGCACGGACGTGATGATGGCCGGCAAGGTCGCGATGGTCTGCGGCTTCGGCGACGTGGGCAAGGGTTCCGCCGCGTCCCTGCGCAACGCAGGCTGCCGCGTGATGGTCAGCGAGGTCGACCCGATCTGCGCCCTCCAGGCCGCGATGGAAGGCTATGAGGTCGTGACGATGGAACAGGCCGCCCCGCAGGCGGACATCTTCGTCACCGCGACCGGCAACATCGACGTCATCACCGTCGACCACATGCGCGCGATGAAGCACCGCGCCATCGTGTGCAACATCGGCCACTTCGACAGCGAGATCCAGGTCGCTGGCCTGCGCAACTACAAGTGGGACAACATCAAGCCGCAGGTGGACGAGATCGAGTTCCCCGACAGCAAGCGCATCATCCTGCTGTCCGAGGGGCGGCTCGTGAACCTTGGCAACGCGACGGGGCACCCGTCCTTCGTGATGTCGGCGTCCTTCACCAACCAGACGCTCGCGCAGATCGAGCTTTGGACGAACCCGGGCAAGTACGAGAAGAAGGTCTACGTGCTGCCCAAGCACCTGGACGAGAAGGTGGCGTCGCTGCACCTGGCGAAGGTGGGCGCGACGCTCACCCGCATGAGCGCGGCGCAGGCCTCCTACATCGGCGTCGAACAGCAGGGGCCGTTCAAGGCGGAACAGTACCGCTACTGACAGGCAGCGAGGGGGGCGCCGCCCCCCTCGACCCCCCGCCAAAGGCCGAAAGGCCTTTGGAAACCAATACCGGGGTTCGTTCAGGTGGTGGGGAAGCAGGCGCGGGTGCGGTTCGCGAAGGCGACCAGGGAGAGCATCACGGGGACTTCCACCAGCACGCCGACCACCGTGACCAGCGCGGCGCCGGAATTGAGGCCGAACAGGCCGATGGCCACCGCGACGGCAAGTTCGAAGAAGTTCGACGTGCCGATCAGCGCACAGGGCGCGGCGACGTTGAACGGCACGCGCCAGAGATACGCCCAGCCATAGGCCAGGGCGAAGATGCCGTAGGACTGGATCAGCAGCGGCACGGCGATCAGCCCGATCAGCAGCGGCTGGTCCAGGATGACGCGGCCCTGGAAGCCGAACAGCAGCACCACCGTCGCCAGAAGCCCGAGCACCGAGAGCGGCTTGACCCGCGCAATAAAGCGCTGGACCTGCGCCTCCGCCGAGACACCCGGCCCGGCCCGCCGCGCCAGATGCATCCGCGTCGCGACCCCGGCGGCGAGCGGGATGACCACATACAGCACGACCGAGAGCAGCAGCGTCTCCCACGGCACCACGATGTCCGTCACGCCGAGCAGCAGCGCGACGATCGGCGCGAAGGCAAACACCATCACCACGTCGTTGAGTGAGACCTGCACCAGCGTGTAGGTCGCATCCCCGCGCGTCATCTGCGACCAGACGAAGACCATCGCCGTGCAGGGCGCGGCCCCCAGCAGGATCAGGCCCGCGATGTACTGCCCGGCATTGGCGGGATCGATCAGCCCGGCGAAGACATGCTCGAAGAACAGCACGCCGAGTGCCGCCATGGTGAAGGGCTTCACCAGCCAGTTCACCACCAGCGTGATCACCAGCCCCTTTGGCCGTTCATGCACCCGGCGCAGGCTGGAGAAATCCACTGCCACCATCATCGGGTAGACCATGAACCAGATGAGCACCGCGACGGGCAGGTTCACCGATCCGTATTCGAGGCCGGCAAGCAGGCCGAACAGGCCGGGAAGCGCGCTGCCCAGGCCGATGCCGGCGACGATGCAGAGCGCGACCCACAGCGAGAGGTAGCGTTCGAAGAAGGACATGCGGGCCGGGGTCCCTGGCGGTATGGCGGCGCCGGCGGACGCGCCCCTTCGGTCGCAAGGATAGGCGGGGGATCGCGCACGGTCGACGGGGCGGGGGCGGGCCCCGACGAAGGCGGCCCCCGATCGGCCGCAGTCCAGGCGCGGAGCAGGACATTCGGCCAGGCGACGCCGCCCGATCGGATGTCGCTCAGGCCAGCGCCGCGACCCTCTCCCGCAACAGCGCCGCGATCTCCTCCGCCCGCGCCCGCGGCTCCGTCGCGCTCACCGCGAGCGAGCCCACGGTGAAGGCCGCCCCGAAGCGGATGCGCACCGGATGGCGACGTGGCAGGCGCCGGTTGCGCGGCATCGCCTCGAAGGCGCCCTCGATCACCGCCGGCACGATCACGACCTGGTCCATTCCGTCCAGCACGCGGCCGATGCCCGGCAGGAAGCGCTGCAAGGCCCCGTCGGGCGAGCGCCAGGATTCCGGGAACCAGACCAGCCCATCCCCGCGTGCCAGCACCGCGCGCGCCATCGCGGTCGCCTGCGCCGGCTGGCGTTCATCCACCGGGAAGACCTGGAAGGCGCGGGCGAAGGCGCGCGCCGCCGCGCTGCCGAACAGCCGCTCCACCGCGCCGCTCCACCACAGCCGCCGCATCGCGCCGAAGGGCAGCGCCGCCGCGACCAGGCCGGGATCGAGGTCGCTCACATGATTGGCGACGATCACGAAGGGCCCGCTGCGCGGCACGGCGTCGGCCCCCGTGGCGGAGAGCGAGAACATTGCCCGCCCGATGCCGCGCGCCAAGGCCCAGCCGCCGAAGCGCAGCGGCAGCAGCAGGGGCGAGGGCTGCGTCGTCGCCCGCGCCGCATCCGCCGCGAGGTCGACGGCGCTGCGCGCGGGCAGGGACGGCGCGCCGC
>NZ_JACADQ010000034.1 GCF_016106015.1 Neoroseomonas rubea
GCTCGCGCTCGCGCTGACGCCCGCGAACCCCGCGCTACTGACCGAGCGCGCCATGGCCGCGCTCGCGCTCGACCGCCCGGCCGAGGCGCTGGCCGATGTCGAGCGCGCGGTCGCGGCGGATGCGACGGTCGCGGAGGCCTGGGTGCTGAAGGCCTCGGCGCTGCGGCGGCTCGATCGCGTCGCGCCGGCGGCCGACGCCGTGGCGCAGGCGCTGCGGCTCGATGCCGAGAATGTCGAGGCGCTGCTGGAACGCGGCATCATCCGGCAATTGCAGGGCGATGCGTCGGGCGCGCGCGCGGATTGGGAAAGGGTGATCGAACTCGCCCCCGACGGTGCGGCGGCCGATCTCGCGGCGCAGAACATGGCGCTGATCGAGGCCGGGCCGGCGAGCCGGTAGCGATCCTCAGAAATCGAGGTCGGCGTAGTGCGCCGGCGGCGTGACGCCGGAGACGCGGTCGGCGAGCAGCGGGCGGAAGGAGGGGCGCGACTTCATCCGCGCATACCAGTCCTTCGCCGCTTCGTTCAGCGACCAGTCCACATCGCCGATGAAGTCGAGTGCCGAGAGCTGCGCGGCGGCCGCGAGGTCGGCCAGCGTCAGCGAGGTGCCGGCAAGCCAGGGCCGGGTTTCCGCCAGCCAGCCGATGTATTCGAGATGCGGGCGGAGATTGGCGTAGCCGGCGCGGATCGCCGTCGCGTCCGGGTTGCCGCGGCCCATCAGCCGCTTCATCTGCTTCTCGTACAGCAGGTTCATGCCGACCTCGGCGTGGAACTTGCCGTCGAACCAGGCGACCAGGCGGCGCACTTCCACGCGTTCGGCGAGCGTCCGGCCGAGCAGCGGCATGTCGGGATAGGCTTCGTCCAGGTATTCGCAGATCGCGGTCGAATCGGCGATCGTCAGGCCGTTGTCCTCCACCAGCACCGGCACGGTGCAGGCGGGGTTCATCGCCAGGAAATCCTCCCGCCGGTCCCACACGCGCTCGATGCGCGTGTCGAAGGGGATGCGCTTCTCCGCCAGGGCGAGGCGCACCTTGCGTGAGAAGGGCGAGAGGGGGAGGTGGAACAGGAGCCGCACGATGCCGGGCTTATGCCACCCGCCCCCGTGTCGCGCAAAGGTGGGTCATGCCGGGGGCGCCGGTCCTTCCCGCGTGCCGAGGCCGCGAACGCGGCCCGCCCGGCGCCTGCGGGCACGCAAAGGCAAAAGCCGGCGGTCGAAGCATTCGGCCGGCCGGTATCAGATCCGCCGGGCGCAGGACAGGAAGGCTTCCGTCACCGCGCGCGTGCCGCGCAGGTCGGCGATCCAGGGGTCCACCGTCTCGCCCGGGAAGGTGATCTGCATCCGCAGGCCGAGGGCAAAGGCCTCCACGAAGCGGATGAAGTTGTTGAAGGCGCCCTGGTAGGAGGCCTCGATCATGTCGGGCTGGGAGGTGCCGGTGTAGTTCAGGTCGGCCGTCTGGCGGTCGATCGCCACCACGACGCGCCCGCGCGCCTCGCGCCTGACGTTCCAGCTGCGGTCGCCGAGCTGGATGAAGCCGTGCAGGTTTCCCTGCAGCCGCTCCACCTTGATCCAGAAGAATCGGCCCTGGTTGTTAGCCTGCGTGCCCATGCCGCAGAGATACTGGCCGTTGGTCTCGGCGATATACGCCGTCCAGCCATTGATCGAGGCGAGGTTGCGCACGTTCTGCGCCGAGGCCGGGGCGGCCAGCGCGAGAAGGGCGGCGAGGGCGAGGGGCACCAGGCGCATGAGGCCGGTCCTTTCATCGGCGGAGACGGGGCGCCGCCGAGATTAACGCCCCGTCACGTCGATGGAAGGGGCGGCGGCGGCGCCGGGTGAAGCGCTTCACCCGGCGCGCCGGCCGGTCATTCGGCCGCGACAGCCTGCTCCGGCGCCATCGGCACGGGCAGGTACTTGGCGTATTCCTTCGGCACCACCTGCCAGAAGCGGTTCCGCTCGCTCGCCCATTCGTTCAGCAGGCGGGCGGCGAAGCGGCTGCCCGTCTCGGCCACATGGCGCGCGATCAGGTCGCACAGCACGCCTTCCCAATGCGGGTGCTGCACGCGGGACCAGAGCAGCGTGTCGGGATTGACCCGCAGCTCGAAGGTGCCCTCGGCGTCGTAGACGAAGGCCTGGCCGCCGGTGAAGCCGGCGCCGAAATTGTCGCCGACCGCGCCGAGGATCACGACCGTGCCGCCGGTCATGTACTCGCAGCCATTGGCACCGCAGCCTTCCACCACCGCGGTCGCGCCGGAATTGCGCACCGCGAAGCGTTCGCCCGCCTGGCCGGCGGCGAACAGTTCGCCGGCCGTCGCGCCGTAGAGCACGGTGTTGCCGATGATGGTGTTCTCGTTCCACACCAGCGGGGAGGATGGCGCGGGCCGCACGACGATGGTCGCCCCCGAGAGCCCTTTGCCGACATAGTCGTTGGCGTCGCCGAAGACTTCGAGCTTCAGCCCGCGCACGCCGAAGGCACCGAGCGACTGGCCGGCCGAGCCGCGCAGGCGCACGGTCAGGTGGCCGGGCTGCAGCCCGCTCATCCCGAACTGGCGCGTGATGCGGGAGGAGACCTTCGTCCCGATCGCGCGATGCGTGTTCCGGATGTTGTACTGGAGCTGCATCTTCTCCCCGTGCCGGAACAGCGCGTCGGCATCGCGGATCATCTCCGCGTCCAGCGTCTCCGGCACCTCGTTGCGGCCTTCGAGCGTGCAGTAGGAGGCATGCGGGCCGGCATCGGCCTGCACGAGCAGCGGGTTGAGGTCGAGGTCGTCGAGGTCCTCCGAGCCGCGGCTGACCTGCTGGAGCAGGTCGGTGCGGCCGATCACGTCCGTCAGCCTGCGGAAGCCGAGCGAGGCGAGGATCTCGCGCACCTCCTCCGCCACGAAGGAGAAGAGGTTGATGACCTTCTCCGGCGTGCCGGTGAACTTGGCGCGCAGCGCCTCGTCCTGAACGCAGACGCCGACGGGGCAGGTGTTGGAGTGGCACTGGCGGACCATGATGCAGCCCATCGCCACCAGCGAGGCGGTGCCGATGCCGAATTCCTCGGCGCCGAGCATGGCCGCGATTACCACGTCCCGCCCGGTCTTGAGCCCGCCATCGGTGCGCAGCTTCACCCGGTGGCGCAGCCGGTTCAGCAGCAGCACCTGGTGGGTCTCGGACAGGCCCATCTCCCACGGCAGCCCGGCATACTTGATGCTGGACTGCGGCGATGCGCCGGTGCCCCCCGAATGGCCGGAGACCAGGATCGCATCTGCCTTCGCCTTGGCCACGCCGGCCGCGATCGTGCCGATGCCCGAGCGGCTGACCAGCTTCACGCAGACCGTCGCATCCGGGTTGATCTGCTTGAGGTCGTAGATGAGCTGCGCGAGATCCTCGATCGAGTAGATGTCGTGGTGCGGCGGCGGGCTGATCAGCGTCACCCCCGGCGTCGAATGCCGCAGCTTGGCGATCAGCCCCGTCACCTTGAAGCCGGGCAGCTGCCCGCCCTCGCCGGGCTTGGCACCCTGGGCGACCTTGATCTCGATCTCGCGGCAGTTGTTGAGGTATTCCGCCGTCACGCCGAAGCGCCCCGAGGCGATCTGCTTGATCGCGGAATTGGCGTTGTCGCCGTTCGGGCGGGGCTTGGCGCGCGCGGGGTCCTCCCCGCCCTCGCCGGAATCCGACCGTGCGCCGATGCGGTTCATGGCGATGGAGAGCGTCTCATGCGCCTCGGGGCTGAGGGCGCCGAGGGAGATGCCCGGCGCGACGAGGCGCTTGCGGATCTCCGTGATGCTCTCGACTTCCTCGAGCGCCACCGGCGCGCGGCCTTCCATGCGGAAGTCGAGCAGGTCGCGCAGGGCGACCGGCGGCAACTTGCGCACCGCATCGGAATAGCGGCGATAGGTCTGGTAGCTGTCGGTCTCGACCGCCTTCTGCAGCGTGTGGATCAGGTTGCCGTCGAAGGCGTGCACCTCGCCGCGCCGGCGCAGCTTGTACAGCCCGCCCACGGGTAGCGCGACCGCGCCCTGCTGCCACGCCTTCTCATGCAGCGCGAGCACGCGCCGCGCGATGCCCGAGAGTCCGATGCCCGAGATGCGGGACGGCGTGCCGGGGAAGAATTCCCCCACCAGGGCGCGGGAGAGGCCGATCGCCTCGAAGTTCATCCCCCCGCGATAGGAGGAGAGGACGCCGATGCCCATCTTGGACATGACCTTGAGCAGGCCCTTGTCCACCGCCTTCTTGTAGCGGCCCACGGCCTCGCCCAGGCCGATATTGCCGAACAGGCCGCGGCGATGGCGGTCGGCGATGCTCTCCTGCGCGAGATAGGCATTCACCGTCGTGGCCCCCGCGCCGATCAGCACGGCGAAGTAGTGCACGTCCATGCACTCCGCCGCGCGGACATTGAGCGAGGTGAAGGTGCGCAGCCCGTTCTTGACGAGGTGCGTCTGGACCGCGCCGACGGCGAGGATCATCGGGATCGCCGCGCGATCCTCCGCCTGCGCTTCATCGGTGAGGATCACATGCGCGCAGCCTGAGCGCACGCCTTCCTCCGCCTCGCGGCGGATGCGCTCGATGGCGCGGCGCAGCCCGGCCTCGCCATCGGCGACCGGCCAGGTGCAGTCCACCGTCGCGACGGTGGCCCCCATGTAACCGCGCATTGCCTCGAACTGCGCGTTCGACAGCACGGGGCTCTCGAGCATCAGCATGTCGCACTGCGTCGGGTCCTCGTCGAGGATGTTCCCGAGGTTGCCCAGCCGCGTGCGCAGCGTCATCACCCGCGTCTCGCGCAGGCTGTCGATCGGCGGGTTGGTGACCTGGCTGAAGGTCTGGCGGAAATAATGGTGCAGGCCGCGATACTGGCTCGACAGCACGGCGATGGGCGTGTCGTCGCCCATCGAACCGACGGCCTCGTTCGCATCCTCCACCATCGGGTGGAGGATCCCTTCCAGCTCCTCGAGCGTGTAGCCCATGGCGAGCTGGCGGCGGCGCAGCTCCTCGGCCTGGAAGTTCGCGCGCTCGTCGCGCTCGGCCTTGACGATCTCGTCGATGCGCGTCGTGCGGGACGTCCACTGGCCGAAGGGCTTGCGGGCGGCGAGCGTGTCCTTCAGCGCGGCGTCCTCGTAGAAGCGCGCTTCATCCAGGTCGACGCCGATGCATTGTCCCGGCCCGAGGCGCCCCTTCTGGACGATGCGGTCTTCGGCCATCTTCACCATGCCGGTCTCGGACCCGACGATGAGCAGCCCGTCGACCGTGCGCGTGAAGCGCATCGGCCGCAGTCCGTTGCGGTCGAGGCCCGCGATCACCCAGCGCCCGTCCGTCGCGGCGATCGCCGCCGGCCCGTCCCAGGGTTCCATCACCGCGTTGCAGTACATGAACAGCTCGCGATGCGCGGCCGACATGGTGGCGTTGTTGCTGACGCTTTCGGGGATGAGCAGCGCCTTGGCCATCGGCGCGTCGCGCCCGCCGCGGACCAGCAGTTCGAACACGTTGTCGAGCGTCGCGGTGTCCGACCCGCCCGCCTGAACGATCGGCTTCAGATCCTCCATGAAGGGATCGAGCAGCGCATGGGCGAGCCGCGTCTCGTGGCTCTTCATCCAGTTGGCGTTGCCGTGCAGCGTGTTGATCTCGCCGTTATGGGCGAGCATGCGGAAGGGCTGGGCCAGCCGCCAGGTCGGGAAGGTGTTGGTCGAGTAGCGCTGGTGGTAGATCGCGAAGCGGCTGACGAAGCGCTCATCGAGCAGGTCAGGGTAGAATTCCGTCAGGCTCTCGGCCAGGAACATGCCCTTGTAGATGATCGAGCGGGCGGAGAGCGAGCACAGGTAGAGCTCGGGGATCTGCGCCGCGATCGCCTGCTTCTCGATCCGCCGGCGGATGACGAACATGTCGCGCTCGGCGGTCTCGACGTCGCGCTGCTCGGGGTCCCAGATCAGGATCTGCTCGATCTCGGGGCGCGTGGCGTTCGCCTTCTCCCCGATACAGGCGACGTTGATCGGCACCTGGCGCCAGGAATAGATGGCGTAGCCGGCGTTCAGGATCTCGCTCTCGATGATCTGGCGGCAGCGTTCCTGCGCGCCGAGATCCGTCTTGGGCAGGAACACCATGCCCACGGCGATGCGCCCGGGGCGCACGCGGTCGCCCCCGCGCCGCACGACTTCCGCGAAGAAGTCCTGGGGGACTTCGATATGGATGCCCGCGCCGTCGCCGGTCTTGCCGTCGGCATCGACGGCGCCGCGGTGCCACACTGCCTTCAGCGCGTCGATCCCCGCCTGCACCACCTCGCGCCGCGGCTTGCCGTCGAGGGCCGCGACCAGGCCGACGCCGCAGGCATCGTGCTCGGTCATGTCGATATGGGCGGCGGAGGCGAGCAGGTCGCGGCCCCTGGCGTGGGCGGCGACGAAGGCGGAACCGGTCTCGGGCTGCGTCATGATTGTCACTCCGCCGCGATGGCCGGGGCTTCGGCCCGAGCCTGGATGAACTGGTGGATCTGCTCGGCGACATCGCGCCCGTCGCGGATGCCCCAGACGACGAGCGAGGCGCCGCGCACGATGTCGCCGGCGGCGAACACGCCGGGCACGGCCGTCATCATCGTGCGGTGGTCGACCTTCAGCGTGCCCCAGCGCGTGACCGTCAGCGCGGGTTCGTTGAAGGCGGCGGGCAGATCCTCGGGGTCGAAGCCGAGCGCCTTGATCACCAGGTCGGCCTTCACCTCGAACTCCGCGCCGGCGATCGGTTCCACCTGCTGGCGCCCCGTGGCGTCGGGCAGGCCGAGATGCATGCGCTGGGCGCGTACCACCGCGACCTTCTCGGTGCCGAGGAAGGCTTCGGGCGCGGCAAGCCATTCGAAGCGCACGCCTTCCTCCTCGGCGTTCTTCACCTCCCGCATCGAGCCGGGCATGTTCGCCTTGTCGCGGCGATAGAGGCAGGTGACCGAGGCCGCGCCCTGGCGCACCGCGGTGCGCACGCAGTCCATCGCCGTGTCGCCGCCGCCGACGACGACGACGTGGCGGCCCTCGGCATTCAGCGCGCCGCTGTCGAACGCGGGCACCTCGTCGCCGAGGCCCTTGCGGTTCGACGCGATCAGGTAGTCGAGGGCGGCGACCACGCCCGGCAGCACCGCGCCGGCGCAGTCGATGTCACGCGCCTTGTAGACGCCGGTCGCGACCAGCACGGCGTCATGCCGCTGGCGCAGCTCGCCCAGCGTGACGTCGCGGCCGACGATGGTGTTCAGGCGGAACTGGATGCCGCCCATGACGTATTGCTGCCAGCGGCGGACGACGACGTCCTTCTCCAGCTTGAAGTTGGGGATGCCGTAGATCATCAGCCCGCCGGCGCGGTCGTGCCGGTCGTAGAGCGTGACCTGGTAGCCCATGGTGCGGAGCCGCTCGGCGGCGGCCATGCCCGCCGGGCCGGCGCCGATGATGCCGATGGTCTGCGGGCGTTCGCGCACCGGCATGGGCGGCTTGACCCAGCCTTTCTCCCAGGCGGTGTCGGTGATGTACTTTTCCACCGCGCCGATCGTGACCGACTCGAAGCCCTTCTCGATGACGCAATTGCCTTCGCAGAGGCGGTCCTGCGGGCAGACGCGGCCGCAGATCTCGGGGAAGGTGTTGGTCGCGGCGGCGACCTCGTAGGCTTCCTCGAGCCGCCCTTCGGCGGTCAGCTTCAGCCAGTCCGGGATGTTGTTGTTGAGCGGGCAATGCACCTGGCAGAAGGGCACGCCGCATTGCGAACAGCGGGAGGCCTGCTGGCCGGCGGCCTCCTGCGCGAAGGCCTCATACACCTCGCCCCAGTCGGCCCGGCGCGCCGAGGCGTCGCGCTTGTCCGGCTGCCGCTGCTGAAGGCGGACGAACTGGAGCATCTTCTCGGCCATGCGGACCCCCGGGGACGGCGTGTTCCTGCCGGGACGGGGGCGTGCACGATCGGTCGCCGGCCCCCCGGCGCCGGGTCACTTACGGCATGTATCCAGGGCGCGCGAGTCCTTTCTCCGCCAATAGGACAGTTTTTTTGTCCCATCTTTGGCCGAGCGGTATCCGGCACTAACCCGGCGTAGATAACTGCCGCCTCATTGCGGCCGAATCGGACGTATCAGGCCGCCGCCCGCCGCACGCCACCCCGCCGGAACCGCGCCAGATAGGCCGGGACGATCGCCTCCACCGCCTTGGGCGCGATGCCCAGGTCGGCCAGCGTCAGCGCCCCTTCCGCGACGAGGTTGTCGCGGCGCAGCAGGATCAGCTGGTCGCGCGTCAGCGGCGGGGTCGGCAGCTTCTCCCCCATCCGCGCCTGGAACTCGACCAGGCGGTCGGGCAGGTCGACCAGCATCCGCCGCCGCCCCGTGGCCTCCAGCACGAAGGCCAGCACGTCGCGCATGCTCATCGCGCGCGGGCCGCCGAGCTCATAGGTCCTGCCCACCGTGTCCTCCCGCCCGATCGCGGCCATCACGGCATCCGCCACGTCGCCGACATAGACGGGCTGGAAGCGCGTCTCGCCCGCCACCACGGGCATGATCGGCAGCACCGCGGCGAGTCCCGCGAAGCGGTTGAAGAACTGGTCCTCCGGCCCGAAGACGACCGAGGGGCGGAGGATGGTCGCGGCCGGGAAGGCCTCCCGCACCGCGGCCTCGCCCTCCGCCTTGGTGCGGGCATACAGGCTCTCGCTGGCCGCATCGGCGCCGATGGCGGACAGGTGCACGAGCCTGCGCACGCCCGCCGCCGCGGCCAGCCGCGCCACGCGCCCCGCGCCTTCGGCCTGGATGCGGGCGAAGTCGCCTTCCTTCCGCTCGAAGAGGATGCCGACGAGGTTGATGACCACCTCCGCCCCCGCCACGGCGCGGGCGACGGAGGCCTCGTCCGTCACGCTCGCCGCGACCGGCACGATCTGCGCGACGGCGCCGAGAGTCCGCAGTTTCCCGGCCTTCTCCGTGTCCCGCCCGGCGATGCGGACGATGAAGCCCTGCTTCGCAAGACGCTGGACGATATGGCGGCCGATGAAGCCCGCGCCCCCGAACACCGTCGCCACCCGGCGATTGTCCATGCCCCTGCTACCCCGCTTCGGAATTGGATGCCCTGGACCATATGGGGCGCCTCGCGCGGCCTCAAGGCGCCCGCTTGACGGGGCCGGCGGCTGCGCGTAAACGCCCGGCCTCGCCGCAAGGCGCCGACCCCCTGCCCAGGTGGCGGAATTGGTAGACGCGCAGGTTTCAGGTACCTGTGGCCGCAAGGCTGTGAAGGTTCGAGTCCTTTCCTGGGCACCACTCTCTCTCCCAAGGCGCGGATAGATTGGGCACCACCCTGTTCACGCATGGCGGCGTGACCATCCGCCTGCATCGCAACGACCTGCCGGACGGGCTCGACCTGGGCCGCATCGTCGCGATCGACACGGAGACGATGGGACTCAATCCGCACCGGGACCGGCTCTGCCTCGTGCAGCTCTCCTCGGGCGACGGTTCGGCGCATCTTGTCCAGTTGATCCCCGCGAGCCTCGGCGGGCAGGGCTATGCCGCGCCGAACCTGCGCAAGCTGCTGGCCGACCCCGCGGTGACGAAGCTGTTCCACTTCGCCCGGTTCGATGTCGCGGTGCTGTTCCACTGCCTCGGCGTCACGACCGCGCCGGTCGTCTGCACGAAGGTCGCGGCGAAGCTCGTGCGCACCTTCACCGACCGGCACGGGCTGAAGGATTTGTGCAAGGAGCTGCTCGGCGTCGAGATCTCGAAGCAGCAGCAGACCTCGGATTGGGGCGCGCCGGAGCTGACGCCCGAGCAGCTCGCCTATGCCGCCTCGGACGTGCTTCACCTGCACGCGCTGTGGGCGAAGCTCGAAGGCCTGCTGCGGCGCGAAGGCAGGCTCGACATCGCCGAGGCCTGTTTCCGCTTCCTGCCCACGCGCGGGAAGCTCGACCTGCTGGGCTACGAGGACCCCGACATCCTCTCCCACTGATGCCGGCCGCCTCTCGCGCCGCGCGCGTCAGTCCACGCGCGCGCCGGAGGCCCGGATGATCGGCGCCAGCGCCGCCTCGTTGGCCGCGCGATAGGTCGCGAGCTCCTCCGGCGTCGTGTACCAGGGTGTCGCGCCATTCTCGAGGAAGCGGCGCTTCAGGTCGTCGGTCTCGAGCGCCTGCTTCGTCAGCGCGTTCAGCCGGGCGACGATGGCCGGCGGCATCCCCGCCGGGCCCATCACGCCGCCCCAGGAGTTGATCTCGAAGCCCGGCAGGAATTCCGCCATGGTCGGGATCTCGGGTGCCGCCGGGCTGCGCTGCGCGCCGGTGACGGCCAGCGCGCGCACCTTGCCTTCCCGGTGCAGCGCGAGGCCCTGCGGGATGTTGTCGAAGATCATGTGCACGCGCCCGCCCTGGATATCCACATGCGCCGGCGCCGCGCCGCGATATGGCACGTGCAGCATGTCGACGCCCGCCATCGTCTTGAACATCTCGCCCGAGATGTGGACCGTGGTGCCCGAGCCGGAGGAGGCATAGGCGTACTTGCCCGGGTTCGCGCGCAGCAGCGCGATCAGTTCCGGCACGCTGCGCGCGGGGACGTCGTTGTTCACGACAAGAAGGTTGGGCAGCTGCCACAGACCCGAGACGTAGGAGAAGTCCCGCGCTGGGTTGAAGGGCAGGCGGGCATAGAGCGTCGGCCCGATCGACAGTGGCGCGACCGAGGCGAGTCCGATCGTGTTGCCATCCGGCGTGGCGCGGGCGATGGCTTCGGTGCCGATGTTGCCGGCCGAACCGGCGCGGTTCTCGACCACGAATTGCTGGCCGGTGATCTCGCTCATCTTCAGGCACCACAGGCGCGAGAGGATGTCGGTGCCGCCGCCCGGCGGGAACAGGCCGATGAAGCGGATGGAGCCGCTGGGCCAGGTGGATTGCGCGACGGCGGCGGATGCGAGCGGCGCGGCGGCGAGCGCGAGCGCCGCCCGCCGGGTGACGTGATGCATGATTGTTCCTCCCAGGTTTGTCGTTGGGAGGATGGCAGTCCGGAATGGCCCGCGGCGTCAAGCGCCGCGCAGGGGCGGCGTCAGAACTGCACCCCGGTGCTCAGCCAGAAGCCCCGCACGCCGCGATCCCCGGTCAGGAAGGTGAAGCCGAGCCTGGCCGGGCTGTCGCGGCCGAGCTGCGCGAATGCGCCGAATTCCTGGTAGTTGCGGATATAGACGTCGTCGCCGGTGAAGCGCGTGTCGACCGCGAAGACGGATCCCACCAGCGGCCGCCCCGCCACCTCCACGCCCAGGTCGCGGGAGAGAACGACGCCGTTGCGGTAGACGATGTTCTTGAGGTCGTAGTCGATCGAGTAGGACCCGACCGAGACGGGGAAGGTCGAGACATAGGTGATGCCGTTGGCCAGCACGAAGCGGAAATCCGCCGGCAATTCGAAGCGCATGGTCGAGTTGAGCGCCGCCGAATAGACGCCGGACCCGCCGCCGAGGTCGATCGAACCGACGCCGCCGATGCGGAAGGAAGGCTGCAGCGTCCACCAGTCGAGGACGCGCCGGCGATAGAGGATGCCGAGATTGCCGGCATAGGACCGCGCGCCTTCCGTGTCCGTCCAGGTCAACGGAAAGTCGAGCTCGATGGTGTCGTTGGGCGACAGGGTGAAGGTCTGGTTGATCGGCAGCGAGACCGAGCGCGTGTTGTAGCCCGCCGAACTGAAGGAGCCGAAGCGCACGCCGAGCCCGAAGCCCGAGCCGCCGCCGACCGCCGTTTCCATCGCCCGGCCGAAATCGGCGGCGACGAACTGGTTCATCGCCGCGTTCGGGTTGCCGGCGACCGGGTCGATCGAGGTGGTGGCCGCGGCCAGCCGCAGCACGCGGTTCACCTCGGAGGAGCCCTGGCCGCGCAGCCAGTCCTCGAACAATTGCCGGCTTTCGTCGCGCGTCGCGCCGTTGAAGGTGATGTCGATGCCCGCGCCGGGGATGACGATGCGCAGCGCCGGCGAGTTCAGGGTGAAGATGCCCTGCGCCGGCACGCCGCGCAGGTTGATGTCGGCGGTCGCCGCCGAGGTGTCGGTGTAGCCCGCCACGATCGACTGTAGCCCCGCCGTGTCGAGCGAGCGGTAGGCGTCCTCGATCCGTGTGAAGCCGGCGCTGCCGGTCTGGCCGTCGACATTGAGCACGATGCCGAAGGGGTCGCGCGCCTGCGCGGCGGTGGCGAGCAGGAGCGCCGCTCCGGCGGCGAGCAGGTGGCGAAAACGCATGGCAGTGATCCCCCGGCGGACCAGCGCACCCCCCACCGGCGCGCCCGAACGTGGAGCGAGCGTAACGGGCCGCGGAATCGCTCCGCAACATCGGCGTGCTCACGCTTTCGGGGGCTTGCGTCCTTGCCGCCGCGCGTGGCGGCGGAACCACAGCGGCGGCGCGCGCCCCGAAAAAGAAAGGCCCGGCTGCCATGAAGGCGCCGGGCCAAGTCAACAGGGAGGCTTCACGTCTGGGAGACGAGGGATCCGAAGGACCCCTTCCGACCTAGTCGCCGGATGACCAAAAGTTAGGGCCACAACCCACACGCGTGATTCCCGATCTCAACCACCCCGCCATGCGCTCTGCGCATGTCATCCGGGAAACCCCGTGTGATTTGCGTGACAGACTGTGTCAGGCGCCCGTCCCGACCAGCTCCGCCATCAGGAAGTCGCGGAAGACCGCCACCCGCTTCGAATGGCGCATTTCCTCCGGGTAGACGAAGAAGGCCTCGATCCGCGGCGCCTTCACCCCTGGCAGCACCTGCACGAGGTCGTCGATGTCGCCGCTGATGTAGTCCGGCAGGGCGGCAAGCCCGAGGCCACTGCGCACGGCTTCCAGCATGCCGGGCAGGGAGTTGATCTCGATCGCCGCGCGCCGCGGCGTGCCCGGCCGGCGCCCGGCTTCCGCCAGCCAGTTGATGTTATCGATGGGCGGGCGGTAGTCGCCGTAGACGATCAGCCGGTGCGCATCGAGATCCTCGACCCGCTGCGGGATGCCCGTGCCCTTCAGGTAGGTGGGGGACCCGCAGACCTTCCAGCCGAAGGTCGCGATGTGCCGCTGGATCAGGTCCGGCTGTTTGGGCGGATGCATGCGGATCGCGACATCGGCTTCCCGCATGGCGAGGTCGAGGTCGGAATCGTCCAGCAGCAGCGTCACGCTGATCTCGGGATGCAGGTCGAGCAGCCGCCGCAGGCGGGGGGCGAGCCAGGCGCTGCCGAAGCCCGTCGTCGTCGTCACCTTGAGCCGCCCGGCCGGCCGTTCCCGGCTTTCGGTCAGCATGGCCTCGGTCATGGCGAGCTTGGCGAAGACCTCGCGAACCGTGCGGTTCAGCGTCTCACCCTGCTCGGTCAGGATCAGGCCGCGCGCGTGGCGATGGAACAGCGGGACCGTCAGCGCTTCCTCGAGCGCCTGGATCTGGCGGGAGACGGCCGACTGGCTCAGGTTCAGCGTCTCCCCCGCATGGGTGAAGGACCCCGCCTCGGCGACCGCGTGGAAGACGCGGAGCTTGTCCCAGTCGATCGGCATCAGGCGGCGACTTGCTCGGTCTCGGCATCCGCCGCCGCGAGGAATTTTTCGGCCTCCAGCGCCGCCATGCAGCCGGTGCCGGCGGCGGTGACCGCCTGGCGATAGACCTTGTCCTGCACGTCGCCGGCGGCGAAGACGCCGGGGATGGAGGTCCGCGTCGTCCCCGGCACGGTCACGATGTATCCGCCTTCGTCCATCTCGACCTGGCCCTGGAACAGGGCGGTCGCCGGCGCGTGGCCGATGGCGACGAAGACGCCGTCCACCTTCAGCTCGCTGCGCTCGCCGCTGCGGGCGTGGCGCAGCGCGAGGCCGCGCGCGACGGGGACTCGGCCGGAGGCGTCGGCCAGCACTTCCTCCGTGATCGTGTCCCACAGCACCGTCACGTTCGGCTTCGCGAACAGCCGCTGCTGCAGGATCTTCTCGCTGCGCAGGCTGTCGCGGCGATGGATCAGCGTCACGTGGCGGGCGAGGTTCGAGAGGTAAAGCGCCTCCTCCGTCGCGGAATTGCCGCCGCCGATCACGGCGACATCCTTGCCGCGGTAGAAGAAGCCGTCGCAGGTCGCGCAGGCGGAGACACCGAAGCCGCCGAGTTCCTTCTCCCCCGGGATGCCGAGCCATTTCGCCTGCGCGCCGGTCGCGATCACCACCGCCTCGGCCTCGTAGACGTCGCCCGAATCGCAGGTCGCCCTGAACGGCCGGCGGGCGAGGTCGATGGCGGTGACGAGGTCGAACATCACCTTCGCGCCGACGTGCTCGGCCTGCTTCTGCATCTGGTCCATCAGCCAGGGCCCCTGGATGGCCTCGGCGAAGCCTGGGTAGTTCTCGACATCCGTGGTGATGGTCAGCTGCCCGCCGGGCTGCATGCCGGCCACGACCATCGGCGCCAGCCCCGCCCGCGCCGCGTAGATCGCGGCCGTGTAGCCCGCCGGTCCGGCGCCGATGATGAGGAGGCGGGTGCGATGCGTCTCGGCCACGATCGGGAGTCCATGTCCTGTTGGGGCCATGCCGATATCGGCCAGCCCTGCCGCCGCCACAACCCGAAGCCTTGAAGCGGCGGGCGGCTGCAAGGATATTGCGCCAGTGAAGGCAGCCGAGCAACGAAGCATGCGATACGACAGAATGACCGAATGCAATGACGCGTGAACAAGACCCCGGCCTCGATTCGGTGGACCGGCACATCCTGGCCGAGCTCCAGGCCGATGGCCGGATGACGAATGTCGAACTCGCCCGGCGGGTGAACCTCTCCGCGCCGCCCTGCCTGCGGCGCGTCCGCCGGCTGGAGGAAGCGGGGATCATCCGCGGCTACCATGCCGACATCGATCCGGTCTCGCTGGGCTGGGAGGTGACCTTCTTCGCCCTGGTCGGCCTCGAATCCCAGAAGCAGGCGGTGCTCGACGCCTTCGAGGCGCTCGCCGCCTCCTGGCCCGAGGTGCGGGAATGTCACATGATCCGCGGCGGCGGCGACTTCCTGCTGCGCCTGGTCGCGCGCGACACGGCGCATGAGAACGAGCTGACGGCGCGGCTGACGAACGCTCCCGCCGTGCTCCGCGTGCAGACCCTGCAGACGATCCGGACGGCGAAGGACGAGGCGGGCGTGCCGGTGGCGTAGGGTCCTGCCCGCGACATCTGCCAGACGTCCAGCGAAGGACGTGGACAGGCAGGCCACCGACGACACGGGCTGGTGGCCCGAGACCGAAGTCCGCAGGGCGTCAGCCCCGCCGCACCACGTAGTCCCGGGCTTCGAGCGCCGCGATCACGGCATCGCCCTGCGCGGCGTCGCGCACCTCCACCATCAGGTGCAGCTCGGTGCTCTGCACCGTCGGCGCGCCGAACAGCTGCTGGTGCTTCACCTCGATCACGTTGCCACCGACATCGGAGATGCGCTTGGCGATGTCGGCCAGCACGCCAGGACGGTCCGGGATGTCGAAATGCAGGCGCAGGATGCGCCCGTCCCGCAGCAATTGCCGCAGCAGCACGTTGGACAGCGCGCGCGCATCGATGTTGCCGCCGCAGACCGTGGTGCCCGCGACCTTGCCGCGGAAGCGCTCGGGATAGGTGAGGATGGCGGCGAGCCCGGTCGCACCCGCGCCTTCGGCCACCACCTTCGCGCCCTCGGCCAGCAAGGCCACGGCCTGTTCCACCGCGCGTTCGGGGACCAGCAGCACCTCGACGCCGAGCCTGCGGAGGATGGCGAGCGGGCATTCCCCCACGTCGCGCACGGCGATGCCCTCGGCGATGGTCGGCCCGCCGACGCTGACCGGCTGGCCGGCGAGCCGCTGCGCCATGGCCGGGTAGCCTTCCACCTCCACGCCGAACACCTGCATGCCCGGTCGCAGTTCCGCGACGGCGCTGGCGATGCCGGCGCACAGGCCGCCGCCGCCCACGGGAATGGCGAGCACCTCGATCGCCGGCGCGTCCTCCAGCATCTCGAGCACCATGGTGCCCTGGCCGGCGATCACGGCGGGGTCGTCATAGGGGTGGATGAAGACCAGGCCTTCGCGCAGCGCGAGGTCGTGCGCATGGGCGGCGGCCTCGGCCAGCGTCTCCCCGTGCAGCACCACGCGCGCGCCCCAGAATTCCGTGCGCACCACCTTCGTCGCCGGGGTGAAGCGCGGCATCACGATGGTGGCGGCGACGCCGGCCAACTGCGCGTGGCGGGCGACCGCCTGGGCATGGTTGCCGGCGGACATGGCGATGACGCCCGCGGCCCTCTCCCGCGGCGTCAGCAGCGCGAGCCGGTTGGCCGCGCCCCGTTCCTTGAAGGCGCCGGTCGCCTGCAGGTTGTCGAGCTTGAGGAAGACGCGCGTGCCCGCGGCGCGGCTGACCGCCGGGTTCTCGATGGTGGGCGTGCGCAGCACGGCGCCGCGGATGCGCTCGGCCGCCGCGCGGATGTCGGCGAGCGTGACCGAGGCCGCCGCGTCGAGGACTGGTTTCGTCAAGGATGACGGCATGGCGTCGCCTCGCGGGACATGGCGGCCTCGGCGCCGCGCTGGCCGAAGGGCGCCGGGGCGCCCGGGGGCGAATTCAAGCGAAGCGGACGGCGGTGATCTCGACCGACCGGGCGCCGCCGGGGGCGGGGACCTCGACCGAATCGCCCACCTTCTTGCCCATCAGCGCCTTGGCCAGCGGGGAGGTGATGGAGATCGACCCGTTCTTCATGTCGGCCTCGTACTGGCCGACGATGCGGTAGGTCTTCTCGTCCTCGCTCTCCTCGTCGACGATCGTGACCTTGGCGCCGAACTTCACCTGTTCGCCCGACAGGCGCGCCACGTCGATCACCTCGACGGAGGGGATGATCGATTCGAGCTCACCGATCCGGCCCTCGATGAAGGATTGCCGTTCGCGGGCGGCGTGGTACTCGGCGTTCTCCGAAAGATCCCCATGCGCGCGCGCCTCGGCGATCGCCCGGATGATGGCCGGTCGCTCCTCGCCTTTCAGGACCTTCAGTTCCTCCTCGAGACGCGCGAGGCCTTCGGCGGTCATCGGGAACTTCTGCACGGCGAAACCTTCCCAAACGAATGCGGCCCCACCGGCCCGCGGTCCGGTTCAGCCAGGGCCTGGCGGTCGGTGGGGGAAAGACGGCGCGGGGGCCCCGGAAGGCCCCCTTGCGGTCAGAACGGCGTAGCAAAATACGCTTGCAGGGGCGCCACATCAAGGGTTCCGGCCTTCAGGGCCGCAATCGCGTGCACCGCGGCCCTCGCCCCGGCCGCCGTCGTGTAGTGCGGAATCCCGTGGGTGAGGGCGCTGCGGCGGATGTCGAAGCTGTCCGCCACCGACTGCCCGCCCCCCGTGGTGTTGATCACGAGCTGGATGTCGCCCGACTTGATCGCGTCCACGCAATGCGGCCGGCCTTCCAGGACCTTGTTGATCACCGCGACCTCCAGCCCCGCCTCCCGGATCCGGGCGGCGGTGCCGCGGGTCGCGACGATCCGGAAGCCCATATCCGCCAGCCGCCGGGCCATGGTCACGGCCGCCGCCTTGTCGGTCTCCTTGACCGAGATGAAGGCGGTCCCGGCCTCCGGCAGCTTCACCCCGGCGCCGAGCTGGGACTTGAGGAAGGCCCGCTCGAAGGACAGGTCCAGGCCCATCACCTCGCCCGTGGACTTCATCTCCGGCCCCAGGATCACGTCCACGTTGGGGAAGCGGTTGAAGGGGAAGACCGCCTCCTTCACCGCCACGTGGCGGGAGACGGCGTCGTCGTCGAGGTTGAACTCGGACAGCCGCGCGCCGGCCATGACGCGCGCGCCGATCTTGGCCACCGGCACGCCCGTGGCCTTCGCCACGAACGGCACGGTGCGCGAGGCGCGCGGGTTCACCTCGAGGACGAAGATCTCCCCGTCCTTGACCGCGTATTGCACGTTCATCAGCCCCTGCACCTTGAGCGCGCGGGCCATCGCCTCGGTCTCGGCCTTCAGCTCCGTCACGATCGCCGGCGGCAGGGAATAGGGCGGGAGCGAGCAGGCGGAATCGCCGGAATGGATGCCGGCTTCCTCGATATGCTCCATGACGCCGGCGACGTAGACGCGCCCGTCGGCATCGCAGATGCAGTCCACATCGACCTCGATCGCGTCCTGCAGGTACTGGTCGATCAGGATCGGGTTCTCGCCCGAGACCTTGACCGCCTCCGCGCCGAAGCGGCGCAGCTGCTCGTCATTGTACGCGATCTCCATCGCGCGGCCGCCCAGCACGTAGGAGGGGCGGACGACGACCGGGTAGCCGATGCGGTTCGCCTCGCGGACCGCCTCGTCCAGCGTGCGGGCCGTGCCGTTCTGCGGCTGCCGCAGGCCGAGCCCGCGCAGCAGCAGCTGGAAGCGCTCGCGGTCCTCGGCGATGTCGATGGCCTCGGCACTCGTGCCGAGGATCGGGATGCCGGCCTTGTGCAGCGCCTGGCTGAGCTTGAGCGGCGTCTGCCCGCCATACTGCACGATGCAGCCGAGCACCTCGCCGCTCTCCTGTTCCTTGCGGATCAGGGCGATCACGTCCTCGGCCGTCAGCGGCTCGAAGTACAGGCGGTCGGAGGTGTCGTAGTCGGTGCTGACCGTCTCCGGGTTGCAGTTGACCATGATGGTCTCGAACCCGGCTTCCTTCAGCGCGTAGGCCGCGTGCACGCAGCAATAGTCGAACTCGATGCCCTGGCCGATGCGGTTCGGCCCGCCGCCGAGGATGATGATCTTCTGCCGCGCCGTGGGGCGGGATTCGCAGGCGGGCGTGCCGATGCCGCCTTCATAGGTCGAGTACATGTAGGGCGTCTCGGAGGCGAATTCCGCCGCGCAGGTGTCGATGCGCTTGTAGACCGGCTGCACTCCGAGCCGCGCGCGCAGGGCCGCGACTTCCGTCTCCTTCACCCGGGCGAGCGTGGCCAGCCGCGCATCCGAGAAGCCGAGCGCTTTGAGCCGCCGCAGCGCCGTCGCCGACTGCGGCAGGCCGCCCGTCAGCACCTCGCGCTCGGCGGCGACGATCTTCTCGACCTCGCGCAGGAACCAGGGGTCGAACTTCGACGCCTCGTGGATCTCCTCGAGCGACACGCCCGCGCGCATCGCCTGTGCGGCCATCAGCACGCGGTCGGGCCGCGGGGTCGCGAGCGCGGCATGGAAGGCCTGCGCGGAGCCGTCGCCCGGCACCGGCACGTCATCCAGGCCCGACAGCCCCGTCTCCAGCCCGCGCAGCCCCTTCTGCAGGGCTTCCGCGAAGGACCGGCCGATCGCCATGGTCTCGCCCACCGACTTCATCGAGGTGGTCAGCGTCGCCGGCGTCCCGGGGAACTTCTCGAAGGTGAAGCGCGGGATCTTCACCACCACGTAGTCGATCGTGGGCTCGAAGGAGGCCGGCGTGACCTTCGTGATGTCGTTCTGCAATTCATCGAGCGTGTAGCCGACGGCGAGCTTCGCCGCGACCTTGGCGATCGGGAAGCCGGTCGCCTTCGACGCCAGCGCCGAGGAGCGCGACACGCGAGGGTTCATCTCGATGATGACCATGCGGCCATCGGCGGGGTTGATGCCGAACTGGACGTTCGAACCGCCGGTATCGACGCCGATCTCGCGCAGGCACGCGATCGAGGCGTCGCGCATGCGCTGGTATTCCTTGTCGGTCAGCGTCAGCGCCGGCGCGATGGTCACGCTGTCGCCCGTGTGCACGCCCATCGCGTCCAGGTTCTCGATGGAGCAGATGATGATGCAGTTGTCCGCGCGGTCGCGGACCACCTCCATCTCGAACTCCTTCCACCCCAGGACGCTCTCCTCGATCAGCACCTCGGTGGTCATGGAGGCGGCGAGGCCGGCGGAGACGATCTGCTCGAACTCCTCCCGGTTGTAGGCAATGCCGCCGCCCGTGCCGCCGAGGGTGAAGGAGGGGCGGATGACGCAGGGCAGGCCGACCTTGCGCAGCGCCTCGACCGCCTCGGCCATGGTGTGGGCGATCTCGCTGCGCGGGCTCTCGATGCCGATCTTGGCCATCGCGTCGCGGAACTTCTGGCGGTCCTCGGCCTTGTCGATGACCTCGGCCTTCGCGCCGATCAGCTCGCAGCCATACTTCTCGAGCACGCCGGCTTCCGCGAGCTTGAGCGAGGTGTTGAGCGCGGTCTGCCCGCCCATGGTCGGCAGCAGCGCGTCCGGCCGTTCCTTGGCGATGATCTTCTCGACGATCTCGACCGTGATCGGCTCGATGTAGGTCGCATCCGCCAGCCCCGGATCGGTCATGATCGTCGCCGGGTTCGAATTCACCAGGATGACGCGGTAGCCCTCGGCGCGCAGCGCCTTGCAGGCCTGGGCGCCGGAATAGTCGAACTCGCAGGCCTGGCCGATGACGATCGGGCCGGCGCCGATGATGAGGATGGACTTGATGTCGGTGCGCTTCGGCATGGGATCAGGCTTTCCGCGGCAGGAGAAGGAGGATGAGGAAGGCGACCAGGATCGCGCCACCGCCGGCCACGAGCGCGCCGCCCATCGCCTCGTCGGCGTAGCCGCTGCGTTCGTAGCCCAGGGCATAGGCGCCGGCGAAGGCCGCCATGGCGCCGAAGGCGGCGGAGCAGGCGACGAAGGGGCGGAGCGCGCGCGGCCCTGCGGCGAGCGGCGCCGTCATGCGCCAGAACAGCAGCACGGCCGGCAGCAGGGCGACCAGCGCGGCGACGGCGCCATGCGCCAGGGCGTCGAGGCCGTAATACATCACCTGCCGTCCGCCTCGCGCGCCGCCTGGCGCCGCGCGCTCAGCAGCAGCACCGGCAGGATCAGCAGATGCGGCACCGCCCAGAAGGCAAGAGCGAGGCCGCCCTGGTCGCCGGCCAGCAGCGTCGTTGCGCCATGCACGGCGGCGGACAGCGCGAAGGCGGTCAGCGCGGCGCGCATCGGCGGAAACAGCTTCCGCAGGCTGTGCGCCAGCGCGAAGAGCACGAGGCCCGAATAGGCCAGCGCAAACAGGCCGGTGATGCCGATGCTCATGACCGGCTCTCCGTCGCGAGCTTCACCGCGATCAGCGCCAGCGCGGCCCCGAGGATCCAGCGCTGCGCCGCCATCCAGGCCGGCCGCGCGCCGAGGAAGCGTGCCACACCGGCCGCGCCATAGACCAGCAGCCCGTCGAAGACGATCGCGACGCCGATCTGCACTGCGCCCAGGATCGCGCCCTGCACGAAGACGCTGCCGAGCGCGGGGTCGATGAAGGGCGGCAGCACCGCCACGTAGAAGATCGCGACCTTGGGGTTCAGCGCCGCCGTGGCGAAGCCCACCGAGAACAGGCGCAGCGGGGGTTCCTGCGGCATCGGGCGCGGCGAGAAGATCGGCTGCCCGCCCGGGCGCACGCATTGCCACGCGAGGAAGGCCAGATAGGCCGCGCCGCCGATCCGCAGCACGTCCCAGGCATACGGCACGGCGAACAGCGCGGCCGTCAGCCCCGCCGCGGCACACAGCATGATGACGAGCGAGCCCGCCTGGCAGCCGACGAGTGAGATCATGCCCGCCCCCGTCCCTTGCGCCAGCGCGCGGGAGACGAGGTAGAGCATGTTCGGCCCGGGCGTCGCCGCGAGCCCGAAGGACAGCGCGGCGAAGACCAGAAGGGTCTCGACCGAGGGCATCAGCCGTGGACCGAAAACCCGCCATCCACCGGGATCGCCACGCCCGTGATGAAGGCCGCCGCGTCGCTCGCAAGGAACGCCGCCACGCCCTCGAAATCGCCCGGCGTGCCCCAGCGCTTGACGGGGGAGCGCCGCAGCACGTCGTCGTGCAGCGTCGCCATGTCCTGCCGCGCCTTCTTCGTCAGGTCCGTGTCGATCCAGCCGGGCAGGATGACGTTCACCGTGATTCCGTCCGCCGCCCACGCGACAGCCATGGACTTCGTCATCTGCACCACGCCGCCCTTCGATGCGCCATAGGCCGCATGGAAGGGCAGGCCGAAGATCGACAGCATCGAGCCGTTGTTGATCACGCGCCCCACGCCGCCCTTCTTGAGCCACGGATGCGCCGCCTGGGCCGCGATCATGCCGGAGGTCAGGTTGGTGGACAGCACCGTGTGCCAGTCCTCCATCCGATAGACCTCGGGCCGGTTGCGGATGTTGGTGCCGGCGTTGTTGACCAGGATGTCGAGCCGGCCGAAGCGCTCCGCCGTCGTCGCGACCATGGCGCGGATGGACGCCTCGTCCGTCACGTCCACCGTCACGCTGTCGGCCTCAGCGCCCAGCGCCTTCAGTTCCGCGACGGCCGCCGCATTCTTCTCGGCATTGCGCCCGGCGACCATCACCGCCGCGCCAGCCCGCGCGAGCCCGCGCGCGAAGCCGAGCCCGATGCCGCCATTGCCGCCGGTGACGAGGGCGGCGCGCCCGGAAAGGTCGAACATCACGCGCGGTTCCTTTCGATCATCTCGACGAAGCGGTGGAACAGGTAGTGGCTGTCGGACGGCCCGGGGCTCGCCTCCGGGTGGTACTGCACGGAGAAGGCCGGCCGGTCCGTCGCGGCGATGCCTTCGTTCGTGCCGTCGAACAGCGAGACATGCGTCACCTTCGCATTCGCCGGCAGCGTCTTCGGATCGACCGCGAAGCCATGGTTCTGCGATGTGATCTCGACCTTGCCGGTCTCGAGGTCCTTCACCGGCTGGTTCGCGCCGCGATGCCCGCGCGCAAGCTTGTAGGTCTTCGCCCCCAGCGCGAGCGCCAGCAGCTGGTGCCCCAGGCAGATCCCGAAGACCGGCACGCGCTTGTCGAGCACGCCGCGGATCGCCGGGATCGCGTAGGTGCCCGTCGCGGCCGGGTCGCCCGGGCCGTTCGAGAGGAACACGCCGTCGGGCTTGTGGGCGAGGATCTCATCGGCGGTCGCCGTCGCCGGCACCACCACCACCTCGCAGCCGGCCGAGGCCAGGCAGCGCAGGATGTTGCGCTTCGCGCCGTAGTCCACCGCCACCACCTTGAAGCGCGGCGCCGCCTGGCGGCCGAAGCCGGCCGGCCAGGCCCATTCCGTCTCGTCCCAGCCGAAGGACTGGCGGCAGGTGACTTCCTTGGCGAGGTCCATCCCCTCCAGCCCCGGCCAGCCGGCCGCCTGGGCCTTGAGCGCCGCGATGTCGAAGCGCCCATCCGCGCGGTGGCAGACGACGCCGTTCGGCGCCCCGCTGTCGCGGATGCGCGCGGTCAGCGCCCGCGTGTCGATGCCCGCGAGGCCCGGGATGCCGTGGGAGACGAGCCAGGCGTCGAGATGCTTCGTGGACCGCCAGTTGGCGGGCTCGGTTACGTCCTGCTTCACGATCAGGCCGCGCGCGGCGGGGGTGATGCTCTCCAGGTCCTCGGCGTTGGTGCCGACATTGCCGATATGCGGGAAGGTGAAGGTGATGACCTGCCCGGCATAGGACGGGTCGGTCAGCGTCTCCTGGTAGCCGGTCATGCCGGTGTTGAAGCAGATCTCGCCGACCAAGGCGGCCTCGGCGCCGAAGCCGCGGCCCCAGAAGATGGTCCCGTCGGCGAGGACGAGGCAGCCCGTCGCCCCTTCGGGCGGGGTCTCGGCAGTGGCGGCCATGGGGGGCTCCGTTCGGGTCGTGTCGGCGGGGGCGCCGGGAAGGTCGGACAGGGCGAGGCCGGTCGCGGCCAGGACGGCGGGCCAGTGCTTGGCCGGGATGGCGCGCGCCTGGCGCCATTTCCGGATGGCCTCCGTGCCGACGCCGCAACGGGTCGCCGCCGCCTCGGGGCCGCCGAGCAGGCTGATGATCTCTTCCACGGTGCGCATGGCGCCCTGATACCGGGAAGAGAATTCCCAGGGCAAGGTGAATCGCGTTGGTGGGAAATTTCCTCCCAGGCGCGGGCCGCGCTATAGCGCCGCGGCACGTCTCTCGGATTGCGGCGCGATGCAGCGCCGCGGCACTCCCTGGGGCTGCGCTGCGCTATATGCCGCGTGATCAGACGAGGATGCCTGCAATGTCCCTGCGCGACCGTTTCATGGATGAACTCAAGGCCGCGATGCGCGCGGGGGAAGCCGCGCGCGTCTCCACGCTGCGGATGATCCAGGCGAAGCTGAAGGACACCGACATCGCCGCCCGGCCGGGCCCCCCGGTGGATGATGCCGGCATCGTCGCCATGCTGCGCGGCATGGCGAAGTCCCGCGCCGAATCCGTGACGATGTACCGCCAGGGCGGGCGGGAGGAACTGGCCGCGAAGGAGGAAGCCGAGATCGCGGTGATCGAATCCTTCCTGCCGCAGCAGATGGACGAGGCCGCCATGGCCGCAGCGATCGACGCCGCCATCGCCGAGGCCGGCGCGGCGAGCATCAAGGAGATGGGCAAGGTGATGGCGGTGCTGCGCGCGAAGCACGCCGCGACGCTCGACATGGCCAAGGCCGGGCCGATGGTGAAGGCGCGCCTGGGCGGCTGAACCCATGGCGCGCCGCCGCCGACGCAAGCCCCGCCGGCCGCGTGTCATCCCGCCCCTGGCGCCGCCCCGCCGGCGGTGGGGCATGGCAGCTCTTTGCCTTGCCTGTTCGGTCATGGTGGCCGGGGTGACCTGGTCGATGGAAAGCGAGCGCCGGGCATTGGCCTCCGGCGGCGAGCGGGCCGAGGCGGTGGTGCTGCGCCTTGAGAGTTCGGGCGGGCGGCGGGCTGCCTCCTATCCGGTCTTCGCCTTCACCACGGCGCGGGGCGAGGCGGTGGAGGCGCGGGCGAGCGCGCCGGCCGACCCGGCCCGGCTGCCGCCCGGCGCGCGCGTGACGGTGATCCATGAGGCGGAC
>NZ_JACADQ010000340.1 GCF_016106015.1 Neoroseomonas rubea
TCCGATCGGGGCCGCCGCCCCGGCGGGCGAGCCGCATGCGGCCCCGGCGCTGCTCGACCGCACGACGCTAGAGGAATTGCGCAGCGCCGTCGGCCCGGGGCGCCTGCCGCGCCTCATCGGCGTGTTCGCCGACGAGACGCGCGCGCGCCTGTCGCGCCTGACCTCGACCGATGACCTCCGCGCGATCGAGGAGGAGGCGCATGGGCTGAAATCCGCCGCCGGCACCTTCGGCGCGGCGGCGCTGCGGGAAGCGGCCGCGGCGCTGGAAGCCGCCTGCATGGCGGGCGACCTGCGCCGGGCGCTCGCGCTCAAGGACGCGCTGCCGGCGCTGGTGGAACGCAGCCTCGCGGCCTATCCGGCGCGCATGTCGCGCGAATGATAGCGCCGGCGCGCGGGGATCAGTTACCCCACATGTCGGAGAGCTGCGGGGAGAGAAGCGCCATCTTCGCCTCGATCACCGTGCTCCAGTCATCCATGAGGATGCCGCCGGTGTCGCCGGAATTCGGGTTCCACGACCACCAGGTCCAGCTCATGCCCTCGTCGCCCGCCGGGATGTCGCGCGTGCCGTCGCCGTTGAAGTCGCCGTCGAGGTAGGGGAGCAACTCGTTCAGCCAGGCGACGTCCTTGGGATCGGTCAGCCGGCTGCCGAATTCGCCGAGATAGATCGGCGCGATCTCCTGCCGGTAGATGTAGCCCCAGAACTCGTCGAACTTGGCGGTCAGGTTGTTGGGGAAGGACGGGTCGCTGAACCAGGGCTGCGCATAGACCGAATTGCCGTAGTCATGCGGCGAATAGACGACCTTGTTTGCGACGTTCAGCACCACCGGGTCGGTCGCGACGCCCTTGAGGTTGCCGCCCCACCAATAGGAGGAGCCCTCGAAGGAGCCGACGCCCTCGACGAAGATCAGCCAGTCGTCGTTGACGGAATGGATCGCGTTGCCGGCACGCTCGGCCGCAGCACTCCACGCGCTCCAGGTCGCCGCATGCGGCTCGTTCGCGAGGTCGGCGCCGATCACCGTGGGGTCGCCCGCGTAGCGCCCGGCGAGCATCTTCCAGGTGTCGATCCATTGCTGCTCGGTGTAGCCGCTGTCGATCCACTGGCCGTTGCCGTTCGGTCCGGCGCCGGCGGCGCTGCGGTGGTTGTCGAGGATGATGCGCATCCCGAGCTCGCCCGCCTTGTCGACGATCCTGTCGAGGATCTGGATCGGCGAGAGGCCGACGAGGTCCGGGTTCTTCGAGAAGTCGATGCCGTTGGCGACCTTGCCGGGCTGGAAGGCCTCCAGCGAGAAGGGCAGGCGGATGGTGTTGAAGCCCTCCGCCGCCATGTCCTCCATCATGTCCTGCCAGTTGCGCGCCCAGAGCCCGTGCGGCGTGAATGTCGAGCTTTCCATCCCGAACCAGTTGACGCCGGTGATGCGCACCGTCTCGCCCGTCTCGTCGACGATCTGGTTGCCGCTTGTGGAAAGGAATCCCTGCCCGCCGCCACCGCCGCCGGACGCCGTGTCGTCGTTGACGATGGTCGCGAGGCCGGTGGCGTCGCGGATCGTGGCACCGGAAGGCGTGCGCAGCAGCAGGCTGAAGGTCTCGTTGGCCTCGACCGCCGTGTCGCCGGTGACGGCGATGGTGACGGTCTTGCTCACTTCCCCGGCCGCGAAGGTCAGCGTGCCGGCCTGTGCCACGTAGTCCTGGCCGGCGATCGCGGTGCCGTCCTGCGTCGTGAAGCCGACGGAGACGGAGGATCCCCACGCCTTGTTCAGCGTGACGGTGAAGGTCGCGAAGGTCTGGCCCGCATTGCCCTCGGCCAGCGCGACGTCGGAGACGCCGATGGTGGGCACGGTGTCGGTGTCGAGGATGGTGGCCACACCGGTGCCGTCGGCGATGGTCGCATTGGTGGGCGACGACAGGCGGACTTGGAAGGTCTCGGTCGGTTCGGTGCGGAAATCGCCGATGACGGCGACGGAGACGGTCTTGCTCGTCTCGCCCGCCGCGAAGGTCAGGGTGCCGGAGGCGGCGCGGTAGTCGCTGCTCGCCACGGCGGTGCCGTTCGCCGTCGCCCAGCGGACCGAGACGCTCTGCGCGAAGGCCTGGGAGAGGCTGATGGTGAAGACGGCGTTGGAGGTGCCGCTGTCGCCCTCGGTCACCGTCACGTCGTTGATGCGGATGGAGGGGCGCGTGTCGTCATCGACGATCCGGCCGATCGCCAGGCCGTCGCCGATCGTCGCCCCGGTCGGGTTCGACAGCAGCAGGCGCATGGTCTCCGTCGCCTCGGCCGTCGTGTCGCCGCGGACGGCCACCCGCACGGTCTTGCTCGTCTCGCCGGCCGCGAAGGTCAGGGTGCCGGTGGCGGCGGTGTAGTCGGTGCCGGCCGTCGCCGTTTCGTCGGCTGTGGCATAGGCGACGGTGATGGGCGCCGCGGCGGGGGCGGAGAGGGTGACGAGGAAGTCGAGGTACTTCGTGCCCGAATTGCCCTCGGTCACCGAAACATCGGCCGCGGCCAGGATCGGCAACGCCGGGGCGAGGCTGCCATTGACCACGAAGACGTCCGGCACGGGGTCGGTGGTCGGGCCGCCGAGGAAGCCGAACTGGACGACCTGCCCTTCCGGAATCGTTCCGTTCCAGGCCGCGTTGCGGATCGTGTAGATGTTGCCGACGCGGCTGACGATCTCGGCATTCCAGATCTGGGTGATGTCGAAGGCAGCTTCGAAGGTGATGGTCCAGCCATTGAGCCCGCCGGCGCCGGCGGTCAGCGAGACCGAGGCATTGAATCCAGCCCCCCAATTGTCGACCACCTGGTAGTTGACGCTGCCTGACACGCCAGCCTCCGTTCTCGAATTCGGGACGAAACTAACAGTCCATATAGGTCTGTCTCGTCTTTTTTTCGTTACCGCATGAGACGCGTCTCGCAACCCTAGCGGGAGTTCTTATCCATGAGAACGACCTTAACGAGAAGCCAAAGCGGGGTGACGATGAGATTGCAGAGCACCGTCCGGACGAGGTGAAAGCCCAGAACCAGCGGCACGGCGAGGTCCAGCGCCTTCGCCGTCACCGCCATCTCCGGCATGCCGCCAGGTGCCAGACCGAGCACGACTGCAATCAGGGGTAGTCCCGTCAGCCAGCCCAGGCCCAAGCCGGATACAACCAGAAGAAGCACCAGCGCCCCCGCCGAGGCGATCGACGCGAGTGCCTGCCGGCGCGGACCGCCTCCCAGGCCCTCCCGCCCGAACCTTTCCCCGAGGCTCATGCCCATCGCGACCTGCGCCGCGTCCACCATCCAGCGCGGCACGGCGGAGGGCAGCACCCCGCCAGCGGACAACGCCATCGCCAGAAGGCAGGGCGCGAGCATCGCCGCATTGGCGATCCCCACCCTTTCGCCCACCAGCGCCACCGCGGCCCCGCCCGCGAGCAGCAGGCCGAGCCCGCCCGGCACGATCGGCGGCAGCACCGCCGTGAAGGCGGCATCCGCCGCCCCGCCGGCCGCCAGCGCCACGAGCGGCGGATAGAGAAGAACGACAAGGCCCATCCGCAACGACTGCGCGAGCGTGACCGCGGGCACCGACGCCCCTGCCCGGCCGGCCAGCACGGCCATGGTCATGATCCCGCCCGGGATCGCGGCGAAGAAGGCCGTGCGCGCATCGCTCCGCGCGATCCGCCGATAGATCGGCGCGACCGCCACGCCGGCGAGGATCGAAACCAGCCCGCCCGCCAGGATGGCCGGAAATGCACCCGCGACGGCGCCGAGCACGGGCGCCGTGAAGGTCTGCCCGAGTCCAAGCCCGAGCACCACGAGCCCGCCCGGGCGCGCCACGCGCGGCACCGCCGCGGCGCGGCGCGCGGCGAGCCATGCGCTGGCCAGCAGCGCCCCGATCATCCAGCCAAGCGGAACGCCCGCCGCCTGCAATGCACCGCCCACGAGCAGGCACAGCAACAGCGTCCGGAGATAGGCATGGAAGGGCGGCTGGGGCGTTGGCACGGGCGGCACAGCCTCGCCGGGGCCGCCACGCGCGTCAAAGGCCTCTGGAAATTAACCACATCTTAGTGATGCGCCTCGTAAATTGGTGATGGAGCCCATGCCATGACACCCGAGATCGCACTCCGCCCCGTCGCGCCCATCGAACCCGCACGGCTTCAGCCGCGCGAGGCCGGCGATGCGCTCGAGACGCCGGCGGCCCCCGCCGTGGTTTCGCCGGTCACGCCGAACCCGCGGCTGCGCCTCGATGGCAGCCTTGGCATGGTGGTGATCGAATTCCGCGACCAGGCGGGCAGCGTCGCCAACAGCATCCCCTCCCCGCGTGTCATCGAGGCCTATCGCGCCGCCGCCATGACGGATGCACCGATGCCCCTCGGCGTCCGCGCCCCGGGTCAGGCTGGCGTGCCGGCCGCCGCGCCGGCCGTGCCATCGGTCCCCGAACCCGCGGCCGCGGCGTCACCAGCGCCGCCGCCGCCCCCAGGGTCGGAAGAG
>NZ_JACADQ010000341.1 GCF_016106015.1 Neoroseomonas rubea
CTGGCGGTGCCGGCGGGCCCGCCCTGGGCCAGCGCCTCAAGGTCCCGCGCGCGGGCGCGCATCAGGCGGCGGACGCAGGATTGCGCCTCTCGCGCGTTGGGGCCCTGGCAGGCGCGGCGCTCGGCGAGCCAGGCGCGCTGTTCGCCTTGCAGGCGCTGGCGGTCCTCCGGCGTCGCGCGCTCCGTCACGCTGCGCCAGGCGGCGGCGATGCGGCGGTCCAGCTCGGCAAGGTCGGCCTGGGCGCAGATCGCCTGCTCGTCCCAGGCGCGCGCCTGGGCGCAGTTGAAGGATGGCCCGGTCTGCGCGAGGGCGGGCAGGGGGGCGAGGAGCAGCAGCAGGACAGCCAGGGCGCGGATCATGGGCCGAAGGTCAGCACGCCGCGCCGGGCCCCGTCCACCGCCGCCGCGTCTTTCCGCCGCGCCCGGCCTGCGCCACCCTGGCGCGAGACCAGGAGGAAGCGGATGGCCGGGGCGCTGGACGGGGTGCGCGTGGTGGATCTGACGCGCGTGGTGGCGGGGCCGCTCTGCGCGCAGATGCTGGGGGACCTGGGTGCGGAGGTCGCGAAGGTGGAACGCCGCGGGGATGGCGACGACCTCCGCGCGCTCGGCCCGCCCTTCGTGCCGGGCAGCGAGGACAGCACCTATTTCGTCTCGCTCAACCGCAACAAGCGTTCCGTCTCGGTGGATTTCGCGAAGCCGGAAGGGGCGGCGATCCTGAAACGCATGGTCGCGCGCGCCGACGTGCTGATCGAGAATTTTCGCACCGGCACGCTCGCGCGCTACGGGCTGGGGTGGGACGACCTGAAGGCGATCAATCCACGCCTGATCTACTGCTCCGTCACCGGCTTCGGGCAGGACGGGCCCTATGCCGGGCGCTCCGGCTACGATTTTGTCGCCCAGGCCATGGCCGGGCTGATGGAGGTGACGGGCGAAGCTGATGGCACGCCGGGCGGCGGGCCGCAGCGCGTCGGCGTACCGGTCGCCGACATGTTCACCGGCTTCGCCGCCTGCGTGTCCATCCTCGCCGCGCTGCGCCACCGCGACGCGACCGGCGAGGGCCAGTGCATCGACGTGAACCTGTTCGAGACCATGACGTCCCTGATGCAGGCGCCGATGTCCGCCTGGCTGAATGCGGGGCGGCTTGTCCCGCGCAGCGGCAATGACAGCCCGGTGGCGGTCCCCTATGGCGTGTTCGAGGGATCGGATGGCCGCTTCGTCATCGGCGTGCTGAACGACCGCGAATTCGTGCGGCTGGCCGAAGCGCTTGGCCACCCGGAATGGGCCGATGACCCGCGCTTCCGCCGCGCGCGGGACCGCGTGGAGCACCGCGCGGCCCTGCTCGACCGGATGCGCACGCTGCTGCGCACGCGCCCGCGCGCCGAATGGCTCGCGCGGCTGGAGGCGGCGAAGATCACGAGCGGGCCGATGAACACCGCTGCCGATGTCGCCGCCGACCCGCACATCGCCGCGCGGGGGATGATCGTCGAGGTGCCGCACCATGCCGGCGGCACGGTGCGGGTGGCGGCGTCGCCGCTGCATCTCTCGGCCACGCCGCCGACCTACCGCCACGGCATTCCCGCGCCGGGCGGCGATACGGATGCGGTGCTGGCGGAATTCGCGGGGATGGACGCGGCGGAGATCGCCGCGGCGCGGGCGGCGGGCATCGTGTGATGTATTTTTCGCCCTCAGGCGCCGGGCCGAGCCCTGGATTGACCCTCAAGCGGCGGGCGGCGGCCATCCGGCCGCCTTGCCTTCGCGCCGTGAACGGATTTGCCCGGCGCGGCTGACGGGCTGGGCGCGGTCGCGCATTCGCGCTCCCGGATCGAGGCTGCGCCTCGATCCGAAGCGGGGCTCGGGTCGCCTCGACGGCTTTCGCGGAACCCTCGCGTGCCGGCGCGACCATCCGGCCGCCGCGCTCGCGGCCTCGCCCCGTTCGGGTCGCAGCCATAAGCCTGCCGTGCAGCCCGGCGCGTGACCCGGATCGCTGCCTGCCCGCGCGGCGCGATTGGCTTCCACGGCCGGAACGGGCACCATGCAGCCCTTCCATCGCCGCCGGGATCCTTCGCATGAGCACAGGCCTGCTTGCCCTGCTGGACGACGTCGCCGCCATCGCCAAGGTGGCCGCGGCCTCGATCGACGATGTCGCGCTGCAGGCCGGCAAGGCGGGGGCCAAGGCGGCGGGCGTGGTGATCGACGACGCGGCCGTCACGCCGCGCTACGTGGTGGGCTTCGACGCGTCGCGCGAATTGCCCATCATCTGGCGCATCGCGATGGGGTCGCTGCGCAACAAGTTCCTCATCCTGCTGCCCGCGGCGCTGCTGCTCTCGGCCTTCGCGCCCTGGCTGATCACGCCGCTGCTGATCATCGGCGGCATCTATCTGTGCTTCGAGGGCACGGAGAAGGTGCTGGAATGGATCCGCCCGCACGCGGCGGAAGCCGAGGCCGCCGCGGCGCCGGTCGATGCGCTGCATCTGGAGAACACGCGCGTCGCGGGCGCGATCAAGACCGACTTCATCCTGTCGGCCGAGATCATGGCGATCGCGCTCGCCACCATGCCGCAGGCGAACATCTGGACGCAGGGCGCGGTGCTGGCGCTGGTCGGCCTCGTCATCACCGTCGCGGTCTATGGCGTGGTGGCGATGATCGTGAAGGCGGACGATGTCGGCGTCGCTATGGTCCGGCGCGGCATCGGCGCCGGCGCGCTGCTGGTGCGCGGCATGCCGATCGTGCTGAAGGTGCTGTCGGTCGTCGGCACCGCGGCGATGATCTGGGTTGGCGGCGGCATCATCCTGCATGGGCTGGAACATTTCGGCCTTGGCGGTCCCGCGCATCTCGCCCATGCGGCGGGGGCGGCGGTGGGCGGCGGCTTCGCGGGCTGGGCGGTGGAAGCGACGATGGCGGGCGTGGCCGGGCTGATCGTCGGCTTCGCGGCGATCCCGGTGCTGTCGCGCCTGCTCGGCAAGGGGCATTGAGCGCGGCGCGTTCCCCGCGCAGGATCGCGACGGAGGAACCGCCGCATGAGGAACACCGTCGCGGATCGTGACCGATCCGCCCTGACGCGCCGGCGCGGCGCGCCATGACCGGCCTGCGCTTCGACCTGCGCGACCCGCCGCCCGGAGCCGCCGCGCTGCGCGCCGAGGTCCGCGCCTTCATCGCCGAGCACGCCCATCGCTGGACGCCGGAAGTGCGCGCGCGGTCCTGGATGGGCTTCGACCGCGAATTCACGCGTGCCGTGGGCGCGCGCGGCTGGATCGGCATGTGCTGGCCCAAGCGCTATGGCGGGGCGGAGCGCAGCTTCCTCGAGCGCAACATCGTGCTGGAGGAGATGCTCGCCGCCGGCGCGCCGGTGGGTGCGCACTGGATCGGCGACCGGCAGTCGGGCCCGCTGATCCTGCGCCTGGGCACCGAGGCGCAACGGGAAAAGTACCTGCCGAGGATCGCGTCCGGCGAATGGGCCTTCTGCATCGGGCTGTCGGAGCCCGATTCCGGGTCCGACCTCGCCAGCCTGCGCACGCGGGCGGACCGCGTGCCGGAAGGCTGGCGGCTGAACGGGCGGAAGATCTGGACCACCTTCGGCCATCTCTGCGACTGGATGATCGCGCTGGTGCGCACATCGCCCGCGCCGGAAGGCGGGGCGCGGCACCAGGGCCTGTCGCAGGTGCTGGTCGACCTCAAGGCGCCGGGTGTCACCATCCGCCCGATCCGCGACCTGGTGGGCGAGCAGGGCTTCAACGAGATCACCTTCGACGACGTGCTGCTGCCCGCGGATGCGCTGGTGGGGGAGGAAGGCGCGGGCTGGGCGCAGGCGACGAGCGAACTCGCCTTCGAACGCTCCGGCCCCGACCGCTACCTCTCCTCCCATCCCCTGCTGGAAGCGGCGGTGTCGGAATTGCGCGGCGACGCATCCGCCGCGCCCGCGCTCGGCCGGCAAGCCGCGCGGCTGTGGACGCTGCGCGCCATGTCCACCGCCGTCGCCGGCATGCTGCAGGATGGCGAGGACCCGGTGCGGCAAGCCGCACTGGTGAAGGACCTGGGCAACACCTTCGAGCAGGCGCTGCCCGACGCCGTCCGCGCGCTGGTGGATGCGGAGGCGATGCCCGAGGAGATGCGCCGCATGCACGCCTATCTGACGCAGGTGGCACCCACCTTCTCGCTGCGCGGCGGCACGCGGGAGATCATGCGCGGCATCATCGCCCGCGAACTGGGGCTGCGCTGATGGCCAGCGACATCGCGGCGGAACTCGCCGAGCAGGTTGCGCGTGCGCTCGCGGACGCGGCCGACGTCGCGACGCTGCGCGCGGTGGAGGACGGCGCCTTCCCGCGCGCCACATGGGATGCGCTGTCGGGCCTCGGCCTGACGCTCGCGCTGGTGCCGGAGGATGCGGGCGGGGCGGGGCTCGGCCTTGCCGACATCGCGCCGGCGATCGAGGCGCTCGGCCGCGCCG
>NZ_JACADQ010000342.1 GCF_016106015.1 Neoroseomonas rubea
AGGCCAGCGCCGCCTTCATCGCCGCCGACAGCGCGCCGCGCACCGCCCCGTCCAGCCCGCCCTGGATCGCCGCCGGCAGGCGCGCGCGCAGGGCTTCGACCGGCATGCCCGCCATGCCGGCCAGGCGCGCGGCGAGCGAAGGGTTCTCCAACGCCTCGAAGGCGGCGCGAAGGTCGCGCCAGGCCTCGGGCGGCAGGCTCGGTGTCGTGACCGTCAGGCTCATGGCCGCGGGCGGTCCGCGCTACAGGATGAAGCGCGACAGGTCCGCGCTGCCGGCCAGCGGCGCGACGCGGTCCTTCACCAGCGCCGCGTCCACCCGCACCGTCTCCCCCCCGCGGTCGGAGGCGGTGAAAGAGACTTCCTCCAGCAGCCGTTCCAGCACCGTCGCGAGCCGCCGCGCGCCGATGTTCTCGACGCTGGCGTTGATCTCGGCGGCCAGGTCGGCGACCGCATCGACCGCGTCCGGCGCGAAGTCGAGCGTCACGCCCTCCGTCCCCAGCAGCGCGACATACTGCTTGAGCAGGGAATGCTCGGGCTCGGTCAGGATGCGGCGGAAATCATCGCGGCCGAGCGCCTTCAACTCGACGCGGATCGGCAGGCGGCCCTGCAGTTCCGGCAGCAGGTCCGAAGGCTTCGCCAGGTGGAAGGCACCGGAGGCGATGAACAGGATGTGGTCGGTCTTCACCGGCCCATGCTTGGTCGAGACGGTGGTGCCCTCGATCAGCGGCAGCAGGTCGCGCTGCACGCCTTCGCGGCTGACGTCGCCGCCGCGGAAGCCGCCTTCGGAGGTGCGGGCGCAGACCTTGTCGATCTCGTCGATGAAGACGATGCCATTGGCCTCGGCATTGGCGACGGCGTCGCGCACCAGCGCATCCTGGTCGAGCAGCTTGTCCGCTTCCTCCCGCGTCAGCACGATGCGCGCCTCGGCGACGTTCATCTTCCGGCTGCGGGCGCGGCCGCCGAACATGCGGCCGAGCATGTCCTGCATGTTCTGCATCTGCGCGCCCTGCGCGCCGGGCAGGTCGATCATCCCGATCGGCAGGCCGCCTGCGGCCTCGGCGACCTGCACCTCGACCTCCCGCGTCTCGAGCGAGCCCTCCCGCAGCATGCGGCGGAACTTCATGCGCGTCTCGCCCGACGCGCCGTCGCCGACCAGCGCGGTCAGCAGACGTTCCTCGGCGGCGAGCTCCGCCTTGGCCTGCACGCCGCGGCGCGCCTGCTCGCGCGCCATGGTGATGGCGGCCTCGACCAGGTCGCGCACGATGGAATCGACATCGCGGCCGACATAGCCGACCTCGGTGAACTTCGTCGCCTCGACCTTGAGGAAGGGCGCGTTGGCGAGCTTCGCCAGCCGCCGCGCGATCTCGGTCTTGCCGCAGCCGGTCGGGCCGATCATCAGGATGTTCTTGGGCACCACCTCCTCGCGTAGCCCTTCGGGCAATTGCTGGCGGCGCCAGCGGTTGCGCAGCGCGATGGCGACGGCGCGCTTGGCGTCCTGCTGGCCGACGATGTGGCGGTCGAGCTCGCTGACGATCTCGCGCGGGCTCAGGTTGATCGACTCGGACATTTATTGGGCCCTCAGACGGCGGGCGGCCGGCAGCCGCCGGCCTTGCCTTCGCGCCATGCACTGGCGTGCCGGCGATGGTGGTTGGTATGGGCGCGGTCGCGCTTCGCGCTCCCGGATCGCGGCAGGCCGCGATCCGCGGGGATGTATCGCGGTGCGCTGCGCGTCACGCCTGCGACTCCAGGCTTTCCAGCACGAAGTTGCCGTTGGTGTAGACGCAGATGTCGGCGGCGATCTTCATCGACCGGCGGCAGATCTCCTCGGCGTCGAGCGCATCGACCGGCAGCAGTGCGCGCGCCGCGGCCAGCGCGTAGTTGCCGCCCGAGCCGATGCCGATGACACCGTCCTCGGGATCCAGCACGTCGCCCTGCCCGGTCACGAGCAGGGACCGCTTCGTATCCGCCACCGCGAGCAGCGCTTCCAGCCGCCGCAGGTAGCGGTCGGTGCGCCAGTCCTTCGCGAGATCGACACAGGCGCGCTCCAACTGGTCGGGGAAGCGTTCCAGTTTCGCCTCCAGGCGTTCCAGAAGCGTGAAGGCGTCGGCGGTCGCGCCGGCGAAGCCGGCCAGCACCCGGCCGCCGGCGATGCGGCGAACCTTTCGGGCATTGCCCTTCACCACCGTCTGGCCAAGCGAGACCTGCCCGTCGCCGGCCATGGCCACGCGGCCCGCCTTGCGCACGCAGAGAATGGTGGTGCCGTGCCACCCGAGGGGATCGTGATGTGGGGAGTTCATGGTCGCGCGAATGTGGGCCGTCCCCGCGAACAACTCAACTCGAAGGCGGATTGGTCCACCATCGCTTACGATTGGGTAGCAGGTGTCATGCTGACGTTACCTCGCCCCATACCGGGCACGTGAAGCGGGATGCCCTCGATGCGCCTACGAATCGTCCACCTTCTCCTCGGCCTCCTCGCCGCGATCGTCGCCGTGAATGCCGCCGCGAGCGCCTTCGCCTGGCTGACCATGCGCGAGGATGCGGGGCGGATGGAATCCGTCCGCACCGATACCATCGAGCCGATGCGCCACCTCAAGGCGATCTCGGATGCCTATGCCGTGCAGGTCGTCGATGCCGCGCACAAGGTGCGCAATGGCAACTTCACCTGGGAGGAGGGCGAAGCGTCGGTCCTTGCCGCCGTCCGCATCATCGAGCAGAGCTGGTCGGCGGTCACCGCGACGCGCTTCGAAGGGGACGGCGCCGCGGCCTTCGCTCAGGCGCGCGAACGGCGCGCGGCCGCGGAACACCTGGTGGCGGATCTGCGCCGCGTGCTCGCTGCACGTGACACGGCCGGCCTCGACAGCCTGGTGCGCGAACGCCTCTATGCCGCGATCGACCCCTTCACCGAATCGGTCGGCGCCGTCCTCGATGCCGCCGTCGCCTCGGCGAACAGCCGTGTCTCGGAAGGCGTGGACGAGCTCGGGGAGCATGTGGCCGTGCTCGCCATCATGGTCGCGCTCGCCCTCGGCACCGCGCTCTTCGCCGGCTGGATGGTCGTCAGCCGCGTCACGCGCCCGATCACGCGCCTGACCGGCGCCATGGGCGCGCTCGCCAAGGGTGACCTTGCCATCGTGATCCCCGGCACCGGCCGGCGCGACGAGGTGGGCGAGATGGCCGCAGCCGTCCTCGTCTTCCAGCGGGGCGCCGAGGAGAATGCCCGCCTGCGCGTCGCGCAGGCCGAGGCCGAGGCCGCCGCCGATGCCGCGCGCAAGCAGGCGTTGGAAGGCATGGCCCGGCGCGTGGAGGAGGAAACCCGCGGCGCCGTCGATGCCGTCTCCAGCCGCATGACGAGCGTGACCGAGGCCGCCGGCGGCGTCGGCCGCGCCACGGGCCGCATCCGGGAGGAGAGCGATTCGGTCGCTCAGGCCGCGCGCGAGGCGCTCGGCGCCACCCAGACCGTCGCCGCCGCGACCGACGAGCTCTCCGCGTCCATCCGCGAGATCGCCGGCCGCGTGAGCGACGCCGCCGCCGTCGCGCGGTCCGCCGTGGACGGCGTGGAGCACGGCACGCGCACCATCGGCAGCCTGCAGGACGCCGTCGCCCGCATCGGGGAGGTCGCCGGCCTGATCGCCGACATCGCCGGCCAGACCAACCTGCTCGCGCTGAACGCGACGATCGAGGCCGCCCGCGCCGGCGAAGCCGGCAAGGGCTTCGCCGTGGTGGCCGGGGAGGTGAAGTCGCTCGCCACCCAGACCGCCCGCCGCACCGAGGACATCTCGAAGCAGATCGCGCTGATCACCGCGGCGACGAGCGAGGCGGTGCAGGCCGTGCAGGGCATCGCGCAGTCCGTCGGCGCGCTGGACGGCATCGCGGCGGGCATCGCCGAGGCGATGGAGCAGCAGACCGTTGCGACGACCGAGATCGCTCGCGCCGTTTCCGCCGCCGCATCGGCCGTACAGGACGTGGAAGGCCGGATGAAGGGCGTGGCGGAGGAATCGCGCGCCAGCGCCGCCGGCGCCGGCGACATGGCAAAGGCCGCCGACGACGCGCAGGGCGCGGTCGCGGAGCTGCGTGGCACGCTGGTGCGCGTCGTGCGCACCTCCACCGAGGAGGTGGATCGTCGCGTGCACGCCCGCCACCCCGTCGACCGCAGCGCGACGCTTCGGCTGGCCGGCGCCACGGCGCGGGAGGTCCGCCTGCTCGACCTTTCGGAGGGCGGCGCAGGCGTCGAGATGGCGCCCGGCGATGCCCGCCCCGGGCAGGAGGGAAGCCTGCGGATCGACGGCGTCGACCTTCCCGTGCGGGTGGCCTCGGTGGATCAGGGACGCGCCGGCCTCGTCTTCGGCGCCGCCGCGCCGCAGGCGCTGGCGATGGTCCGGCGCCTTGCCGGGCTGAAGGCGGCGGCCTGAGGCCAGGCGCGCCGTCGCCGGGCGGG
>NZ_JACADQ010000343.1 GCF_016106015.1 Neoroseomonas rubea
CGCGGCGGCTTCCTGCGCCGTGGCGGCGCCGGCGGCCGCGAGCGGCAATTCGCCGCGGGACCGCTTGCCGGCCTCCGGCCCCAGGCTGCCGGGGCGGTTCAGCACGGCGGCGAGGACGCCGGCGGGGCCGAGCGCCATCCAGGTCCCGCCCGCGCTGCGGTCCCGTCCGCCGATCACGCCCGGCGCATCGTCCCACCACGCGCCGGGGGGGTCCCACGCACGGTCGACGCGTTCGTCGCGGTTCGCCGCGACCAGGCAGGGCCAGTCATGCCCGGGGCGATGCAGGATGATGAGGGTGCACATGGCTGGCACGCTGCGGCCGCGCGGTGCGGCCGGCAATGCCCCGTCAGAAGCGGAAGTTCAGCGAGACGCCGGGCGGGCCGTAGTAGTAGGCCGGCGGCGGGGCATAGTAGACGGGCGGCGGCGGCGCGTAATACACGCGCGGCGGCGGCGCATAGTAGTAGCGCGGCGGCGGCGCGTAGTAGCCGCGCGGCGGCCCGTAGCTGTAGTGGCGCTGCTGGGGCGGGCCCCAGCCGCGACCGGGATGCCCCCAGCCATGCCGGTCGCCGGCCTCGGCACTGCCGGGCAGGGCGCTGGCACCTGCGAGGGCGGCGAGGCCAGCCAGGGCGAAGGTGCGGATCCGGCGCATGGTTGGTTGACTCCTCAACATGACGAAAACGTTAACGCCCTCTTTTGGCCGAAAGACGGCGAAGGCGCCACGGTTTCGACGCCTCATCCCTCCCCGAAGACGCGGCGGAAGATCGTGTCGACATGCGCGAAGTCCCGCCGCGGATCCATCGCCGCGTCGAGCGCGGGGCCATCGAGACGCGCGGAGACCGTTGCGTCGGCGAGCAGGTTGTCGCGAAAGTTCCGCGCATCCGGCGTGCCGAGGGCCTGCCACGTCGCCATCGCGGCGCGCTGCACAGCGCTGTACGCGTCCTCGCGGCTCATCCCGGCCTGGGTGAGCGCGAGCAGCACCTTCTGGCTGTGCACGACGCCGCCGAGGCTTTCGAGGTTCGCAGCCATGCGCGCGGGATAGACGGTGAGCTTCTCCATCATCCCGGTCAGGCGCATCAGCGCGAAATCGAGCGCGATCGTCGCATCGGGGGCGATCACGCGCTCCACGCTCGAATGGCTGATGTCGCGCTCGTGCCAGAGCGCGACGTTCTCGAGCGCGGGCACGGCATAGCCGCGCACCAGGCGAGCGAGGCCGGTCAGGTTCTCGCTCAGCACCGGGTTCCGCTTGTGCGGCATGGCGCTGCTGCCCTTCTGGCCGGGGTGGAAGAATTCCTCGGCCTCGCGCACCTCGCTGCGCTGCAGGTGGCGCACCTCGGTCGCCAGCCGCTCGATCGCGCTCGCCACCACGGCCAACGCGCAGAAGAAGGCGGCGTGGCGGTCGCGCGGGATCACCTGCGTGCTGACCGGCTCGACCGCCAGGCCGAGGCGGTCCGCGACGAAGGCCTCCACGCGCGGATCGACCGAGGCGAAGGTGCCGACGGGGCCGGAGATCGCGCAGGTCGCAACTTCCGCCCGCGCCGCGACCAGCCGTGCCCGGCCGCGCGCGAATTCCGCATAGTGGCCCGCGAGCTTCAGCCCGAAGGTCGTGGGTTCGGCGTGGATGCCGTGGCTGCGCCCGACCGTCGGCGTCATGCGGTGTTCCATCGCGCGCGTCTTCAGCGCCGCGAGCAGCGCGTCGAGGTCCGCGATCAGCAGATCCGCCGCGCGCGCCATCTGCACCGCAAGGCAGGTGTCGAGCACGTCCGACGACGTCATGCCCTGGTGCATGAAGCGGGCCTCGGGCCCGATCCCCTGCGCCATCCAGGTCAGGAAGGCGATGACGTCGTGGCGCGTCTCGCGCTCGATCGCGTCGATCGCCGCGACGTCGGCGTCGGAAATTGCGGCGGCGCGGGGTTCGCCCTTCTCGCGGATGATGCGCGCGGCATCCGTCGGGATCGTGCCGATCGATGCCATCGCCTCGGCCGCGAGGGCCTCGATCTCGAACCAGATGCGAAAGCGCGCGGCGGGCGACCAGATCGCCTCCATCTGCGGGCGGGAATAGCGCGGAACCATGGCGGGCGCTCCGGTGGCGGTTTCGGGAAGCGTTTCGCGCGGGCAGGGCTGCCGCGCAAGGCATGCCGGCCACGGCTTCTCCGGGGTTGCCGCGGGCGGGCCCGGCGGCTAACGCTAGCGCCCTTGATTTGACCCACTACGCTCCGGGAACGTCCGCCCCATGTTGGAAATGCTGCCCGAATGGCTCCAGCCGCTGGCGATGGTGCTGTTCATCGATGTCGTCCTCGCAGGCGACAACGCCATCGTCGTGGGCATGGCCGCGGCGGGACTGCCGGCCGAGCAGCGCAAGAAGGCGATCTTCTGGGGCATCATCGCCGCGACGGTGATGCGCATCGCCTTCGCGTCGATCACGGTGCAGCTGCTCTCGATCGTGGGCATCGTTCTCGCCGGCGGCGTGCTGCTGCTCTGGGTCTGCTGGAAGATGTACCGCGAGCTGCGCGACGGCGGCGGGCACGACCATCCGGATGTCACCGAACAGCATGACGGCGTCGAGGCGCTGGAGGGCAGCGAGCCCGGCGCGCCGCGCAAGACGCTGCGCCAGGCCATCACGCAGATCCTCGTCGCCGACGTGTCGATGAGCCTCGACAACGTGCTCGCCGTCGCTGGCGCCGCGAAGGACCACCCCTACATCCTCATCATCGGCCTCGCGGTCTCGGTCGTGCTCATGGGCGTCGCCGCGACGCTGATCGCGCGGCTGCTCGACAAGCATCGCTGGATCGCCTGGGTCGGCCTGCTCGTGATCCTCTACGTCGCGTTCCAGATGATCTACGAGGGCACGCACCAGGTCACGGCCGCGGTGCCGGAGGCCTATGCCTACCTCTTCTTGCCGCTCGGCTTCCTCGCCCCGGCCATCGCCGGCGTCTTCCCGGTCTGGCTCTGGGTCGGCGCGACCTTCCTCCAGCTGGTGATCTATACCTCTGTCATCACCCTGGTCGCGGGCGCCATCCGGGACGCGAGCCGTCGCGGGGCGAATGCCTGACGCCCCGCACGCGGCGCCGTCCGGCCACGAAGCGGCCGGATTCCGATGCGCTCCTTCCCCCAGCCATGGCGGGACGATACGACGCATGACGGGACAGGCGTTGCGCAGCACGGCCCGGTGGGGCGCGGCGACCGGCATGATCGCGCTCGCCGCCTGCGCGGCCATCGAGGAAGCGGGCCGGCCATCCCTCGACACGATCGCGCAGCGGATGCCGGCGCAACTCGCCGGCTTCATGCTGGGCGAGACCGCGCGGCGGCCCGGCCCCGCCCTCGCGCTCGACTACGCCACAGCGAACCGCAGCGCGGTCGGCGCCATCCTGGTCTATGACGCGCCCGGCGGGGCGGCGCCCGCTGATCCTCGGTCACCGACCATCGAGCGCGAACTCACCTCCGCCGTCGCGGAGGTGAGCGAGGCGCCCTATGGCCGCGGCGGCCGCCGCCTGACCGAGCGCGAACGCATCACGATCGCCGATCCCGGGCTGCGCTGCGCGATCATGACAGGCTCCTTCGGGCGCGCCGCCGTGGTGCGCCACGTCTGCATCGGCGCCGCGCAGGGGCGCTTCGTCCGCGTCCAGGTGACCATGGCCGACCGCAATCCGCCCCCGGCCGACGCCGCCGCCTTCGCCGCGGCGGGCCTCAGGGCTGTTCGCGGCGGCTGACCTTGCCCCGCCTCAGCGGAGGCAGCGCAGGAAGACGGTCGAGACGTGCGCGACCTCGCCGATCTCGGCCGCGCTGCGCGGCTGGCCGACCGGGTCCTCGAGCTGCGGCTGCACCCCGTGTTCGCGCATGAAGTCCACCGCTTCCGTGTGCTTCACCGCGAAGTTCACGTTCTGCGGAATGTCGCCCGTGCGCTCCGCGATCCGCTGCGCATTGAGCTTGGAGACGATGACGCCCACCACCTGGCCGCGCAGGTCGAGCAGCGGCCCGCCCGAATTGCCCTGCTGCACCGGTGCGCTGATCTGGATCTGGCGCGGATTGTCGCCCAGGCCCGCCAGCGCCGAGACATCGCCCGTCGTCAGCGTGGGGCCGGAGGACAGCAGGCCCGCAAGCGGGAAGCCGTAGGTCACGACGTTCTCGCCCCGCCGCACCTCGGCCGCGCGGCGGAAGGGCAACACGGGGCCGGGGTCGCTTTCCGTGCGGAGCAGCGCGAGGTCGCGCTGCGCGTCGGCGGCGATGATGGTGGCCGGAATCTCCTGGCCGCTCGACAGCCGCGCGCGCATCGCCGTGCAGCCATCGACGACATGCTGGTTGGTCATGATCTGGCGCGGCGCGACGATGAAGCCGGTGCCGGAGGAGACCATGCGCTGGGCCCCGCCATCGCCGGCGCCGCCCGGCGCCCCGCCTGGCCGGCCGGGGGCGGCGGCGCCGAGC
>NZ_JACADQ010000344.1 GCF_016106015.1 Neoroseomonas rubea
GTGACCGCGCCCCTCAGGCGGCGGGCGGCGGCCATCCGGCCGCCTTGCCTTCGCGCCCCGCACTGTCGCGCCCGGCGCGGCGGCTCGCCCGGGCGCGGTCGCGCTTCGCGCTCCCGGACCGAGGCATGGCCTCGGTCCGCCACGTTTTGTCGTCAGGTGAATGCATGACCGCCAAGACCATCGCCTTCCAAGGCCTGCCGGGCGCCTATTCGGACCTTGCCTGCCGCGCCGCCTATCCCGGCTGGACCACGCTGCCCTGCCCGTCCTTCGAGGCGGCGATGGCGGCCCTTCGCGAGGGCCGCTGCGAGCTGGCCATGCTGCCCTGCGAGAATTCGCTCGCCGGCCGCGTGCCCGATATCCACCGGCTGCTGCCCGAATCGGGGCTGTTCGTCGTCGGCGAGCATTTCCAGCGTGTCGAGCACTGCCTGCTGGCGCCGAAGGGGGCGTCGCTGGCCACGCTCAAGCGCGCGCACAGCCATCCGATGGCGCTCGGCCAGGTGCTGAACCTGATCCGCGACATGGCGCTGACGCCGGTGATCGAGGCCGATACGGCCGGCGCCGCCGCGGTCATCGCGCAGAAGAACAGCGTGGAGGACGCGGCCATCGCATCCGAGCTCGCGGGCGAGATCTACGGGCTCGAGATCCTGAAGCGGAACGTCGAGGACAGCCACGACAACACGACGCGCTTCTACGTCATGTCGCGCGCGGCCTCCTATCCGCCGGTCGCGGCGGCGAACACGGTGACGACCTTCGTCTTCCGCGTCCGCTCCATCCCGGCCGCGCTGTACAAGGCGCTGGGCGGCTTCGCGACGAACGGCGTCAACATGACGAAGCTCGAATCCTACATGGTGGGCGGGCGCTTCGCGGCGGCGCAGTTCCTCTGCGATGTGGACGGCCACCCGGACAGCCCGGCGCTGAAGCGCGCCTTCGAGGAGCTGGAGTTCTTCTCCCGCGAATTCCGCATCCTCGGCGCCTATCCGGCGCATCCGTATCGCCTGGAACAGGCCGCCGGGGCGGATTGAGGCAGGGTGGGGGGCGCAGGACCGCGCCCCCCGGTCCCGTCACGACCCCATGCGGATCGGCGTCAGGTCCTGGAACCAGGACTGCGCCTGCACGAAGCCCTGCACGCGTCGGCTCATGGCGCGCGGGTTCATGTCGTGCGCGACGAACAGGAACAGCCGGTCGTCCACGGCCTTCGCGTGCAGTTCCGCCAGCAGCGCATCCTGCGCCGCCGGTTCGAAGGTGGTGAAGAGGCGATCCATGATGGCGTCGTAGGCGGGGTCGCTGAAGAAGCCCCAGTTGTTCGACGCCGGCGGCGCCATCTCGGTCTTGAGGAAGCGGACCAGCGCGGCGAAGGGGTCGTGCACCGAATAGGACACGTTCACCGCGCTGATGCCGCGCGGTACCAGGGCGCGCGCCCCCTCGCGCCACAGGCCGAGCAGCGCGTTCCACTCCACCACCTCGAAGTCGATCTCGATGCCGACCTCCTTGAGGTTCTGCTGCACCGCCTCGTTCATCGGCAACGGCTGCATCTGGCCCGAACCCGAGGGCGAAATCGCCACCTTCGTCCGCAGCGGGTTGCGTGCCGTGAAGCCGGCCTCGGCGAGCAGCCGGCGCGCCGCCGCGACATCGGTGCGCACCGGATCGGAGGGGCGGCCATGCCATGGATGGCCCGGCGGCAACAGGCCCGCGCCCTCGACCATCAATCCGCCGAGCATGGTCTTCATGCCCGCCCGGTCCACCGCGAGGTTCGCCGCGCGGCGCACCCGGATGTCGCGCCAGGGCGAACCCTCGATCATGCTGAAATGCCAGGTCCAGGTATGCGGGTAGGTGTTCGTGACGATCTGGAAGCCGGCCTGGCGCAGCGAGGGCACGGCATCGGGCGGCGGCGCCTCGATGAAGTCCACCTGGTTCGAGCGCAGCGCGGCCACGCGGGTATTTGCCTCGGGCAGCGGCAGAAGCACCAGGCGTTCGTGCCTGGGGATGCGCGCCGTTTCCCAGTAGTCGGGGTTGCGCACCAGCACGGCGCGTTCGCGGATGCTGAAGGCCTCAAGCTTGTAGGGGCCGGTGCCGACCGCGCGGTTAAGGAAGGTGTCCCAGTTGCGCCCCGCGGCCTCCCAGGCGCCGCGATGGGTGATGCCGATCCAGGTCAGCCCGAAGGGCACCAGGCTGTCGGGGGTGCGGGTCTCGAGGATGAAGGTGTTCGCCCCCTCGGCGCGCCAGGACGCGATGGTGGGCATGCGGATGCGCGCCTGCGCGGCGGCGCGGTTGTCGAAATGCGGCGCGTCGTTGCGGAAGGCGCGGTCGAAGGAGAAGACCACGTCCTCCGCCGTCATTACCTTGCCGTCGTGGAACTTCACGCCTTCGCGCAGCGTAATGATCCAGCGCTTTGCGTCGGCCGGATCGGTGCGCCACGCGGTGGCGAGGCCCGGGCGGATCACCGGCGGCGTGTCGAAGGACGACAGGTCCCACATCGCCAACTGGTCGTAGATGGTGATGCCCATGAAGCGATGTCCCTCGGCGCCCTGGTCGGGCACGCCGTTGGACAGGGGCACGGCGGCGGCGGTCATGCCGACGCGCAAGGTGCCGGTGGCGGTCTGGGCCTGGGCGATGTCCCAGGGCAGGGCCGCGCCGGCGACGACCGCGCCGGTGCCGCCGAGCAGGGCGCGGCGCGAAAGGTGGTTCTGCATGGCAGTCTCCGCTGCTGGTGAAGCGCGGCGGGACGCTAGGCGCGATTGCGCGGTCGGTGGGCATCCGGACCGAAATTGATGCCGGAATGCGCGAAGAATCTGCCGCCTGCACAAGAAGATGGCGACCCCGGTGCGGGGCCGGCATGAAAAAACCGCCCGGTGTGCCGGGCGGTTCGTCGCATGCTCGGTCGTGACCGTCGTGATGGTCGGATCAGTCGTCCCTGTCGCGATTCGCGGCCTGGGACTGTGCCGCCAGCGCCCGGGCCATCTGGCTCAGCGCTTCCTGGTGCTTGTCGTTGTCGATCAGGGCGAAGTTGCGCGCGAGTTCCAGGAACATGCGCTGGCGCTGGGAGACGGGCTGCGCCTCCCCGGTTCCGTGAAGCCCTTCGAAGAAGAAGGCGACCGGTACGTCGAGGACCTGCGCGATCTCGAACAGTCGCCCGGCCGAGATGCGGTTCAGCCCGCGCTCATACTTGTGGGCCTGCTGGTAGGTCACGCCGATCATCTTCGCCAGCTGCTGCTGGGACAGACCGAGCATTGTTCGGCGCTCGCGGATGCGGGCGCCGACATGGTGGTCGACCATGCTGGCACGCTGCAGAGAGCCCTCATCATCCGAGGAGAGCCCGCCCGCGGCCACGGAGGCAGCTTGCGTCGTTGTCATGACAGCCTGTCTAACCTAGCGCGATCCGGGTGTGCCAGCAATCGGGTTTCTCTACCCAGGGGCGTATCACGCATCGGAGAGGTCAAGAAAGTCAAGCCTTTGGGCGCATCGCCCGTGCATGTGCCAGCTCTCGCCGCAGCGTTTCGACCTCCGCCCGCAACGAATCAACTTCCGATGAGATGTTCGGCGCCCCGTCCTCCCGCCGTCCGAAGGGGGCAAAGAGGCTCATGGCACGTTCCATCATCGCCATGTTCTGCTTGCCCACCTCCTCGAGGTTCGTGAAGCCGCCCTGGAAGGGGATGAAGCCGCCCATGGTCTGTTCCATGGTGCGGCGCATCTGGTCCTGCTGCCGCGCGAAGGACGCCATGGCGAATTCGAGGTAGCGCGGCACCAGCCCCTGGAGGTTGTCGCCGTAATAGCCGATCAGCTGCCGCAGGAAGGCCGTGGGCAGCAGGTTCTGCCCGCCCTTGCTTTCCTCCTCGACGATGATCTGGGTCAGGACCGAGCGCGTGATGTCGTCGCCGGTCTTGGCGTCGTAGACGACGAAGTCGCGGCCGAGGCGCACCATCTTCGCGAGATCGTCGAGGGTGACGTAGGAGGAGGCCTCGGTATTGTAGAGCCGTCGGTTCGCGTACTTCTTGATCACCACCGGCGGGGCCGCGGCCTCGCCACCCTGCGCGCCGCCCGCGGCCGTGCTGCCAGCCATCGACATTCCGCCTCTTCCCCAACCCTTATGTCGCCACACTCTAGCACCCGGAGTGCACCGCAGCGGAAGGCGCAATCCGCACGGTTTCCCCGGCCGCGCCCCTTGGCTATGGTCCGGCGCGCGAGGAACCACCCCATGGAAGGCCCTGAGGATCTCGACCGCCTCGCGGAGGACTGGATCGCCCTGTGGCAGAGCGAGATCGCCGGCCTGGCGGCCGATCCGGAACTGGCCGAGCAATGGGCCGCCTGGGCCGCGCTGGGCGCGGCCTGGATGCGCGCGGCCAACGCCATGGCGCCGCGGCCGCGCTGGCCGGC
>NZ_JACADQ010000345.1 GCF_016106015.1 Neoroseomonas rubea
CGACGCGCGCGTGCGCCGGGCGCTGTCCATCGCCATTAACCGGGAGGCGATCGTCGCGCGCACGCTGCAGGGCCAGGCGCGGGCGACGGCGACCTGCGCGGCGGCGGCATGGACATCGGCCTCGGCCGCCGCGCGGCGCGCCTCAATGGTGGCGGTGTCGAGCCGCGCGATCGGCTGGTCGGCGGCGACGCGCGTGTTGAAGTCGGCGAACAATTCCCGGATCTGGCCGGAGAGCTGGCTGCCCACCTGCACGAGCGTCACGGGGTTCACCGTGCCCGTCGCAGCGACGACGGCTGTGATGGCGCCGCGATCGGCCTGCGCGGTGCGCAGGCGCGGCGGCGTTCCGTTGGCGCCATCGGTGGCGGTGGACAGCCCCGGCATGCCCGCCCACCACCACCCGGCGGCGAGCACGGCAAGCAAGCCGGCCGCGGCGAGGGTCTTGCGCATGGGGAACAGTCTAGCGCGTTCCGTGCAACGCGCATGTGTCCGACTTTCACGAAGCGGCGCGGGCCGGTAGCGTCGCGCCCTGTTGGGGAAGGAGACGCCGATGCGCGTGCTGGTCCTGGGCGCGGGCGCGCTCGGCGGATATTTCGGGGGGCGGCTGGTCGAGGCGGGATCGGCGGAGGTCGCCTTCCTCGTCCGCCCCGCGCGGCGGGACGCGCTGGCCCGCGACGGCCTTGCCATCAACAGCCCCTTCGGCGCCTGGCGCGGCGCGGTCAGCGCGATCACGGCGGAGGAAGCGCGGCCGGGCTGGGACGTGATCCTGCTGTCGTGCAAGGCCTATGACCTCGAGGCCGCCATCGCGGCGATCCGCCCGGCGGTCGATGCGCGCACCGCGATCCTGCCGGTGCTGAACGGGCTGTCGCATCTCGCGGCTCTCGATGCCGCCTTCGGCCCGGCGCGCGTGCTGGGTGGGCTGGCCAAGATCCAGGCAGCGCTCGCCCCGGATGGCACGGTACGGCAGTTCAACGACTGGCGCTGGATCACCTTCGGCGAACGCGACGGCGCCATGTCCGACCGCGTGCGCGCGATCGAAGCGGCCTTCGCGCCGACGAAGGGCGTCGTCGCCACCGCCGTGCCCGACGTGATGATGCGGATGTGGGAGAAGATCGTGCATCTCGGCACCGCGGCGATCGGCACGGTGCTGATGCGCGCCAATGTGGGCGAGATCGCGCGCGCGGGCGGCACGCCCTTCCTGCACCGGATGCTGGACCGCAACGCGGCGATCGCGGCGGCGGCGGGATATCCGATGCGCGAGGCCTTCCTGTCCGAGTTCCGCACGGTCTTCGCCGACACCGCGGCCGCCTACAGCACCTCGATGCTGCGCGACCTAGAAGCGGGCGGGCGGACGGAGGCGGAGCACATCCTGGGCTTCCTGCTTGACCGCGCGCGCGCGGCCGGCGTGCCGGAGGAGATCCACGAGGCCACGCTGCTGCATGCGCGGGCCTATGACCAGCGGCGGGCCGCGGGGCGCCTGCCGCGGGCCTGAGCAAACCAGGAAGTTGCAACGAAACATCAGGGCTGCAGCATGTGCACGTAACGCAAGACTTTCGCGTGCCGGCTTGTCTAGTCTGGCGGCTCACTCGTCGGGTGGCAGGCCATGGACTCGCAGAACGCCGCGCCGCGCTTCGTCGATGACTATCTGCTTTCGCTGCTCGCGCGCGCATCCTTTGTCGTCTCCTCGGAATTCCACGACCGATTGCGCGCGCGCGGCGTGTCCGTGCCGGTCTGGCGCGTGCTCGCCACGCTGTCCGGCGGGCCGGAGACGGTGACCGCGCTGGCCGAAGCCTGCCTGCTGCAGCAGCCGACCATGACCAAGGTGCTCGACCGGATGGAGCGCGATGGCGTGGTGAAGCGCCAGCAGGATGCGCGCGACCGGCGCCTGGTGCGCGTGCACCTGGCCCCGAAGGGGGAGGCGATGCTGGGCGACCTGCTCGCCGCGGCCCGCGCGCATGAGGCCGAGGTGCTCGCCCGCCACCCGGACGCCGCGGCGATCAAGGACCTGCTGCGCGCGCTGATCGCGCGCCAGGGCAGCAAGCGGCGGGGGCGCTGACCTTCGTGCCGCCGATGCATGTGCTGCAGCGGATCGTGCTCGTCCTGATGGTCGTGATGGCGGTGATCCAGATCGGGATGCTGGTCGCGCGTTGACGCGCGGCCCCCGCGCGGCCAGCGTGCCGGCCGCATCCAGGGGGGGCTTGGGCATGAAGGTCGGCGTCATCGGTCTGGGCAGCATGGGCATGGGCGCGGCGCTGAGCCTGCTGCGCGCCGGCCATGAGGTGACGGGCTGCGACATGCGGGAGGCCGCGCGGGCGGAATTCGCCACCGCCGGCGGCGCCGTCGCGGCGACCACGGCGGATTTGCCGCAGGGGCTTGAGGCACTGGTCGTGCTGGTGGTCAACGCCCAGCAGACCGAGGCCGCGCTGTTCGGCGAGGGCGGGGCGGCCGAACGCCTCGCCCCCGGCGCCGTCATCGTCAGTTCCGCCACCATGGGCCCGGACGCGGCGCGCGCGCTGGCGGACAAGGCCGCCGAGCGGCAGTTGCTGTTCCTCGACGCGCCGGTCTCCGGCGGCGCGGTGAAGGCGCGGGACGGCGCGATGACGGTCATGGCCTCGGGCTCCGCCGCCGCCTTCGGCAAGGCTGCGCCGGTGCTCGACGCGGTCGCGGCGAAGGTGTGGAACCTCGGCGAGGAACCGGGCATCGGCGCGACGGTGAAGGTGGTGCACCAGCTTCTGGCCGGCGTGCACATCGCCGTGGCGGCGGAGGCGATGGCGCTCGGCATCCGCGCCGGCGCCGATCCGCGCCAGCTCTATGACGTGGTGACGAGTGCCGCCGGCAATTCCTGGATGTTCGAGAACCGCATGGCCCGCGTGCTCGATGGCGACGACGCGCCGCGCAGCGCGGTCGACATCTTCGTGAAGGACCTGGGCCTGGTGGCCGACATGGCGCGGGGGCTGAACTTCCCCGTGCCCATCGCATCGACCGCGCAGCAATTGTTCACCGCGGCGCGGGCGATGGGCCAGGGCGGCAAGGACGACGGCTTCGTCATCCGGGTGTGGCAGGCGATGACGGGGATCAAGCTGCCGGGGGAATGATCACGCCGCCAGCGCCGCCTCCACCGCCGCGGCCACGCGGAACAGATGCGCGTCGGCCATGTGCGCGCCGGTCAGCATCAGCCCGACCGGGGCTTCCCCTTCCGCCTGGCAGGGCAGGCTGATCGAGCAGCGGTCGAGGAAATTGCCGACGCTGGTGTTGCGCAGCAGCGCCATGTTGATGCGGTTGTAGTCCTTCTCCTCCTCCACCTCGGCGATGGCGGGCGGGATGATGGGGCAGGTCGGGCAGATCACTGCGTCGAAGGGCGCGGTGCGCGCGGCCGTGGCGGCGATGATGCGCGCGCGCGCCTGGACCAGTTCGACATAGTCGGCGGCGGTCATGCGTTCCCCGCGCTGGATGCGCTTGAGGATGCGCGGGTCGTAGGTGTCGGACTTCGCCGCGATCAGCCAGCGATGCCAGGACCAGGCCTCGCTCGCCGCGAAGCCGCCGGCCGCGTTCACCGTCGGGATCTCGGCGAGCTCCGGCAGGTCGAATTCGATGATCTGCGCGCCGGCGGCCGACAGCCGCGTCAGGCTGCGCCCGAACACCGCCGCGACCGTGCCGTCCATGCCATCCGTCAGGAAGGTGCCGCGTGGCAGGCCGAGCCGCAGGCCCTTCAGCGGCAACGGCACCGGCGCGACCGGATCCTCCTCCCCCGCCATGATCGCGTCCACGATGGCGCAATCGGCGACGCTGCGCGCGAGTGGCCCGGCGGAATCGAGCGAGGGGGCGAGCGGCAGGATGCCCTCGATCGGCACGCGCTTCGCGGTCGGCTTCCAGCCCACCACGCCGCAGAGGGCCGCCGGAATGCGGCAGGACCCGCCCGTGTCGGTGCCGAGTGCGGCGAAGCCCATCCCATCCGCCGCCGCGACGCCGGCGCCGGAGGAGGAGCCGCCCGGCAGCCGCCCCGTCGCGCGGTCCCAGGGGCTTTTCGGCGTGCCGAAATGCGGGTTCACGCCAAGCCCCGAGAAGGCGAATTCCACCTGGTTGGTGCGGCCGAGGATGACGAAGCCCGCGCGGACCAGCCGCTGCACCGTGGGCGCGCTGCGCCTGGCCACGGGCGCGCCCTTCAGCGCAACGGAACCCGAGGCCGTGGTGAAGCCGGCCTCGTCATAGAGATCCTTCACGCTGATCGGGATGCCGGCATAGGCCGAGGGCGCGCGGCCGGCGGCGCGCAGCGCGTCCATCGCCGCGGCCGAGGCGCGCGCGGTGTCCGCATGCACGGTGACGAAGGCGGCGGGGGCTTCCGCCGCGGGATCCGGGGTCGGAAGAGGA
>NZ_JACADQ010000346.1 GCF_016106015.1 Neoroseomonas rubea
GGCCCATGCCGCCGCGGCGCGGCTCGACGCGCCGACCGTCGCGGCGCTGCATGCGCGCACGCGCCACGCGGACGATGCGGGGGACCTCGCGGCACTTGCACGGTCCGTGGCACGGCCGGGACTGAAGGCGCGGGTGGAAGCCTACCGGGCGAAGGTCGCGGCGGCGCGGCGGTAGCGCGGAGAGGGGCCTTGCCCCTCTCCGGACCTCACCCCACCAAAGGCCTAAGGGCCTTTGGAAACCATGAGATTCAATCGGGGATGGCGGGGAGGGGCGCCCCGGCGGCGTTGTGCCCGAAGGGCACGCCATGCTCCTCCCCGCCATCCCCGATCCGGTTCCGGTGTCCAGAGGCGTTTCGGCCTCTGGCGGGTGGGGGTGCGGGGGAGGGCAGCGCCCTCTCCCGCGTCACGTCACCTCACGCCGCCGCGTCCACCGGCTGGTAGGGCAGCCGCTTCACGCGGTCCATGTTCATCCCCTCGATCCGCAGCAGCCGCGTCGGCCCGTCGCGGCGCGGGGAGTGCAGGATGCCCGGCTCGTACAGGTAGGCGTCGCCCGGCTTCATCGCGTAGTCGCGGATGCGGCGCGCCTTTCCCGGCGCTGCCTCGGTCGGTCGCGCGAGGCATTCCCAGTCGGTCATGATCGTCTCGCCCGCCGCCTGGCCGTAGATCGCCCAGGACGGGCCGTGGTCGTGCGGCCCGCTCGTCTTGGCGTCCTTGTAGGCATGGGCGAGGACGGTGAAGCCGAGATCGGGGTCCTCATAGAGGACCTGCCGCTCGGGCGTCGCGTCGTTGATGTTGGCGGCGACGAAGGCGGCGTCGGCCAGCGCTTCCCGCACCAGGTCGCAGACCATCTGCCGGCCTTCCGCGCCGGGGTGGCCCTTCAGCGCGGCGCGGGCGCGGCCGACGAAATCATCGAGCGTCATGGGCATGGGCTTTCTCCTCCCGCCTTGGTGCGGGGCAAAGAATGCTCCCCCGGCCGCGCGGACGGAAGGGGTCATGCCCGCCGCGCGAAGGCTTGGCCTTTGTGCGGGGGCTGGTGGGGCGGTCGCGCACGCACCACCGTCGCTGAGGCAGATCGTGCGACGATCCTTCCTTCGCGCGGTCGGGCTCAGTCCTCGGCGAGGAAGGCGCGCGTCTCGGCCACCGCCTGCGCGAGTCCGAGGCGACGGATCAGCACGCCCGGCGGCAACCCGTGCAGCAGCCGCGACGGGCAGCGCGGGTCGAGCATGACGAAGACGCCCTTGTCGTCTGCGCGGCGGATCAGCCGCCCGAAGGCCTGGCGCAGCCGGTGGCGCGCGACGCGGTCGTCATATTCCTTGGGACGCCCGCCCGAGAGATGCAGCCGGCGTTCCCGGTGCAGGATGGTCGGCCGCGGCCAGGGCACCCGGTCGAACACGAGCAGTCGCAGCGCGCGCCCGGGCACGTCCACGCCGTCGCGCATCGCATCCGTGCCGAGCAGGCAGGCCTGTTCCTCCGCGCGGAACACGTCGACCAGCGTGGCGTTGTCCATCGCGTCCACATGCTGGGCGTAGAGCGGGATACCCGCTTCCTCGAGCGGTCCGGCGATGCGCGCATGCACCTCCCGCAGCCGGCGGATGGCGGTGAACAGCCCGAGCCCGCCGCCGCCCGCGGCCAGGAACAGCGCCTGGAAGGCGGCTGCGACCTGCCCGGTATTGTCCTTTGCGACATCCGTGACGACGAGGCAGCGCGTGCGCGCCGCATAGTCGAAGGGGGAAGGGACGGCGGCGCGGATCGCGGGGATGGGCAGGTGCGCCGCGCCCGTGCGCGCCTCCGCCTCCCGCCACGCGATGTCGGGATCGTCCTCGGCCGCCTCCGCCTCGTCGCGCAGCGTGGCGGAGGTGATAAGGAGGCCATGCGCGGGTGCGGCGACCGCCGCCGCGAAGGGCTCGGTCGGGTCGAGGTGATGGCGGTGCATGCCCGCATCCGCCTCCTGCCCGCCGCGGCGCGCCAGGCTCAGCCAGTCGACGAAGGTCGGGCGCTCCCCGGGCGCGGGCGGATCGGCGGCGATGGTCGCGAGCATCTGCCGCCAGGCGCGCAGCGGGCGCAGCGCGCGGTTCTCGATCGAGCGCGCGGCGGATTCGATGCGGATGCGATCGCCCACTTCGAGTTCGGCCGCTTCCTCCTCCAGCCGCGCGGCGAGCCTGTCCCGAAGCAGCACGAGCGGCTGCTCCAGCCGGTGCAGCGCGCGGGCGAGCGCATCGGCGGCGATGGGCAGATCCTCGGTCAGCGGGAACAGGTCGCATTCGGAGTCATACAGGCCGGCCTCCCGCGCCTCCCGCGTGCGGGCGAGCACCTGTTCGCGCGCGGCGCGGAGGAAGGCCTCGGCCGGGTTCGGCGCTTCCTCCCCCGCCGCGGCGCGCGATGACTGGGCGAGCCGCGTCGTCCAGCCCGGCAGGGGCAGCGCGCGGGCGGCCTGCAGCGCCGCTTCGAGCTGCGCGTTCAATTCGGGCTTCTCGCCGATCAGCTCCTCCAGCCGCCGGCGCAGGCCGCGCGCGCGCGACCGCCCGCCCTCGGCGCCGAGCAGCCAGCGGCGAAGTTCCGTCATCTCCGCGCCGGTCAGGTCGGCGGAGAAGGCGCTGTCCGCCGCATCGAACAGGTGGTGACCCTCGTCGAAGACGATGCGCAGCGGCGCGCCATCCTCCCCGCCGCCGCCGAGCGCGGCCTGCACCATCACCAGCGCATGGTTGGCGACGACGATGCGCGCGGCCTGGGCGCGGCGGATGGAATGCTCGACATAGCAGGCCTTGTAGTGCGGGCAGGCGGAGCGGATGCATTCGCCGCGCCGGTCGGCCAGCGGCAGGATCGCGCCGGGGCCGAACAGCTCCACCATCCAGCCCGGGAAGTCGCCGCCCAACAGGTCCCCGTCGCGCGTCGCGAGCGCCCAGCGCGCGACCAGGCCAAGTGCCACGGCGAGGTGCGGCACAGGTACCCCGGACGTCATGTCATCCAGGTTCAGCAGGCAGAGGTAGTTCTCCCGCCCCTTGCGCAGCACCACGCGCCGCCGCCGCTCCTCCGGGTCCGGGAACAGGCGCGCTGTCTCCTGGTCGATCTGGCGCTGCAGGTTGCGGGTGTAGGTGCTGATCCAGACCGGCGCGCCGTTGCGCTCCGCCCAGAGGCTGGCGGGTGCGACATAGCCGAGCGTCTTGCCCGTGCCCGTGCCCGCCTCGGCGAGCACCAGCGCCGGCGCGCCGGGGTGGGCGCGCGGCGCGAAGGCGCCTGCGGCGGCGGAGGCGTAGTCCGCCTGCTGCGGCCGTTGCTCGGCATCGGGGCCAAGGATCTCGGCGAGCCGCCGCCGCGCCTCGGCGGGTTCGACGGGGAAGGCGGCGGCGGGCGGGGGCGGGGCCGCGTCCTCCCATTCCGGCAGGCGGCGCCAGACCTTGTAGGCGCGGGCGTCGGGCTTCGCCTTCGGATCGCCGAGCGCGGCGAGGACGGAGTCTGCCCAGGGCCAGCCCGCTTCGCCCATGCGCGCGGCGAGCCCCGCCGCGTCGCGGTTGCGCGGGTGTTCGCGGCCATCGGCGAGATGGCGGAGCAGCAGCGTCGCGATCTCCGGCAGCAGCGCGGCGGCCGCCGCCTCGTCCTTGGGCTGCGGCAGGTCGAGCGCGAGGGCAAGGCCGCGCGGCGTCGGCGCGCAGGATTCCGCCGGACGGCAGAAGGCGAAGAGTTCCAGCAGGTCATGCGCCTCCCCCAGCCCGTTCAACCCGAGCCGCCTTGCGGTGGCCGGCGCGTGGACGAGCATGGGCGCGGCGCCCTGGATGGCGCGTGCGGCGGCGGCGGCGGGCAGGGTCTCGATTTCGCCATCGCGCGTCAGCAGCACGGCGCGACCGACGCCGGCGACGAGCGCGGGCACGTCGGGCAGGACGAGTCGCGGGGGGGAAGCCATGCGACCTTCTAGCAGGCGCGGGCCGAGCCGCGCGCTGCCTCAGCCCGCCGCCGCGCTCCGATACGTCGCCCGCCCGCGATAGAGCGTGCAGTCGCGCCGCGGGAAGGCGGGGGCGAGGATGTCGAGCGGCACGTCGTCGCGCGGCGCGGCGCGGGTCTCGGCCAGGATCGCGGGTGCGGCCAGCGGCTGGGCGATGCCCCCTCGCACGGGCTGCGCGGCGCTGGCCATGCCATCCCGCGCGCGGCGATGGTCGGAGAGGTAATCGGAGGCGCTGCGCGTCCATTCCTCGATCCGGCGATGGACCAGGATGCCGTGGACGCGGCCATCGGGGCCGAGGATCGGCGCGCCGGACGCGCCCGGCTCGATGCCGCGCGAACCTTCGACGCGGATGTCGAGCAGCGCGCCGGCGGGCTGGTCCGGCGCGGGCGTCAAGTCGCGCGCGGCAGCGAAGATCGGGAGAGT
>NZ_JACADQ010000347.1 GCF_016106015.1 Neoroseomonas rubea
GGCGGCTACGCCTTCGGGGCGCTGGAGGGGACGCTGCTGTCGCTCGCCGCCCAGGTGGTCGGCTGCGCGGCCTCCTATGGCTGGGCGCGCCCGGTCGGGCGCGGTGCGGACCCGTCGAGGTTGAAGCGCTCGACCCGCGCGGCGGTCCGCGCGCGTTCGACGGCGGCCTGCACCTCGGCTTCCAGCAATTGCTGGCGGATCGCCTGGGAGACTTCCTCGAAGGGCGGCGCGGCGGCGCGGCGGCGCTCCTCCACCTTGATCACGTGCCAGCCGAAGGGGGAGCGGACGGGGTTCTCGCTGACCTGCCCCGCCTGCAGCGCGAAGGCGGCCTCGGCGAATTCGGGCACCATGTCGCCGCGGCGGAAGAAGCCGAGGTCGCCGCCCTCGCGGGACCCGGGGCCGGTCGAACGGCGCTGCGCCACCGCCATGAAGTCGGCGCCGCCGCGGATCTCGGCCAGGGCGGCGCGGGCCTCGGTTTCCGTCGGCACCAGGATGTGCCGGGCGCGCACCTCCTCCTCCGCCGGGCGGGACGCGACCTCCCGGTCGTAGCGGGCGCGCACGGTCTCGTCGGTCACGCGCGTCGCGATCTCGCGGCTCAGCCAGGCCTGCTGGAGCTCCTGCTCCTCGGCGCGGCGGATGCGGGCGCGCACCTCCTCCTCCCGGTCCAGCCCGGCGCGGCGGGCAGCGGCGGTCACGGCGCGGCCGGCGATCATCTGGTCGAGCAGCAGGGGGTAGAGCATCTGCGGCGGCGCGCCGCGCACTTCCTCCGGCAGGTCCCGCGCCGCGGCGGCGAGGTCCGACAGCAGGATAGGCTCCCCATCCACCCGCGCCACCACCGGGTCCCCCGGCGGGGTCGCCGGGGTGGGCTGGGCCAGGACCAGGCCCGGCAGGCCGGCGGCCAGCGCCAGGGCAAGGCCCGCGCGGAGCAAAAAGGCGGGTGGGCGGCGCAGGGTCATGGTCTCTCGGGTCCGGGAATGGCCGGAACATGGCCGAAGCCTCATGGGGCGACAAGGCGCGGAACGTTGACCCGCCCTGCCCGGCCGCCTATCTCTGCCGGGGCCGCGCCGCGACCCGTCCCGTACCGGCAACGGTTGGACGGCGCGGCGCGTTCCGCGAGCGCCCGCGGCAGGATCCGGCGGGCGCGGGAGACCGACACCCCCGATGTTCGCCCGCCTTGCCGCCGCCCTCTTCGGCACCTCCAACGACCGCGCCCTCAAGCGCTATCAGTCCCGCGTGCCCGCGATCAACGCGCTCGAGCCGAAGATGCAGGCGCTGTCGGACGAGGCGCTGGCCGGCCAGACCGCGCTGTTCCGCGAGCGGCTGGCGCAGGGGGAAACCCTCGACGCCCTGCTGCCCGAAGCCTTCGCGACGGTGCGCGAAGCGGCGCGCCGCGTGCTCGGCCTGCGCCATTTCGATGTGCAGATGATCGGCGGCATGGTCCTGCACGAAGGCAAGATCGCCGAGATGAAGACCGGCGAGGGCAAGACCCTCGTCGCGACGCTCCCGGTCTATCTCAACGCCCTGCCGGCCAAGGGCGTGCATGTCGTCACGGTGAACGACTACCTCGCCCGCCGCGACGCGGAGTGGATGGGGCGGATCTACCGCTTCCTCGGCCTGACCGTCGGCGTGATCGTGCACGGGCTGACGGATGACGAGCGCCGCGCGGCCTATGCCTGCGACGTCACCTACGGCACGAACAACGAATACGGCTTCGACTACCTGCGCGACAACATGAAGTACTCGCTGGCCGACATGGTGCAGCGTGACTTCGCCTACGCCATCGTCGACGAGGTCGACAGCATCCTGGTGGACGAGGCGCGCACGCCGCTGATCATCTCCGGCCCCTCCGAGGATTCCTCCGACCTCTACCGCAGCGTGGACGAGGTGGTGAAGGAACTGGTCAAGGACGAGACGACCTTCGAGAAGGACGAGAAGCAGCGCACCGTCACCCTGACCGAGGAAGGCAGCGAGCGCGCCGAGCAGATGCTCAAGGACGCCGGCCTCGTCACGGAAGGCGACCTGTATGACATCGGCAACGTCACGGTGGTGCACCACCTGAACCAGTCGGTGCGCGCGCACGCGCTGTTCAAGCGCGACGTCGAATACGTCGTCCGGCAGGACAAGATCGTCATCATCGACGAGTTCACCGGCCGCATGATGGAAGGCCGGCGCTATTCGGACGGGCTGCACCAGGCGCTGGAGGCGAAGGAGCACGTCACCGTCCAGCCGGAGAACCAGACGCTCGCCTCCATCACCTTCCAGAACTACTTCCGCCTCTATCCGAAGCTCGCGGGCATGACCGGCACGGCCTCGACCGAGGCCGACGAATTCGCCGAGATCTACAAGCTCGAGGTGGTGGAGATCCCGACCAACGTGCCGGTGGCGCGCGAGGACGGCGACGACGAGGTGTATCGCACCGCGGCCGAGAAGTACGAGGCGGTGGCGGCGCTGATCGCCGAGGCGCGTGACCGCGGCCAACCCGTGCTTGTCGGCACCACCAGCATCGAGAAGTCGGAACTGATCTCCGCGCTGCTGAAGAAGAAGAACGTCCCGCACCAGGTGCTCAACGCCCGCTACCACGAGCAGGAGGCCGGCATCGTCGCCCAGGCTGGCCGGCCAGGTGCGGTGACCATCGCGACCAACATGGCCGGGCGCGGCACCGACATCCAGCTCGGCGGCAACTACGAGATGCTGGCCCGCCACGAGGCCGGCACCGGCGAGGGCGAGGCCTACGAGGCCGCGGTCGCCAAGCACAAGGCCGAGGTCGAGGCGGTGCGCCCGGCGGTGAAGGCCGCCGGCGGCCTGTTCGTCATCGGCACCGAACGGCATGAGAGCCGGCGCATCGACAACCAGCTGCGCGGCCGCTCCGGCCGCCAGGGCGACCCGGGCGCGTCGCGCTTCTTCCTCTCCCTCGAAGACGACCTGATGCGCATCTTCGGGTCGGACCGCATGAGCGGGATGCTGACCAAGCTCGGGCTGAAGGACGGGGAAGCGATCGTCCATCCCTGGATCAACAAGGCGCTGGAGAAGGCGCAGAAGAAGGTCGAGGCGCGCAACTTCGACATGCGCAAGAACCTTCTCAAGTACGACGACGTCATGAACGACCAGCGGCGGGAGGTCTACGCCCAGCGCCGCGCCTTCATGGTCGCCGACGACGTCGCCGAGACGATCCAGGAGATGCGCCGGGAGACGATCGGCGACATCGTCGCCCGCTGCATCCCCGAAAACGCCTATCCCGAGCAATGGGACCTCGAGACCCTGCAGCGCCAGGTCCAGGACATCCTCGGTCTCGACGTCCCCGTCGCCGACTGGGCGAAGGAGGAAGGGATCGACGACGAGGCGGTGCGCGAGCGGCTGGAAGAAGCGGCCGACCGCTCCTACGCCGCGCGGGCGGCCAATGTCGGCCCGGACATCATGCGGCAGGTCGAGAAATCCCTGCTTCTGCAGGTCTTCGACCAGGTGTGGAAGGAACACCTGCTGGCGCTCGACCATCTGCGCCAGGGCATCGGCCTGCGCGCCTATGGCCAGCGCGACCCGCTGAACGAGTACAAGTCGGAAGCCTTCGCGCTGTTCAACGGCATGCTGTCCGACCTGCGGGAGCGCGTGACGTCGCTGCTGCTGCGGATCGAGCTGCGCCCCGAGGCCCCGCCGCCGTCGCCCGAGGGCATCGGCTTCCTCGACATGCGCCACCCGGACCCGGCCATGGCGGCGGCCGAGCTCGAGATGGCCAATGGCGGCACGACCTACGAGCCCGTGCCCATGTCGATCGGCACCGCGGCGCCGCGGCCGATGGCCCAGGGGGTGGATCCGAACGACCCGTCCACCTGGCACCGCACGCCGCGCAACGCGCCCTGCCCCTGCGGCTCGGGCAAGAAGTTCAAGGCCTGCCACGGGCGGACGCTGTAGGCGCCCGCCCGCTACAGGCGGGGATCAGTTCACCAGCTGCACGGACCCGTCGAGGTCCATGATGCCCGCCGTGACCGCCAGCGCAGGCTGGCGGCGCCCGGCCTCGGCCCGGAAGGCGCGCAGCTGCTCGCCATGCGACAGCGTCTCGGCCTCCCGCGTCGCGACCGCCGCGTCGCCCAGGGCGAGCTTCGCCGCGCCGCAATCCCGGTGCGTCAGGGCGACGACGCGCTTGATGCTGTGCAGCTGCACCGAGACCGCCAGGTTCTCCCAGAACGCCGCATGCCAGGCGGCGAAGCGCGGATGCACCGCCCCGATCGGCCCGCCGGCGACCACGAACTGGCTGTACTTGTCGCGCATCCCCTGGGAGGCCATGAAGAACAGGCTGTGGGTCGTGAAGCGCGGGTCGATGCAGTTCAGCAGCATGGCGTCGTAGGTTCCGCTCGCCGCGCCG
>NZ_JACADQ010000348.1 GCF_016106015.1 Neoroseomonas rubea
GGTCCCCGGACCGTGCCCGGCAGGCCGCGCCGGGCGCGGGCGCGGGATTCGGCGCGGCCGGCGGCCGCACGTTCCTCGGCGGCTTCCGCCGGGGCAGGTGCCGGGTCCGCCGGCGCAGCGGCGGGGGCGATGACGACAGGCTTCGGGGCGCGGAACAGGCCACCCATGCGCGCGCGGCTCCTCTGCTGGGGTGTCGGGACCCGGTCGTGGGGTGCCGAAAAAGCCGCGGGCCCGCCCCTGGTGGGGGGCGGGCCCGCGGAAGTCGGTCCTGGGAACGGGAGGAAGGCCTCCGGGCGCAGCTCGCCCCTTGGCAAGGGGAGAGATAGGTCAGGCGGGAGCAGATGTCAAGATATTTTTCCTATTTTTCTGAAGTGCGCGATACAGCCCGCGCGGCGTCAGCGCGAAGGGCGCGCCAGGACCCAGCAGCGCGCGGCAGACCGCGACGCAGGTGAAGGGGGACAGCGGCGGCAGGCGCGTGGCGCGCGCCGGCGCGGGCGCGAAGGGACCGAGCACGGCAAGGCCGGCGCGACGATAGAGCCCCGGAAGGTCGTACTCCGCCGGCGCGTTGACGCGCAGCGCGAGCAGTCGGCCCGAGACCGGTTCCACCACCGTCCAGCCGGCGTCGTCGCGCAGGGCCGCGAAGCAGTGCCGGAACCCCTTCGCGAGCGGCCAGAGCCAGGCCTGGTCCGCCGCGCCGCCGAAGGCGATCCAGACCTGCTGCGGCGCGTCGCGCAACGAGCCGATCCTCGGGCTCACAGCACGATTCCCTTGACCCGCAGCGGCCATTCGAGCCGCGCGAGTGCGACGCGCCACTGCGCCGCGTCGGCGCGTTCGGACAGGTGCCGCGGGTCGGGGGCGACGCCGCGTTCGCCCCAGACGCGCAGCACGCGCGCATGGATCAGGTCGATGCGGCGCTGGCGGTACAGACGGTCGAGGCACTTGATCACGTCGTCCGGTTCGCAGGGGCGCACCTTGTCGCCCTTGCCGGCGACGATGCGCGCGCCGTCGCGCCGCGCGATGAGGGCAGCCATGGTCCAGAACCAGGCTTCCTCGGCGGAGCGGAACGGTTCCGCCGCGGCGATGCTGGCGAAGCTGGGGGCGTGGGCGGTGCGGGGGCTGGGGCGCATGGGGGCTCGCCTTGTTGGTGAACAATACAAGAACAATAATCGTTCCGGTTGTGTCCGGCAAGCCGAAAAGGGAAATTCCGCCTATTGCAATCCGACACCAGACCTAGGATATGTTCCCCAGGGCAGGCGCGATATCTGGATTCGCGTCCTTGGCCCCCGGAATGGAGGCTTTGCCCGGCCCATGCGGCACGACGACATCTGGCGCGCCCTCGACGCCCTCGCGGCCGAGCACGGGCTCTCCGCCTCGGGCCTCGCCCGCAAGGCCGGGCTCGATCCCACCGCCTTCAACCCTTCGAAGCGAATCGGCGCCGATGGCCGCGCGCGCTGGCCCTCCACCGAGAGCGTCGCGAAGGTGCTCGACGCGGTCGGGCGCAGCATCGACGATTTCGCCAGCCTGGTCTCGGGCATGCCGGCGCTGCCGCGCGGCGGCGCGCGCGGCGGGGCGGGCCGGCGCGTCCCCCTCATCGGCCTCGCCCAGGCGGGCGGCGAGGGATACTTCGACGATGGCGGCTATCCGGTCGGCGGGTCCTGGGACGAGATTTCCCTCCCCGAGATCGGCGACCCCAACGCCTATGCGCTCGAGATCTCGGGCGAGAGCATGGAGCCGGTGTTCCGCGACGGCGATGTCGTCGTCGTCTCCCCCGCCGCCCCCGTGCGCCGCGGCGACCGCGTGGTGGTGCGCACCGCGAAGGGGGAGGTGATGGCGAAGGAACTGCGCCGCCAATCGGCCAAGCGCATCGAACTCGCGAGCCTCAACCCCGCGCATCCCTCCTACAGTTTCGAACTGCCGGAGATCGCGTGGATGCACAGGATCGTGTGGGCGAGTCAGTGAAGACGGCGCTGCCTGTCATCCGAGACGGCGATGCCGTTGGCCAGACGCCGACACAGCGCATCGTCGTGCAGTTCGGCGAGCGTCGCGGGACGCCGACCTGCCAGGTGGACGTCTCCGCGCCGCTTTCGGTTTCGTAGTTGCGGACCCGATGGCAGCGATCATCGCATTCTCACACAATCCGCGATTTTCGCCGGACGTCCGCGGGGCACCGAAGGAGGGGCCGGGCGCTGGTGTGCTCACCGACGCAGCCTATGAGCGATGCCGCTGGCTCGGTATGGACTTCGGCAACATGGGCATCCGCTTCGACCCGGCTGATGTGAAGACCGAGTTCTGGCTCACATCACGACAGAAGACGCTCGCCGACTTTCTGCCGGTCGTGGCCCGATGGGGCGTCTCAGCAGAATTCCGGGAGGTGGTGGAAGCTTTTGAGCCTGGGCTGCACCAGTTCTTCCCTATCATGATCCGCAGGCCCAACGGCAAGCCGATCGAGCGGCTTGACGGGCGGGAAGTCGCGCCGGGCCAGTACTTCATCATGAACCCGCTGGTGCGCATCAACTCGCTGCTGCCTGAGGAATGCATTGGCAAGCAGGGACAGCGCCGCAAGACCCTGAACGAGGTGCTGCGCACCGTCGACGACCTGTGCGTCGCGCGGGCGGTGATCGCGGGCCGACACCTGTGGGTGGATGCGTACTTCGGGGGAGGTGAACTCTTCGTCTCGGACGCGTTCCTCGCCGCGGTCGAGAAGACGGGGCTGAAGGGCTTTCGCGTGCAGAAAGTTCGGGAGGCGTAACCCAGCGCGCGCCGCGGCCGCCGCACCGCACGCGGCGCCACGGCAGCGACCGCCTACTCCCTCACGCCATCCCACCCCGCGCCGCGATCGGCCACAGGCACTCCACCCGCCCCTTCCGCACGCCCACATACCAGTCGTAGCGATCGACCGTCGGGTCGCAATGCCCCGGCACCAGGCGCAGCTTCTCCCCCAGCGCCGGCGGCGCGCCGTCCTCGATCATGATCTTGCCGTGCTCGTCCGACGCCCCGGCGTAGCGCAGCCCCGGCCGTTCCCACACGCCCGGCATGCCGGAATCCACCGCCACACCCTTGTGCCCGCAATCCACCACCGCGACGCCCGGCGTCGCGCGGCTCATCACCTGCGACAGCACGAACAGCGCGTGGCGGAAGGGCGGCGCGTCGTCGTTCTTCGCGTAGTCCACATCCATGAAAGCGTAGGACCCGGCCTGGATTTCCGTATAGACGCCGCTCGCCGCCTCGTGCCGGAAGGTGCCGGTGCCCGCGCCGCCGACGATCGGGCAATCAAGCCCGCGCTGCTTCAGCTGTTCCACCGTCCGCCGCGACCGGGCCGCGGCCTCCGCGATCGCGCCCGCGCGCTGTTCCGGCGTGCGCATGTGCTGCGCGCTGCCGTGATAGGCCTGCAGCCCGCCGAACATCAGGTGGCGGCTCGTCGCGATGCGTTCCGCGAGTGCGACCGCCGCCGGCCCGTGCTCCACCCCCGCGCGGCCCATGCCGACATCGATCTCGACCAGCACGGGCAGCCGCACGCCGGCCGCTTCCGCCGCCTGTTCCGCCATCACGACCTGGGACGCGTCATCGACGCACAGCCCGACCTTGCAGATGCGCGCGAGCGCGGCGAGCCGCGCGAGCTTCCGCGGGCTGACCACCTGGTTCGTCACCAGCACGTCCGGGATGCCGCCCCAGGCCAGGGCTTCCGCCTCCGCCACCTTCTGCACGCATTGCCCGACAGCACCACGCGCCATCTGCAGCTTCGCGACCACGGCGGATTTGTGCGTCTTGGCGTGCGCGCGCAGTTTCGCACCCGTCGGCGCCAGCAGCGCCGCCATGGTGTCGAGGTTGTGCTCGAAGGCATCGAGGTCGACCAGCAGCGCCGGCGTATCGACCTCGTCCTCGCGCATGCCGGGTTCGGCGGGCGGCGCTTGCAGCATGGTTCATCCCCTGGCCGTGTCGCGGCATGATGCGGCGATGTTCCCTTCCGATCCAGACGTGCTCGTCATCGGCGCCGGCTGCGCCGGCATCGCCGCGGCGCGCACCCTCTCCGCGCGCGGGCGGTCCTGCCTGGTGCTGGAAGGGGGCCCTCGCCTCGGCGGGCGGGCCTTCACGGAAAGCGCCTCCCTCGGCCTGCCCTTCGACCACGGCGCCTCCTGGCTGCACCAGGCCGATGACAACCCGCTGACACCGCTCGCCCGGGCGCTGGGCACCGAGATGCTGGACCACGACACGCTGCGCGACCGGCGGCTCTTCGCCGATGGCCGCCTCGCGACGCGCGAGGATCGCGCCGCCTTCGCCGCCGCCGAGGACGCCTTCTGGGCCGCGATCGCCGCCGCCGCGGCCGATGGCGGACCCGACCGCCCGGCCGCCGAGGCC
>NZ_JACADQ010000349.1 GCF_016106015.1 Neoroseomonas rubea
GCGCGGCCTGCGCGGCGGCGCGGCCGATCGGGGTGGCGGCGAGCGCCGCGGCGGCGGCGCAGATGGTGTGGCGGCGGGTCACGCGGGTCATGCCGCCACACATGGGGCCTGCGGGGCCCGGCGTGAAGCGGGTCCCGACCGAACGCCCCCGGGGATCAGAACCCCAGCCGTTGCCACAAGCTGCGGCGGCTGGGCTGGACGACCGGCGTCACGCCTTCCCCCGAATCCCGGCCGAGCGCCGCGTTCTCCCGCAGGCGCTGGGCTTCCCGCGTGGGGTCCACCGGCGTGCCGGGCGGCGGCGGGTCGCGCCAGAAGATCAGGCGGTCGGTCACCGCGCGGCTCGGCGCGTCGAGCCGCAGGCTCTCCTCATCCACCCGGCGGCGGATGTCGTCCGGCGCGTCCTGCCCGGCGCGCTGCACCAGCGCGGCTTCGCCCACCGAGGGGCGGGCGCCCGGGGCGCGGCGCGGATCCTCGAGCGACAGGCCGGGCACCAGCAGCGCTTCCGCCTGCTGGCGGGCACCGCGTTCCTGCGGGCGGGGCGAACCCGGCCGCGGCGTCGGCAGCGTCGTCATGTCCGGCGGCATGGACAGCGGTGCGCGGGTCGTGACCTGGAACTCGTCGGGCGCGTCGCGCACCAGGCCGAGCGTGCGCGACGTGTTGTCGCCACAGGCCGGCAGCAGCGCGGCCAGGGCGAGCGCGGGCAGGAGGGAGGGGGTGCGACGGTTCCTCATGGCCCTTCCTTAGGCTCCGCTTTCGGCTGGAACAAGGCATCCGCGATCAGGGCGGCCACGCCGCAGACGATGGCGGCATCGGCAACGTTGAACACGTACCAGTGCCAGCCCCAGGCATGGGTATCGACGAAATCCACCACGGCACCGAAACGGATCCGGTCGATGACGTTGCCGATCGCACCCCCGACCACGGCGCCGAGGGCGACCGCGGTCAGGCGGTTTTCCGCCCGCGCCATCCAGCGCAGAAGAAACAGGGCGATGGCGGCGGCGAGCAGCGCGAGGACGAGGTGGTGCCAAGGCCCGTCGCCCGACAGCAGGCCGAAGGTCACGCCCCGGTTCCAGACCATGGTCAGGTCGAGGCCGAAGGGGCCGGCCTCCAGCAGGGGGATGTGGCCGACCTCGGGCAGGCGGGCGACCTCCAGGATCCACCATTTGCTGGCCTGGTCGGCGACCAGTAGGCCGGCGGCGATGGGCAGGCCGAGGCGGAGGCTCATGGGCGGGGCGCGTCGAGGGCGCTGCCCCCCAACCCCCGCCGGGGGAGCCGGGCTCCCCCGGACCCCGCCGTCACGGCAGGGACTCCACGGCGTCCTCGCAGCGCAGGCAGAGGGTCGGGTGCTTCGCGGAGGCGCCGACCTCGGGCAGGACACGCCAGCAGCGGGCGCATTTGGCGCCGGGCGCCGCGGCGAAGGCGGCCGCGGGCGCGTCCGCCGTCTCCAGCGCGAAGCCGGAGGTGATGGCGATCTCCGCCCAGCCCTCGGCGGTCAGCAGTCCGGCATCGGCCTCCGGCAGGGCGAGGCTCGGCGCGGCCTGCAGGCTCGAGCCGATCGTCCCGGCGGCGCGCGCCTTTTCCAACTCGACGGTCACCAGCCCACGCAGTTCGCGCACCCGCGCCCACTTCGCGGCCAGCGCGTCGTTCTTCCAGCCTTCGGGCACGAACATGAAGTCGAGGAGATGCACGCTCCCCTCGTTCTCCGGGAAGCGGGCGAGCCAGGCTTCCTCCGCCGTGAAGACCAGCACCGGCGCGAGCCACTTGCACAGGCAGCGATGCAGCACGTCCAGCACCGTGCGCGCCGCGCGGCGGCGCAGGCTGTCCGGCCGGTCGCAGTAGAGCGCGTCCTTGCGGATGTCGAAGTAGAAGGCCGAAAGGTCGCTGGCGCAGAAATTGTGGATCTCGGGATAGACGCCGGCCCAGTCATGCGTCTCGACCGCGCGCCGGATGCGTGCATCCAGTTCCGTCAGCCGGTGCAGCACCCAGCGTTCGAGTTCCGGCAGCTCGGCATAGGGGACGGTCTCCTCCTCCGCGAAGCCTTCCAGGCTGCCGAGCAGCCAGCGCAGCGTGTTGCGGATGCGGCGATAGAGCTCCGCCTGCTGCTTCAGGATCTCCGGCCCGATGCGCAGGTCGAGCGCGGTGTCGGAATTCATCACCCACAGGCGCAGGATGTCCGCGCCGTACTGCTTCATCACGTCCTGGGGCGCGGTGACGTTGCCCAGGCTCTTGGACATCTTTCGCCCCTGCTCGTCGAGCACGAAGCCATGCGTCAGCACCGCCTTGAAGGGTGCGACGCCGTTCGTGCCCACGCTTTCGAGCAGCGAGGAATGGAACCAGCCGCGATGCTGGTCGGACCCTTCGAGATACAGGTCCGCCGGGAAGGGCAGGCCGCGCGGCGGCAGGACGAAGGCGTGCGTGCTGCCGCTCTCGAACCACACATCCACGATGTCCATCACCTGCTCGTACATCGCCGGGTCGCGGTCGGGGCCGAGGAAGCGCGCCGCGGCGCCCGGCTTGTACCAGGCATCCGCGCCCTCGCTGCGGAAGGCCTCCACCACGCGGTCGAGAATCGCCGGGTCGCGCAGCGGCTCGCCCGATTGCTTCGAGACGAAGACGGGGATCGGCACGCCCCAGGCGCGCTGGCGGCTGATGCACCAGTCGGGCCGCGCGGCGATCATGGACCCGAGGCGATTGCGCCCGGCCTCGGGGACGAAATGCGTCTTCGCGATCGCATCCAGCGACTTCTCGCGGATGGCGTTGGCATCGTCCATCGCGATGAACCATTGCGGCGTCGCGCGGAAGATGACGGGCTTCTTGGACCGCCAGGAATGCGGGTAGGAGTGGTTCAGCCTGCCCGTCGCGGCCAGCGTGCCGGCCTCCCGCATCGCGTCGTAGACGGCGGTGTGCGCCTTGAAGACGTGCAGGCCCGTGAAGCCCGGCGCGTGGTGGGTAAAGGTGCCGTCGTCGTTCACCGTCTCGGGGATCGGCAGGCCGAATTGCCGGCCGAGATTGAAGTCGTCCTCGCCATGGCCCGGCGCAATGTGGACGAAGCCGGTGCCCGCCTCGGTCGTGACGAAGTCGCCCGGCAGCAGCGGCACGTCGAAATCGTAGCCGCGGCCGCGCAGCGGATGGGCGGCGAACGCCCCCTCCAATTCCGCACCCTTCAGCACGCGCTTGATCGAATGCGCGCCGATGCCCGCTTCCTTCTCGAAGCCCGGCAGCAGCGGCAGGGCGACCAGCAGCCGGTCGCCGACCTTGAGCAGCGAGGCCTCGGTCACGCCTTCCACATGCAGCAGCGCGTAGTCGATCTCCGGCCCATAGGCGACGGCGCGGTTGCCCGGCATGGTCCAGGGCGTGGTGGTCCAGATCACCACATCCGCGCCGACCAGGTCCTCCGCACCCGCCTTCAGCACGCGGAACTTCGCGTGCAGCGTGGGGCTGACATGGTCGTGGTACTCGATCTCGGCTTCCGCCAGCGCGGTCTTCTCGACCGGGCTCCACATCACCGGCCGCAGCCCGCGATAGAGCGAGCCGTTGAGCAGGAATTTCCCGATCTCGCCCGCGATCTTGGCTTCGCTCTCGAAATCCATCGTCGCGTAGCGGTCGGCCCAGTCGCCGAAGACGCCCAGGCGCTGGAATTCCTCCGACTGGACGCGCAGCCAGTGCTCGGCATAGGCGCGGCACTCGGCGCGGAAATCCAGCACCGGCACGGCATCCTTGTCCTTGCCCTTGGCGCGGTACTCCTCCTCGACCTTCCATTCGATCGGCAGGCCGTGGCAGTCCCATCCCGGGACGTAGTTGGCGTCGCGCCCGGCCATCTGCGCCGCGCGGTTGATCACGTCCTTCAGGATCTTGTTGAGCGCGTGGCCGATATGGAGGTTGCCATTGGCATAGGGCGGGCCGTCATGCAGCACGAAGGCGTCGCGGCCCTTCGACTGCCGGCGCAGCCTTTCCCACATGCCGATGCGCGCCCAGCGTTCGAGCATGGTGGGTTCGCGCTTCGGCAGGTCGCCCTTCATCGGGAAGCCGGTCTTCGGCAGGAAGACGGTGCCGCGATAGTCGCGGGCCTCGGGGACGCTGTCGGTCATCTGTGCCTGTCTCGGTGCGCCGGCCGCGCCATGGCGGCCGGAAGGGGAGTTGCGCGCGGAAGGACCCGGCCCTCAGGCGAGGACCGGGAGGATAATTCGCGCGGGCGCGTCCCAGGACATGACAGGCTTATGGGGAGGCGGCGGCCGGGGCGTCAAGCGCCGCGGCCCGCGGGTCAGGGCCGCGGGCGGAGCGAGGCCTGCGCCTCCGCCGCCGGGGGCGCGAAGGCCGAAAGGCAGGCCGCCTGCGCC
>NZ_JACADQ010000035.1 GCF_016106015.1 Neoroseomonas rubea
CGCTCTTCCGACCACGGGGGCGGGCGGCGGGGCGGGGCGGGCTTCGGCCGCGCGGCCGAGCGCATCGGCGAGGCTCGCCGCGTCGTCGGCGGCGACGAACATGCCGCCGGTGCGTTCCGCGATGCAGGCGACGCGCGCGCGTTCCTGCGGGCTGCGCAGGTCGAAGCCGACGACATGGGCGGTGAAGCCGGCATTGGCCGCTTCGAGTTCCGCCGCGAGCGCGCAGGGATCGCCGCCGCAGGTCTCGATCCCGTCGGTGACCAGGATGATGGTGCCGCCGCGTTCGGCCACGCGCAGCGTGCGCGCGGCTTCCCGTACGCTTTCGGTGAGCGGCGTGCGGCCGCGCGCGACGAGGCGGCCGAGCGTCTCGCCCACCGAGGCCTCGTTCGCCGCGCCGGGGGCCAGCAGCATCTGGATGTCGCGGCAATCGCCGGCGCGGCGGTGGCCATACGCCATCAGCCCGACGCGGCTGCCGGCGGGGAAGCGGGAGAACATGCCCCGCACCGCGGCGCGCGCGATCTCGAGCTTCGTCTCCTCCCCGATCCGGCCCCACATGGACCCGGACATGTCGAGGACGACGATGGTCTCCGCCGGCCCCTGCGCCCGCGCGGGCGTGGCGGCGACGGCGGCGAGCAGCAGCGCGGGCAGCAGCGATCGAGGCAGGCGCAAGGCGTTCTCCGGCAGGGTATTGTCGCGTCGCGCGGACGCGACGCCATCCTGCACCAGGGCTCGCCGCGCCGTGAAGTGAGCTGCGCTACTGCGGCTCGACGCCCGAGACGCGCACCAGTTCGCGCCAGGTCTCGCGCTGCGTGCGCATGATGCGCGCGAACTCCTCGGGCGTGTTCGGATAGGGCACGTTGCCGTTGGCTTCCAGACGCCGCAGCAGCCCGGGATCGCGCAGGCCGTTGTTGATGGCCTCGTTCATCCTGCGCACGATCGGCTCGGGCATGCCCTTCGGCCCCATCACGGCGGAGAAGGAGGGCAGGTCGTAGTCGGGCACGCCCTGTTCCTGCACCGTCGGCATCTCGGGCGCGAGCGGCCAGCGCGTGGCGTTGGTGATACCGAGCGCGCGGATCTGGCCCGCGCGGATCGAGCCGATCACGCCCGAATAGCTGTCGAACACCACCTGGATGTTGCCCGCGATGAGGTCCGCGAGCGCCGGCGCGGCGCCGCGATAGGGCACATGCGCCATGTCGGTGCCCGTGCGCAGCATGAACAGCACGCCGAGCATGTGGTTCGCACCGCCCGCGCCGGCCGAGCCGTAGTTCAGCTTGCCCGGATTCGCCTTCAGATGCGCGACGAGTTCCGGGATGCTGCGCGCCGGCACGCCGGGATGGACGCAGACCACCGCCGTGCCGGTGGCGAAGGTCGCGACGGCGGTGAAGTCGTCCACGCCGTCATAGCCGGCGTTGCGGAACAGCAGCGGCGCGCCGAGATGGCTCGACGGGCTCGCCATCATCACCGTGTAGCCATCGGGCGCTGACTGCGCGACGTGCAGCGTGCCCACCGTGCCGCCCGCCCCCGACCGGTTGTCCACCACGCAGGGCACGCCGAGCGCGGCCTGCAGCACCTCCGCCTGCAGCCGCCCGGCGATGTCGGAGGCGCCGCCGGGCGGGTAGGGCACGACGAGCCGGATCGGCCGGTTGGGCCAGGGCGCCTGGGCGAGGGCGGGGGTGGCGAGGGCGAGGCCGGCAAGGGCGGGCAGAGCGCGGCGGCGGATCATGGCAGTCTCCGGCAGGGTTCGTCGGGCGCCAGCATGGCGCGACACGGCGGGGGGCACGCAAGGTCCGTTCCAGCGTTTCGGGGGGCTTGATCTGGATCAATGTCGTTCGTAGATTTCAGGAAGTTCTGAAAAGCCGGAATTCGATGAACCTCCCACCGCTGGTCCAGGCCTTCGTCCTTCACTTCGGGGAGATGGGGTCCCGCTGGGGCATCAACCGCACGGTGGGGCAGATCTACGCGCTGCTGTACGTCTCGCCGCGGCCGCTCTGCGCCGACGACATCGTCGAGGCGCTGGGCGTCTCGCGCTCCAACGTCTCCATGGGGCTGCGCGAGCTGCAGGCCTGGAACCTGGTGCTGCCGCGCCACATCCCGGACGACCGGCGCGACCACTTCACCACGCCCGAGGATGTCTGGCAGATCCTGCGCGTGCTGGCGGAGGAGCGGAAGAAGCGGGAGGTGGACCCGACGCTGTCCGTTCTCCGCGAATTGCTCATGCAGACGCCGGGCAGCGAGCCGGAGCGCCACGCGCAGGCCCGCATGGCCGAGATGCACGGGCTGATCGAGCGGCTGACGAATTGGTACGAGGAGGTGAAGCGGCTCGAGACCGAGCGCCTCGCCGCCCTTCTCGAACTGGGGTCGAAGGTGACGCGGCTGCTCGACGCGAAGGACCGCGTCGTCGACTTCGTGCGTGGCCGGAAGGAGGTCTGAGCCGATGGACGCGCTGATCCTCGCCCGCATCCAGTTCGCGGCGAACATCTCCTTCCACATCCTGTTCCCGACCATCACCATCGCGCTCGGCTGGGTGCTGCTGTTCTTCAAGCTGCGCTTCAACGCGACCGGCGACGACAAGTGGATGGACGCCTACCGCTTCTGGGTGAAGGTCTTCGCCCTGTCCTTCGCGCTCGGGGTCGTGTCGGGCATCACCATGTCCTTCCAGTTCGGCACGAACTGGCCAGGCTTCATGGAGCGCGTGGGCAACATCGCCGGGCCGCTGCTGGCCTATGAGGTGCTGACCGCCTTCTTCCTGGAAGCGACCTTCCTCGGCATCATGCTGTTCGGCTTCCGCCGCGTGCCCGGCTGGGTGCATACGGGGGCGACCTTCCTGGTGGCCTTCGGCACGACGATGAGCGCCTTCTGGATCCTCGTGCTGAATTCCTGGATGCACACGCCGCAGGGCTTCGAGCTGCGCGACGGCGTGGCGCACGCGACCGACTGGTGGGCGATCGTGTTCAACCCGTCCATGCCTTATCGCCTGTCGCACATGCTGATGGCCTCGGTACTCACGGTCGCCTTCCTGCTGGCGGGGATGTCCGCCTGGCGCTGGCTGCGCGGGGACCGCGCGCCGTCCGTGATGGCGGTGTTGCGCACCGGCGTGGTGATGGCCGCGGTGGGCGCGCCCACGCAGCTGCTGCTGGGCGACATGCACGGGCTGAACACGCTCGAGCACCAGCCGGCCAAGGTCGCGGCGATGGAAGGCAATTGGGAGACGCGCGGCGGCGTGCCGCTGGTGCTGTTCGCCATCCCGGACGAGCAGGCGCGGGAGAACCGCTTCGAGATCGCGATCCCCTACGGCGCGAGCCTTGTCCTGACCCACCGCTTCGACGGCGAGGTCCCCGGGCTGAACCAGTTCCGCGGCGCGCATCCGCCCGTCGCCCCCGTCTTCTACGCCTTCCGCGTCATGGTGGGCACGGGGATGCTGATGATCGGGGTCGGCCTGCTCTCTGCGTTCTGGCTCTGGCGGCGCGGGACGCTGCCGCGGCTGCTGATGTGGGGCCTGGTGGGGATGACCTTCTCCGGCTGGGTCGCGACGCTGGCCGGCTGGTACGTCACCGAGATCGGCCGCCAGCCCTGGCTCGTGCATGGCGTGCTGACCACGGCGCAGGCGGCCGGGCCGGTGCCGGCGGCGAGCATCGGCGCGACGCTGGCGATGTACCTGATCCTCTACGTGCTGCTGCTCGCCGCCTATGTCGGCACGATCTACCGGCTCGCGGCCAAGGCGTCGGGTGCCGCCGATCCGCTGCCCAAGGGCCTGCCGGCATGACGCCCTTCCTGCCGGCCGACTGGCTGCCGGTGATCTTCGCCGGGCTGATGGCTCTGTCGATCCTGCTGTATGTCGTGCTCGACGGCTTCGACCTCGGCGTCGGCATCCTGCTGCCGCGCGTCGCGGCGGAAGCCGACCGCGACAGGATGATCGCGGCGATCGGGCCCTTCTGGGACGCGAACGAGACCTGGCTCGTGCTCGGCGTCGGCCTGCTGCTGGTGGCCTTCCCCTCGGCGCACGGCATCATCCTGACGGAGCTCTATCTGCCGGTCGCGGTGATGCTCGCGGGGCTGACGCTGCGCGGCGTCGCCTTCGAATTCCGCGCCAAGGCGGCGGATCTGAAGCAGAAGCGCCGCTGGGACCATGCCTTCGTCGCGGGGTCGCTGATCTCGGCGCTGTCGCAGGGCTGGATGCTCGGGCGCTACGTGCTGGGCTTCGCCGATGGCTGGGCGGCGGCGGGCTTCGCGGCGATGGCCGCGGTCGGGCTCGCCATCGCCTATGCCTTCATCGGCGCGGCCTGGCTGATCTGGCGCACCGAGGGCGACCTGCAGCGCGCGGCGATCGGCTGGGCGCGGCTGGCGATCTGGCCGATGGGCATCGGCATCCTGCTCGTCTCGGCCGTCACGCCGCTGGTCAGCAGCCGCATCTTCGACCGCTGGTTCGCCTTCCCCGAAGTGCTGGCGCTGGCCCCCCTGCCGATCGCGACGGCCGCGCTGCTGCTGGGCCTCGGCAGCCTGCTCCGCCACATGCCGCTGCCCGGCGATGCGCTGCGGCGCGTGCCCTTCTGGGGCGCGGTGGCGCTGTTCGCGCTGTTCTTCGCGGGGCTCGCCTGGTCGTTCTTCCCCTATGTGGTGCCGGAAAGGCTGACCATCTGGCAGGCGGCGAGCGCGCCGGAGAGCCTGACGCTCATCCTGGCCGGGGCGATCTTCGTTCTGCCGGTGATCCTCGCCTACACCTTCCTGGCGTGGCGCATCTTCGGCGGCAAGGCGCGCGACCTGACCTACTACTAGGGCGCGCGATTCTGCGGCATCCTGGCGGCGCGCGCGACGGGGGGCGCGCACCGCATGACGCCAGACTGGGGCCGCACCGGCGCGCTGCCGCGCCGCATCACGCCGGACTGCCTGTGGACGGGGGGCTGCATCGCCGCATCCGTCCCCGGGTTCCTCGCGCATTATTCCTGCTTCCTGCTGAAGGGGTCGCGCGCCTCCATCCTGATCGACACCGGTCACCCGATGCATGCGGCGCAGGTCGAGCGCGACATCGTGGCCTTCCTCGGCGACCGTCCGCTCGACTTCATCTTCCCCACCCATGGCGAGTTGCCGCATGCCGGCCTGCTCGAACGCTGGCTGCGCAAATGGCCGGACGCGGTGGCGGTCGGCGACATGCGGGACTGGCACCTCTACCTCCCCCACCTCGCGCACCGCTTCCGGCAGGTGGCGCCGGGGGATGCGATCGACCTCGGCGACAGGGACTTCACCTTCCTCCCGGCGCTGTGGCGGGATCTGCCGGACAGCCTCTGGGGCTGGGATCCGAAGGACCGCATCCTGTTCCTCTCCGACGCCTGCGCCTGCTTCCACCCGCACACGCCCGGCCAGAGCGACCACTTCACCAGCGAGATCGCGCCCCCAGACGTGCCGCTGATGCAGGACTTCAATTCCAAGGCGCTGCACTGGCCGCGCTTCACCGACAGCACGGAAAGCTTCGCGGTGATGGACGCGCTGCTGGCCCGCCTGCGCCCGCGCCTGCTGTGCAGCGCGCATGGCGCGGTGGTGGACCAGCCCTTCGAGCTGATGCCGCTGTTCAAGGCGGGGCTGGCGAAGGCGGCATGAGCCTCGCCGAGATCATCCCTGGCACGCTGTACGGCGCATCCGGCTGGCTGCGCGCCGATGCGCGGCCCGTCTCCTGGATCCCGCCCGGCCTGCCGGGCTGGCTGCCGGTCACCGCCTATGCGCTGCGCGACGGTGCCGATTGGATGGTGGTCGATACCGGGCTGCCCGTGCATTGGCCCGAGATCGAGGCCGCGTTCGCGCGCACCGTGGAGGGTGCGACGCGCCGGCGCATGGTGAACACGCGGCGGGAACAGGATTGCATGGCGAACCTCGCCGCGCTGGTCCGCCGCTTCGGCATCGCGGACGTCCCCTATGTCGGCGTGCTCAACCCGGTCGAGATGACCGACGTGCTGGAAGGCGACGAGGCCCATGCGCGCATCGAGGCGCTCGCACCCGTCCGCGCCATCCGCATCGAGGTCGGCCAGGTGCTGGAGGTCGGCCGCCTGCGGCTCGAACCCCTGCGCGTGCAGCTGCGCCTGCTCGCCACCAACTGGTTCCTCGAGCATGCGACCGGCACGCTGTTCACGAGCGATTCCTTCGGCTTCCTGACGCGGGACACGCCGGACGCAGCGCTGGTCCGCGCGCCGGGCGAGGCGCCGATCGACGCCGCGGAGATCGCGCACATGCTCTCGGCAAAATTCGACTGGATCATCGGCATCGATCCCGCGCCCGTCCTTGCCGACCTCGACGCGATCTTCGCCACGCATCGGATCGAGCGCCTCTGCCCCTGCCATGGCTGCGTCATCGAGGGCGCGGATGCGGTGGCCGAGGCGCTGGCGCGCATGAAGGAGGCGATCGCGATGCTTGCCGCGCGCCCCAAGCCCGCCTGGACCTTTCCCCTGTTCGCCAAGGAGACCGCCTGAGATGCGCCGCCGCTCGCTGCTTGCCGCGACCCTCGCCACCCCCGCCATCCCCGCGCATGCGCAGCCGCGGCCGATCCGCCTGGTCGTGCCCTTCCCGCCGGGTGGGACGGTGGATCTGCTCGGACGGCTCGTCGCACCCGAGCTCGAATCCCGCCTCGGCCAGACGGTCGTGGTGGAGAACCGCCCCGGCGCGGGCGGCATGATCGGGTCGGATGCGGTGGCGAAGTCGCCGCCGGACGGCACGGCACTCGTCATCTCCAACATCGCCTCCCACGGCGTGGGGGCGGCGGTGAACCGCGCCATGCCCTACGACCCGCTGCGCGACTTCACGCATATCGGGCTGATCGCGGCGGTGCCGAGCGCGCTCGGCGTCTCGGCCGCGGGGCGCTTCGCGACACTCGCGCAGTTCCTGGATGCGGCGCGCGCGGCCCCGGGCTCGGTGCGCGTCGGCTCCTCCGGCAACGGCACGACGGGGCATGCCAAGACCGAGATGCTCGCCCGCGCCGCGCGCGTCGAACTCACGCATGTGCCCTATCGCGGCGCGGCGCCGGCGGTGACGGACGTGATCGGCGGGCAGACGGAAGGCGTGATCGCGGCCGTGGCCGATATCGGGCGGAACGAGCGGCTGCGCCTGCTCGCCATCACGAGCGCGGAGCGCGCGACGCGTTGGCCGGACGTGCCGACCTTCAAGGAACTCGGCTTCCCGACGCTGGAGGCGAACAACTGGTTCGGCCTGTCCGGCCCAGCCGGGATGGACGCGGCGGTGGCGGCCCGCATCAACGCCGCGCTCGTCGCCGCGCTGGCCACGCCCGCCATGGCGCAGCGCCTGGCCGACTTCGGCACCACGCCAAACCGCATGACCCCGGCCGACTACACCGGGCTTGTCGCCTCCGAACTGCCGCGCTGGGCCGCGATCGTGCGGGAGGCGAACATCAAGGCGGACTGACGCGCGCCTCGGCGCGCTGGCGGGTGATGAGGAAGCCGAGCAGGGCGAGCTGGACGATGTTCGCCCCGATCCCCACCCACCAGGCGGCGGCGTAGAATCCGACGGCGTCGTAGATCGCCCCGGCGAGCCAGGCGCCCGCCGCCATGCCCGAGAGACTGACGAAGAGCAGCGCGGGGACGCGCCAGGCCGCTTCCTCAGCCGGGAAATGCGCCCGCACCGTCATCACGTAGGACGGGATGATGCCGCTGAAGCCGAGGCCATAGGCGGCGGAGACGAAGAACAGCCCGGCCTCGTCCTGCGTGGCGAGGAAGCCGAGCATGCCCGCGATCTGCGCGAGCGATCCGGCCAGCACCGTGTTCAGCCCGCCGATCCGGTCCGACAGCCAGCCCCAGAACTGCCGCGCCACGAAGGCCGAGAGCAACAGCACCGAGAGCATCATCGCCCCGCGTGAGGCTGCGATGCCGAGGTCGCCGCAGAAGGCGACGAGATGCGCCGCCGGCATCGCCATCGGGATGCAGCACAGGAAGGACGCCGCGGCGATCAGCGCCAGCGCCGTGTTGGGCGCCATGCCGAGCACCTTGCCATCCGCCCGCCGCCGCACGACGGGCGCGCCGGCGGGTGCGACCGGCGGCGGCACGATGACGAGCGCCGCGAGCGTCACGATGACCACCGACGCCAGGGCGCCATAGGCCAGCATCGTCGCCTGCCAGCCGAAGGCGGCGATGGCGCGTTCGAAGGTGAAGGGCCAGACGAAGCCCGCGATGTACTGGCCCGAGGAGACGAGTGCCAAGGCCGTGCCGCGCCGCCGGTCGAACCAGAGCGAGACATAGGCGACCATCGGCGCGAACAGCGCGCCATTGCCGAAGACACCGACGCCGAGCCCGATGCCCGCGAGCAGCGACCAGCCCTGCCCGAGGGCCGCCAGCGCGAGGCCCGCGAGGATCGCGCCCCCGCCCAGCATGGCGACCGCGCGCTGCCCGAAGCGCGCCATGAGCAGCCCGCACATCACGCCGCCAACCCCCGAGCCGAGATAGGCGAGCGAGGAGGCGAGGGATGGCAGGGAGCGCCCGCCGCCGAGCGTCTCGCTGATCGGCACTAGGCCGACCACGACCGTCAGCGGCGCGCCGGCGGCGAGCGATAGCATCGTCACCGCGGTGATCGCGATGACCCAGGATTGGCGCGTCTCGACGCTGGAGTGGCTCACGCGCTGGCCGAGCGCGCGCGCGCCACGCGCAGCAGCCGAGCCACGGCGGGCCAGAGCAGCCCGGCCAGCGTCACCACGAAGAGCACCAGCGCGATGGGCCGGCCGAGAAACCCCGTCACGTCGTCGCCGAAGATGATGAGCGACTGCTTCAGCGTCTCCTCCACCATCCCGCCCAGCACCAGGCCCATGATCAGCGGTGCGGGGGAGAAGCCCGTACGCCGGAACAGGAAGCCCACCACGCCCGCCGCAAGCATCACGTAGACGTCGCCCATCGACTGGTTCGGCCCATAGGCGCCGATGATGGACAGCACGAAGACCGCCGGCCAGAGGATCGCTGGCGGGATGAGGGAGATGCGCGCGAAGAGCTTCGCCATGGACAGTCCCATGACGAGGTAGAAGAGGTTCGCGGCGAGCATCGAGGCGAAGACGGCATACAGCAGCGTCGGCTGTTCGTTGAACAGGTGCGGCCCCGGGCGCACGCCCTGCACGATCAGCGCGGCCAGGATGATCGCCGTCGTCGCACTTCCCGGGATGCCGAGGGCGAGCGTCGGCACCATCGACCCGCCCACCGCGGCGTTGTTCGCCGCTTCCGGCCCGGCCACGCCCTCGATGCTGCCCTTGCCGAATTCATGCTTGTGCTTCGACCAGCGGCGCGTCTCGTTGTAGCCGATGAGTGCGGCGGTGGTGGCGCCGAGGGCGGGCAGCGCGCCGATGAAGGTGCCGATGCCGCTGCCGATCCAGATCGAGCGGTTGCACTTGCGGAACTCCGCCCAGCCGGGCACGCGCGCGGCATCGAGGTGGATGATCTCCGCCTTGCCCAGCCGCCGCACCGCCTGGTCCAGCATCTCGCCCACCGCGAACAGGCCGATCAGCACGGGCACGAAGCCGATGCCGTCCGAGAGTTCGTAGATGCCGAAGGCGAAGCGCTCGATCCCGGTGGTCAGGTCCATCCCCACCGTCGCGATCAGCAGGCCGAGCGCCGCCGCGATCAGGTTCTTGACCGCGCTGTCCCCGCCGATCGCCGCGCACATGGAAAGCCCGAACAGCGCGAGGGCGAAGTATTCCGGCGGCCCGAAGGAATAGGCCGCGCGCGCGAGCAGGGGCGCGGCGAAGATCAGCACCACGATGGAGAAGATGCCGCCGATCGCCGAGGAGATGGCCGACATGCCGAGCGCGAGGCCGGCCTGTCCCTTCTCCGCCATCTTGTAGCCTTCGAGCGCGGTCGCGCTGGCCGATGGATCGCCGGGCGCGTTCACCATGATGGCGGTGATCGAGCCGCCGAAATTGGCCGCGCAGTAGATCGCGCCGAGGAAGCAGATCGCCGGGATCGGCCCCATGGCGATCGTCATGGGCAGGAGCAGCGCGATGGTGGTCGATCCGCTGATGCCCGGCAGCGCACCGACGAAGATGCCGAGCACGGTGCCGAGCAGCACCATCAGCATCACATAGGGATCGATCAGGATGGCGAGCCCGCCCAGGAAGGCTTCCATCCCTCAGCCCCCCAGCGCCGCGCCGAGCCAGCCCGTGGGCAGCGTCAGGCGGAAGATCTTCGAGAACACCAGCCACAGCGCGAGCGTCAGCCCCGCCGCGTTCAGCCCGAGCGTCACCACCGAGACGCCGCCCCAGATGCGCCCGACGATCACCAGGTACAGCGGGATCGCGCCCCAGATGCCGAGGATCTCGAGCGCCGGCACGAACAGCGCGCAGGCGCCGAAGACCGCCCAGGCGCCGCCATCGAGCCGCGGCGCGTCATCCTCCGACGGCGCCTGGCCCTGCGTGAGCGCGAGCAGCGCGGCAAGCCCGAACAGCACCAGGCAGATCAGGCGCGGGAAGTCGGCCGCCCCGAGGCCCGGCAGCCCCGGCGGCACCGGGTCGAACCAGAAGGTCCCGGCGAAGGCGATCGCGGCGACCGCGGCGATGGAGGCCGCGATCGCCGGGTTCGGGTTGCGCGCTTCCCGCATCAGCCGCGCAGCAGGCCCAGCGCCTGCAGCGCTTCCCGCCCGTCGCGGTTGAACTGCGCGAGCTGCGCACCCCAGGCTTCGCGCCCCGCGACGCTGTCCGGCGCCTGGCCGGTGTTCTCCAGGTAGCTCTTGTAGATCGGGCCCGACATTGCCTCGATCAGCCCGCGCTCGAGCCGTGTGACGCGATCCTCCGGCGTGCCCTTCAGCACGCAGAAGCCGCGCAGCGTGTAGCCCGTCACGTCGATGCCGAGTTCCTTCGCCGTGGGCACGTCGCGGAAGGCGGCAAGCCGCGTGTCGGCCAGCGAGATCAGCGGCCGCAGCTCGCCTGCGCGGAGCTGCGCCTCGGCCTCCCCGGGGTTCACCACGGCGGTGTCGATGTTGCCGCCGACGAGGTTGATCACGATTTCCCCGCCGCCGCGGAAGGGCACCAGCGTCGGGCGCTGGATGCCGGCGGCGCGGCCGAAGGCGAAGATCGTGACATGGTCGACGCCGCCCACATGCGTGCCGCCGAAGCGCAGCGAGCGTTCCTTGCCCGCGTTGACGAGGTCCGCCGGCGTGCGGAAGGGGCTGTCGCGGCGCACGAGGACGAGCTGCGGGTCGGCCGTCGCGCGCGCTACCGGGATCAGGTCGGCGAATTGCGGCAGGTTCGGGTTGCGCAGCTGCGTCAGCAGATGCGTCTGCGTCACCAGGATGATGGTGTGCCCGTCCGCCGGCTTGCTGGCGAGGTATTGCAGCGCCTGCGCGCCGCTGCCCGCGGTGCGGTTCACCACGGTGAATTCCTGGCGGAAGACGCCCGGCGCCTGCACCATCATCATGCGCGCGGTGATGTCCGTGCCGCCGCCGACGCCCGCATGCGTCACCACCTCGATGGTGCGGGAGGGGAAGGCGTCCTGCGCGCGCGCGCTACGCGGGCCCAGCAGCGCCGCGCCGAGCGCCGCGCCCCCCGCGAGCAGGCTGCGGCGGCGGGCTTCTATGGTCCGTGTCATGGTCTTCTCCTCCCTTCCGCGCGGCTTGGCGCGGTGTCCCGGTGTCGGTGGCCTGGAAGCGGCGCTTGCCGCCGGCGATGTGCGCTTCTCCCGCCGCGCGCGCGGCCGCGGCGTCGCCTGCCGCGATGGCGCGCAGGATGGCGGCGTGTTCGGCATTGCTCCGCCGCATGTTCTCGGGCTGGACGAGGGCGCGGCGGCGGAACAGGTGCAGCTCGTTGCCGAGTTCCTCGTACAGCCGGCGCGCGCGAGGTCCGCCGCCATGGGCGAGGAGTGCCGCGTGGAAATCGAGGTTCGCGGCGTAGTAGGCGGGTGCATCATCCGCGCGCCGCGCGTCCTCCATGCGCTTCACCAGCGCACGCAGCGCGGCGACCTGCGCGCGCGTCGCGGCCTCGGCGAGCCGCGCGCAGGCGAGCCCGGTGATGGCCGCACGGATATCGTAGATCTCGAGCGCCTCCTCGGCGCTCACCTGGCGGACGTAGCTGCCCTGGTTGCGCACGCCGACGACGAGGCCGGACCGTTCGAGCCCGCGCACCGCCTCCCGCACCGGCCCGCGGGAGACGCCGAGGCGCGTGGCCAGCGCCTGCTCGTTCAGCCTTTCGCCGGCAGCGAGCGCGCCGGTCAGGATCAGCGTCTCGATTTCCTGCGCGACGAGGGAGGCGAGGGAGCGGGTGCGGACGATCTCGAGCGCGCTCGGCACGCCGGCATGCGCGCGCGTGGCGCGTCCTGTCCCCGTTTCCTCCATGGCGGGAGGAGAGGCGGAACGCTGTCGTCTGTCAACAGTTGGCGGCCGGGGTCAGTCGCGCTCGATCGGCAGCGCCTCGTCCTTCGCCCATTCGCTCATCGAGGCGTCGTAGACCGCGATGTCCCGGTGGCCGAGCTGGTGCAGCAGGAAGGCGTCGAGCGTCGCCGCGATGCCGCCACCGCAATAGAGGATGATGCGCTTGCCGCGATCCGCGCCGACCGCGGCGAAGCGCGCGGCGACCTCCTCCGGCCCGCGGAAGGTCATGCTCGCCGGGTCGACCAGCGCCGCGACCGGCACGTTCACGCTGCCCGGCACGCGGCCCGGGCGGCCGTAGCGTGGATTTTCCCCGCTGTGCAGGTCCGGGGCGAGGGCATTGATCGTGCAGGTCGCGCCGTCGCCGATCGCGGCCTTCACCTCCGCCTTGCCGACGAAGAGGCCCGGGCGCGGCCGCGCCGCAAGGCTGGCGGGCGGATAACGATGCTCGCCGGCTTCGGTGGCGCGGCCTTCCGCGACCCATTTGTCGAAGCCGCCATCGAGGATCGCCGCGCCGTCGAAGCCGATCGCGCGCAGCATCCACCACACGCGCGTCGCCCACTGCATGTTCTTCCGCGCATAGAGCACGACGCGCGTGCCGTCCCCGATGCCCTTGGCGGCGACGCGGCGCGCGAGGTCCTCCGGCGCCGGCATGGTGAAGTTGAAGGGGCTCGCCGTGTCGGACAACTCGCCCTGCAGATCGAGGAAGGCGGAGCCCGGTATGTGCGCCGCCTCGTAGTCCGGTCGCCCGCTGCCGACGGCGTACGGACGGCCCGTGCCGGTCTCGTAGTGCAGGTAGGTCGTGCAGTCGAAGACGCGCAGCGCCGGGTCGCGCAGGTTCACGGCGAGCCATTCGGTCGAGACGATCGCCTCGGGGTCGGCGTAGCGGGCGGCTTCGGTCACCGGCGTTCCTCCTGTGCTTCGCCGCAGCGTGGCGCAGGGCGGGGCAGGGCGCTACCCCGCCGCCTGGTCCCGTGCCGCCGTCGCCAGCGCGTCCGCCCTTTCGTTCATCGGGTCCCCCGCATGGCCGCGGACCCATTTCCACTCGATGTCGTGCGGCTTCGCCGCGGCAAGCAGCCGCTGCCACAGATCGAGGTTCTTCACCGGCTCCTTCGCCGCGTTGCGCCAGTTGCTGCGCACCCAGCCATGGATCCAGCGGCTGATGCCGTTGCGGACGTATTCGCTGTCGGTGTGCAGCGCGACCTGGCAGGGCTTCTTCAGCGCTTCCAGCGCCATGATCGCGGCGGTGAGTTCCATGCGGTTGTTCGTCGTCTCGGGCTCGCCGCCCGTCAGTTCGCGTTCGTGCTCGCCGAAGCGGAGGATGGCGGCCCAGCCGCCCGGGCCCGGGTTCGGCTTGCAGCCGCCATCGGTCCAGATTTCCACCAGGGGGCGCGGGTCGGTCATGCAGTCACCGAGAAGGAAACGTCCCCCCTTATCCTTCCCGGACCTCCGCCATCAGTCCCCAGCAGACAAAGAAGGGAGGGGGCGCGGGGGAGGTTCTCCTCCCCCGCATCACTCATGGCTCTCACAGCGCAAACCCCTGACCCTGCGAGAAGAACCGCAGCTTGCGCAGATACTCGAGCGGATCCTTGCGCGTGACGAGCGCCCCATCCGGCGTGTGCGTCCAGTCATAGAGCCGCGTCAGCAGGAAGCGCAGCGCCGCACCACGGCACAGCACCGGCAGCGCGTCGCGTTCCGCCGGCGTCATCGGCCGCACCTGCTCATAGGCGTTCAGCAGCGCGCGCGCCTTGGTCACGTTGAAGGCGTAGTCCGGCTCGAAGCACCAGGCGTTGAGGCAGACGGCGACGTCGTAGGCGTAGAGGTCCGTGCAGGCGAAGTAGAAGTCGATCAGCCCCGAGACGCGCGGCTTGCCGTCGGCGTCCGGCAGGAAGAAGACGTTGTCGGGGAACAGGTCCGCGTGGATCTGTCCGCGCGGCAGCGCGCCCGCCGCGGGCCAGGATGAGAGGATCGCGGCATGTGCGGCGTCCAGTTCCGCGACCAGCCCCGCCTGGACCTCGTCGCCGCGCGTGCGGCAGCCATCGAGCAGCGGCGCCCATCCGGCGGGGCCGAGCGCGTTCGGCCGATCCATGGCGAAGCCCTCGCCCGCGCGATGCATGGCGGCGAGCGCGCGGCCGAGCGGCGCGCAATGTTCGGGCCGCACGCGGCGCGGCCAGACGCCGGGCAGGAAGGTGACGATCGCTGCCGGGCGCCCGGCGAGGCTACGAAGCGCCGCGCCGTCGCGCCCATGCACCGGCGTCGGGCAGGCGAGGCCGTTGGCCGCCAGATGTTCCATCAGCCCGAGGAAATAGGGCAGTTCTGCCGGATCGACGCGCTTCTCGTACAGCGTGAGGATGAAGTCGCCCGCGGCGGTCTTCAGCGCGTAGTTGGAATTCTCGACCCCCTCGGCGATGCCGCGGAAGGCGAGCAACTCGCCGAGCGCATAGTCGGCCAGGAAGGCGCGCAGCGCCTCGTCCGAGACTTCCGTGTAGACCGCCATCAGGCGACGGCGCGCATGCGGGGCACGCGGAAGATGATGTCCTCGACGGCCACGGTCACTTCCTCGGTCGTGACGGCGAAGCGCTCGCGCAGCCGGTCGACCACTTCCTGCACCAGCAGTTCGGGCGCGGAGGCGCCGGCGGTGATGCCCACTGTCGCGCAGCCATCGGCGATGGCCGGGTCGAGGTCGGCGCCGCGCTGGACCATGACGGCGCGCGGCGCGCCGGACCGCTCGGCCACTTCGCGCAGCCGGACGGAGTTCGACGAATTCGGCGCACCCACCACGATGACGAGCTCGCTGCGCGCCGCGACCGCCTTGATCGCCGCCTGGCGGTTCGTGGTGGCGTAGCAGATGTCCTCCTTCGCCGGGCCCTCGATCTCGGGGAAACGGTCGCGGAGGATGGCGACGATCTCGGCCGTGTCGTCGACGGACAGCGTGGTCTGCGTGGTGTAGGCCAGCGCCGCGCCCGCCGGCGGCACGAGGGTGCGCGCGGCCTCGGCATCCTCGACCAGCGTCATCGCGCCCTCAGGCAGCTGGCCCATGGTGCCGACGACCTCGGGGTGGCCCTCATGGCCGATCAGCAACAGGTGGCGGCCCTTGGCGTGGTGGCGTTCGGCTTCGCGATGCACCTTGCTGACGAGCGGGCAGGTGGCGTCGAGGAAGTACATCTCCCGCCGTGCCGCCTCGGAGGGAACGGATTTCGGCACGCCATGGGCGGAGAAGACGACGGGCTGGCCGTCGTCCGGAATCTCGTCCAGTTCCTCGACGAAGACGGCACCCTGGCGTTCCAGCCCTTCGACGACGAAACGATTGTGGACGATCTCATGCCGCACGTAGACGGGCGCGCCATGGCGTGCGAGCGCCTGTTCGACGATCTTGATGGCGCGGTCGACGCCGGCGCAGAAACCGCGCGGGCCGGCGAGCAGGACGTGGAGGCGGGGCTTCTCGGCGGTCATGGTCTCGCTCACGGCGCGGGTTGGCCCTGTCCGGGGCGGGCCGCACACTATAGATGGGGCGGCACGGGTCAAAGGGGGCCGGGAGGGCGGATGATGCGGGCGATGGCGGCGATCGGTTGGGCGGGGGCGCTGGCGCTCGCGGGATGTGGCGGCGGCACGACGGCGTCCAGCAACCCGCCCGCGCCCTGCCCGCGCATTTCCATCCTGGCGGATGGGGCGGACCTGACGCGGTTCCGCCCTGGCGCGGGGCAGGATCTGGCGGCCATGACGGCCGATGCGCGGCTGGTCGGCTTCAATGCGCGCTGCGACTACACGCGCCGGCGCGAAGGCGTCGCCGTGACGCTGAGCGCGGTCTTCGACGTGGAACGCGGCCCGGCCGCGACCGGCAATGTCGCGAACCTGCCCTTCTTCATCGCGGTGACGGATGCGGAGGACACGCAGGTGATCGACCGCCAGGACTTCGTCGCAAGGGTCACCTTCGACACGAATGTGAACCGCCAGCGCGTGCAGAGCGCCGCCGTCACGCTGACCTTCCCGGCCGAGGAAAGGCTGGTGGAGAACCACAATGTCCGCCTGTCCTTCCAGCTGACGCCGGAGGAACTGGCGCTGAACCGCCGCCGCGGGCCGCGCTGAAGCCGGCTTTCCCCGCGGCCATGCGGCGCTTCGGGCTGTTCGTCTCGCATCCGGAGGTGGTGATCGACCCCGCCGTGCCGGTGCCACGCTGGCATCTGACCGAGGCAGGCGTCGCGCGGATGCGGCGCCTTGCGGCCGATCCGGAACTCGGCGGCCTCGCCGCCGTCTGGGCGAGCGACGAGACCAAGGCGATCGAGGCTGCCGGCATCCTCGCCGCCCGCTTCGGCCTGCCGGTGTGGGTGCATCCGGGCCTGGCCGAGATGGACCGCTCCAGCACCGGCTACCTGCCGCGCGAGGCGTTCGAGCAGCATGCCGATGCCTTCTTCGCCCGCCCCGCGGAGAGCGTCGCGGGCTGGGAGAGGGCGGTGGATGCGCAGGCGCGCATCCTTGCCGCGGCGCGGGAGATCCTGGCCGGGCACGGGCAGGGCGGCATCGCGCTGGTCGGGCATGGCGGCACGGGGACTTTGCTGATGGCCGCGCTGGCGGGCCTTCCGATCTCCCGCGAGCATGACGTTCCGGCAGCGGGCTGCACCTGGCGCTTCGCCCTCGATCCGCTGCGCGTGACGGAGCGCTGGCGCCCGATCGCGTGATGCTGCGCGTTGCGCGCGGCCGCGCGATCTGCCACAGAGACGCACCCCGCAGATCCCGCGCGGGAGAGAGGGGCGAGAGCCCCCGCCGAAGGCGCAACCGGCCCCCGGAAACGCTCAGGCAAAAGGGCCGCGCGGGGAAGGGGCCTCTGGAAAGCCCGCGGCCGCAAGGCTTCGGCACCGACGGAGTAAGGCACGGTCAACACCGGCGCCGAATCTCTCAGGTCATCGGACAGAGGGGGGCCACGGACTGAAACCCCGATCGCCGCATCGCGGCGGGAGGCCCCGTGGCCGATTCGAACGAACCGCTCCTCGAAACGCCGCTTGCGGCGCTGCACCGCGACCTTGGCGGGCGCATGGTGCCCTTCGCGGGCTATGCCATGCCCGTGCAGTACCCGGCCGGGATCATGGCCGAGCATCTGCACTGCCGCGCCGCCGCCGCGCTGTTCGACGTCTCCCACATGGGCCAGGCGGAACTGGTGGGCGAAGGGGCCGCGGCCGCGCTGGAACGCGCGACACCGGCCGATGTGCAGGGGCTGAAGCCCGGCCGCCAGCGCTACGGGCTGCTGACGACCGATGATGGCGGCATCCTCGACGACTTCATGGTCGCGAATCTCGGCGACCGACTGTTCCTGGTGGTGAACGCCAGCCGCAAGCACCTCGACCTGCCGCGCATCGAGTCGCTGCTGCCGGCCGGCGTCACGCTGCGCCCGCTGCCGGACCGGGCGCTGATCGCGCTGCAGGGGCCGGGCGCGGTCGCGGCCATCGCGACGCTGGCGCCCGGCATCGCGGACCTCTCCTTCATGGGCGTGGGATCCTTCGAGATCGCGGGTGCGAAGGTGCTCGTCTCCCGGTCCGGCTACACGGGGGAGGACGGGGTCGAGGTCTCGGTGCCGGCCGAGCGCGCCGTGGCCTTCGCCAAGGCGCTGCTGGCGCTGCCGGGCGTGCGGCCGGCGGGGCTCGGGGCGCGCGATTCGCTCCGGCTCGAAGCCGGCCTCTGCCTGTACGGCAACGACATCGACGAGACGACGAGCGCGGTCGAGGCCGCGCTGACCTGGACCATCGGCAAGCGCCGCCGCACCGAGTGGAATTTCCCGGGTGCCGAGCGCGTGCGGGAGGAACTCGCCAACGGGGCGAAGCGCCTGCGCGTGGGCATCCGTCCCGAAGGACGCCAGCCCGCGCGCGGCCACACGCCCATCCATGAAGCGGGCGGTGCCGCGCCGATCGGGGAGATCACCTCCGGCGGCTTCGGTCCCTCGCTGAACGGCCCCATGGCCATGGGCTATGTCGCGGGCGGGCTCGCCGCCGACGGCACCGCCCTCGATCTGATGGTGCGCGGCAAGGCGATTCCCGCCCGCGTCGCGCCGATGCCCTTCGTTCCCCACCGCTACGCCCGCTGAGGAGCCTTCCCATGTCCGAGACGAAGTTCACGAAAGACCATGAATGGGTGCGGCTCGAGGGCGGCATCGCCACGGTCGGCATCACCGACCATGCGCAGAACGCGCTGGGTGACGTCGTGTTCGTCGACCTGCCCGAACCGGGCCGCGTCGTCGCGGCGGGGGAGGCCTGCGCGGTGGTGGAAAGCGTGAAGGCGGCCTCCGACGTCTATGCCCCGATCGCGGGCAAGATCGTCGAGGTGAACGGCGCGCTCGCCGACAATCCCGGCGCGATCAACGCCGCGCCGACGACCGATGGCTGGTTCTTCCGCATCGAGCCCGCCGACGCGGCCGAGGTCGCGGCGCTGATGGACGAAGCCGCCTACGCCGCCTTCGTGGACACGCTGGCATGAGCGCGCTGGAGGAGATCCGCGCGCTGGAGGCGGTGGACGCCTTCGCCCCGCGCCACATCGCGCCCTCCGAGGCCGAGATCGCCGAGATGCTGCGCGTGGTGGGCGCGGCGAGCCTCGAGGACCTCAGCGCGAGGACCGTGCCCGCGGCGATCCTGGGGATGGACCTGTCCGCCCTGCCGCCGGCGGCGACGGAGCAGGAGGTGCTGGCGGAACTGCGCGGCCTCGCCGCGCAGAACGCCGCGCATGTGAAGTCGCTCATCGGGCTCGGCTACCACGGCACGCACACCCCGCCGGTCATCCTGCGCAACGTGCTGGAGAATCCCGGCTGGTACACGGCCTATACGCCGTACCAGGCGGAAATCGCGCAGGGGCGGCTCGAGGCTTTGGTGAACTTCCAGACCATGGTCTGCGACCTCGCTGGCCTGCCGGTGGCCAATGCCTCGCTGCTGGACGAAGGCACCGCGATCGCCGAGGCGATGCACCTCGCTCACGCCGCGACGCGGGAGAAGTCGCACCTGCTGATCGCGGCCGACGACCTGCATCCGCAGTCCAAGGCCGTGCTGCAGACGCGCGCCGCGCCGCTCGGCATCGAGGTGCGCTTCGTGGCGGTGGCCGGGATCGTCGCCGCCTTGAGCGAAGCGAAGCCCTTCGCCCTGGTGCTGCAATATCCCGGCACGACCGGGCAGGCGCGCGACCTGACGGCCGAGATCGCCGCGGTGCAGGCGGGCGGCGGGCTCGCCATCGTCGCCGCCGACCCGCTCAGCCTCTGCCTGCTGAAGCCGCCGGGGGAGATGGGCGCGGATGTGGTGGTGGGCTCGACCCAGCGCTTCGGCGTGCCGATGGGCTATGGCGGGCCGCATGCCGCCTACATGGCGGTGAAGGACGCGCATAAGCGGCTGATGCCGGGGCGGCTGGTCGGCGTCTCCGTCGATGCGGCCGGCGCGCCGGCGATGCGCCTCGCGCTGCAGACGCGCGAGCAGCACATACGCCGCGAGAAGGCGACGTCGAACATCTGCACCGCGCAGGTGCTGCTCGCCGTCATGGCGGGGATGTACGCGGTGTGGCACGGGCCGGAAGGGCTGCGCCGCATCGCGCGGCGCGTGCACCTGATGGCGCGCGCCGTCGCGGGTGCGGCCCGGCAAGCGGGCTTCGCCGTCCGCCACGACGCCTTCTTCGACACGGTCGCGATCGAGGCCGGTGCGAAGGCCGACGCGCTGATGGCCGCGGCGCTGAAGCGCGGCTTCAACCTCGCCCCCCATGGCGGCGGCGTGGTCGGCATCGCGCTCGATGAAACCGTAACGCGGGACGATCTCGCCGCCCTCGCCGCGGCGCTTGCGGAAGCGGGTGGCGCGGCCGCGACGCTCGATACGGTTCATGGCGGCGTTCCCGCTCCGCTCGCGCGCAGCACCGCCTTCTGTACGGCGACCGTCTTCAACACGCACCATTCCGAGCACGGGATGCTGCGCTACCTGAAGTCGCTCGAGGACAAGGATGTCGCGCTGAACCGGAGCATGATCCCGCTCGGATCCTGCACCATGAAGCTCAACGCGACGGCGGAGATGATCCCCGTCACGTTGCCGGGCTTCGGCGCGATCCATCCCTTCGCGCCGGTCGACCAGGCGCAGGGCTACCGCGTGATGATCGACCGGCTGGCCGACTGGCTCTGCCGCATCACGGGCTTCGCCGCCGTCTCGCTGCAGCCCAATGCCGGCAGCCAGGGCGAATATGCCGGGCTGCTCGCGATCCGCGGCTGGCATCTGAGTCGCGGCGACACCCATCGCGACATCTGCCTGATCCCGTCCAGCGCGCATGGCACCAACCCGGCCTCGGCGGTGATGGCGGGGATGAAGGTCGTCGTCGTCGGCTGCGACCGCGACGGCAATGTCGATGTCGATGACCTCAAGGCGAAGGCGGAACAGCACGCGGCGAACCTCGCGGCGCTGATGGTCACCTATCCGTCCACGCATGGCGTGTTCGAGGCTTCGATCCGCGAGATCTGCGCCCTGATCCACGAGAAGGGCGGCAAGGTCTACATGGATGGCGCGAACATGAACGCGCAGGTGGGGCTGACCAGCCCGGCCAGCATCGGCGCGGATGTGTGCCACCTGAACCTGCACAAGACCTTCTGCATCCCGCATGGCGGCGGCGGCCCGGGCGTTGGGCCGATCGGCGTGACGGCCGACCTCGCGCCCTTCCTGCCGGGCCATCCGCTGGTCGATTGCGGCGGCGCGCAGGACATCGTTGTCAGTGCCGCGCCCTGGGGCTCGGCGTCGATCCTGCCGATCTCCTACGCCTATATCCGCATGATGGGCGCGGAAGGGCTGACGCGCGCGACGCAGGTCGCGATCCTGTCGGCCAACTACCTGGCCAAGCGGCTGGAAGCGCATTTCCCGGTGCTCTATCGCGGCATGAACGGCATGGTCGCGCATGAATGCATCCTGGATTGCCGCGGCTTCCAGCAGGGCGGCGGCGTGCTGGTCGAGGACATCGCCAAGCGCCTGCAGGACTACGGCTTCCACGCACCCACCATGTCCTGGCCGGTCGCCGGCACGCTGATGGTCGAACCGACCGAAAGCGAGCCCAAGTCGGAACTCGACCGCTTCGTCGACGCCATGGTCGCGATCCGCGCCGAGATCCGCGCGGTCGAGCAGGGCCGCATGGACAAGGCCGACAACCCGCTGAAGAACGCGCCGCACACTGCGGCCGAGATCGCGGCGGAGGCCTGGACGCACCCCTATTCGCGGGAGGAAGCGGCCTTCCCGCTGCCCTTCGTGAAGGCGCGGAAGTACTGGCCGCCGGTCAAGCGCGTCGACAACGTCTATGGCGACCGCAACCTCGTCTGCTCCTGCGCGCCGCTCGAAGCCTACGCCCAGCAACAGCAGATCGCGGCCGAATGACGGACCTGAAGCCCTGGCGCGTGACGGCGAGCCGCATCGTGCTTGCGGATCGCTGGATCCGCGTCAGGGCGGATTCCTGCGTCGCCTCCTCGGGCGACGTGGTCGATCCCTTCTACGTGCTGGAATACGCCGACTGGGTGCATGTGGTCGCACTCACCGACGATGACCGGCTGGTGATGAACCGCCAGTACCGCCACGCGGCCGGGGAGGTTCACCTGGAACTGCCCGGCGGCGTAATGGACACGGCGGATGCCGACCCGATCGCCGCCGGGCGGCGTGAATTCCTCGAGGAAACCGGCCACGGCGCGCGGGACTTCCGCCATGTGGTCAGCCTGCGCCCCAACCCCGCGACGCACACCAACCGGGTGCATACCGTGCTCGCGCTCGGCGCGACGCCGGTCGGCGTGCAGTCCTTCGACAATGGGGAGGAGATCGCGGTCGAGCTCATCCCCGTGGTTGATGTCCTGCGCCTGATCCGGGAAGGCGCGGTGCAGCAATCGACGCATGTCGCCTCCCTGCTGCTCGCGCTCGCCGCCGCGGGGCGCATCGGCTTCTGACCCCATTGCCCGCGCGCGCCGGCGCGCGCAGCATCGGCGCCATGCCCCGCTTCGTCCTGCCCGCCGTCGAGGCCGCCGCCACGCCGAACGAGCCCGGCCGCGCCTCCGCCCGCATCTTCGCCCACGGCAGCTTCGAGGCGCGCTGGTACGCGCCGCGGGGCACCGACCCGCAGGCGCCGCACGGGCGCGACGAGGCCTATGTCGTCGTCAGCGGTCGCGGCACCTTCTTCTGCGCCGGCACGTGCGCGCCCTTCGGTCCGGCTGACATGCTGTGGGTGCCGGCCGGCGCCGAGCATCGCTTCGAGGACTTCACCCCCGATCTTGCCGTCTGGGTGATCTTCTACGGGCCCGAGGGCGGAGAGGGCTGACGCGTCGCCGCGCGTGCATTGCGCGCACCGCGGGCGGCGGCCATGCTCCCGGCACCGGGCCTGCAACCGCCTTGGGAGGAACAGAAAAGCATGGATCGCCGCTTCTTCGTCGCGGGGAGCGCCGCCGCCGCGACCCTCGCCAGCCCCGCCCTCGCGCAGACCGCGCCACGCATCCGCTGGCGGTGCCCCGGCAGCTTCCCGAAGTCGCTCGACACGCTCTACGGCACGCAGGAATTCATCTGCCGGCGCGTGGGCGAGATCACCGACGGCGCCTTCCAGATCACCCCCTTCGCGCCGGGGGAAGTGGTGCCCGCGCTGCAGGTGCTGGACGCCGTCGGCCAGGGCTCGGTCGAGATCGGCTACACCGCGCCCTACTACTACACGGGCAAGGATCCCGCACTGGCGTTCGGCTCCTGCCTGCCCTTCGGGCTCAACGCCCGCCAGCAATATGCCTGGTGGCACAATGGCGGCGGGGCGGAGGCGATGGCCCCGGTCTTCCGCGACCAGGGCGTACACGCGATCATGGCCGGCAACACCGGCGCGCAGATGGGCGGCTGGTTCCGCCGCGAAATCCGCAGCGTGGACGACCTGCGCGGCCTGAAATTCCGCATCGCCGGCTATGCGGGCGACGTGCTGCAGAAGCTCGGCGCCGTCGCGCAGCAGCTGGCGGGGCCGGACATCTATCCGGCGCTCGAGCGCAACGTGATCGACGGCGCCGAATGGGTCGGGCCCTATGACGACGAGAAGCTCGGCTTCCACCGCGTCGCACAATACTACTACTACCCCGGCTGGTGGGAGCCTGGCCCGTCCATCGCCATGATGGTCAACCAGCGCGCCTGGGAAGGGCTGAGCCCGCAGTTCAAGGCGGCGCTGGAAGCGGCCTGCCACGAGGGCTACGTCTTCATGACCGGCCGCTACGACGCGCTGAACCCGCCGGCGATCCGCCGCCTGATCGCGGCGGGGACGCAGTTGCGCCCCTTCCCGCGGGACGTGATCCAGGCCTGCTTCCGCGCCTCGCAGGAATTGTGGGGCGAGCTCGGCGCGCGCAACGCCCGCTTCAAGGCGATCCACGAACAGTGGGACCGCTTCCGCCAGGACCAGCAGACCTGGTTCCGGATCGTGGAGGACAGCTTCGCCAACTCCATGGCCGGGCTGCAGCAGCGCTGAGCGCCTTCGACCCCGCGGCAGCGATCGCCTTCGCCTGGCACGGCCCGCCGCCCGGCAGCGGCGCGGCAGGCCGTGCGCGGCTGATGCTGGCCGACAGCCTCGGCTGCATGATCGCCGGGCTCGGCCATGGACGGGTGCGGGGCTTCGGCGCCGCGCTCGCCGCCACCATGCCGGGCGCGATCCGCCTAGGTCGGAAGAGCACACGGCCGAACACCAGCCGCGCCTGGGT
>NZ_JACADQ010000350.1 GCF_016106015.1 Neoroseomonas rubea
GCCTTCGCGCTGCATGCGCGCGGCGCGGCGCTGGAACGCCCGGCGCGCCGCGCGGCGCATCCGCCCGCACCGGCCATCGCGCGTCCTGGCGCGCTGGTGCCGCATCTGGTGCTGCTGCAACTCGAAAGCTTCTGCGACCCGCGACGCCTCGGCATCGCCCGCGACCTGCCGTGCTGGCACGCGCTCGGTGCTTCGGCCGTCCGGCGCGGCGCGCTCGCCGTCCCGGGCTTCGGCGCGAACACGATGCGCACGGAGTTCGTCGTGCTGACCGGGATCGACGATGCCGCGCTCGGACTCGACCGGCTCAACCCCTATTTCCGCTTCGCGCGGCGGCCCGTGGGCTCGCTCGCCTGGACGCTGGCCGGCACGGGGCATGAGGCGATCTGCCTGCATCCCTTCGATCCGCGCTTCTTCGGCCGCGACAAGGTGCTGCCCGCGCTCGGCTTCCAGCGCTTCCTGGCGGCGGCGGATTTCGTGGATGCACCGCGCGAGGCCGGGCTGGTGACGGATGCGGCGGTCGGCGCGCGCGCCGCGGCGCTGCTGGCGGGCGCGCGGGATCCGCTATTCCTCTATGCCATCACCGTCGCGGCGCATGGGCCCTGGCCTGGGCCCGATCCGGCCGCTGGCTGGGCCGCGCGGATCGCTGCGACGGATGCGATGCTTGGCACGTTGGCGGATGCCGTGCGCGCCGCGACGCGCCCCGTCGTGCTCGCCGCCTTCGGCGACCATCGTCCCGCGCTGCCCGCCGCACGCGGTAGCACGGAGACCGACTACCTGATCTGGCGCGGCGATGCCGCCGGCGCGGGCGGTCGCCGTCACCTCGACGCGGCCGGTCTCCACCGCGCCGTGCGCGACGCGGTGCTCGGCGCGGATTGATGTGGCCGCTGCGGCGCCGTCGCGTTCGCCGCCCGCATGCACGCCGTCCGCCACGGTTACCTTGACGGGGACCGCGGGGGCGGACCGGCGATCGCAACGGAATGCGGGATGAACCCTCGCCTGGCCGGCGGTCTGCCTGATCTGCGGCGCCCGGCCTTCCCGCTGCCCCGCGCCCTGGCCGGAAAGGCTCGACGGCGTGTGCCCCGGGCTCTCCGCCACCCACGACTGCCCGGCGTCGTGGGAACGCATCGGATGCCGCGATCGCGGCGCTACAGCGCGACGCCGCCCAGCGCGCGCGCCGCGCGCCAATCATCGATGTCGCAGAGGCGCACGCCCAGCCGCGCCGCGTGCGCCAGCGCGTCGGCATCCGGAAAGCCGCGATAGGGCAGGGGCGGAAGCGCCATGCCGCGCTCCCGCCCCTCGGCGATCGCCGCGATCGTCTCGTTCATCGCTGCCGCACCCGCCAGATGCAGCGCCCGCGCCATAGTGGACACCGTCATGTCCGGCGATGCTTCCATGCGCGTCTGTGCCAGCAACGCGCCGGCGTCGATGCGCGGCGTCAGGCGATGGACTGTGGCCCCCACCAGCGCATCGCCGTCCAGCGCCGCCCAGAAGCAGGGCATCGGCCCGCGATGGCGCGGCAGAAGCGAAGGATGCAGGTTGATCCCGCCCCGCGGCGCGAGCGCGATGGTCTCCGGCTTCAGGATCTGGTCGAAATGGCAGGTGACGATCAGGTCGGGTCGCGCCGCCGCCAGCATCGCCTGCGCCGTCGCGCCGTTCACGTCCGCGATCGGCTTCGGCGCGATGCCGCGCGCCCGGGCCGCTGCCGCCACGGGGCCCCCGCCATGCCGGCGCAGCAGCCGCGGCGCGAGATACTCCACCGCCAACCAGGGTAGCAGCCGGTAGCGCGTGCCTGCCAGCAGCCGTTTCGTCCGCGCGCGGTCGCGATAGGGGGCGGAGATGCCGATGAAGACCACCTCCGCCGGCGCGTCCCGCAGCACCTTCGCCGCGGCCTCGGCACTCGCGGTGCTCTCGGTCGTCAGGACGGCGATGCGCATCCGGCCTCAGACCCGTGCGCGCAGCGCTGCGACGGTGGCGCGCAGGTCCTCCTCCCTGTGGTCGGCCGAGAGGAAGAAGCGCAGCCGCGCGGAACTCTCCGGCACCGCAGGGTGCAGGATGGGCTGCACGTTGATCCCGCGCTCGAACAGCGCCTGCGACAGCCGTGCCGCGCCGATGGACGACCCCAGGATGACCGGTACGATGGCGAAGCCGGCCGAGGTGCCGGCATCGAATCCCGCGTCGCGCACCAGCCGCAGGAACAGCGCCGCATTCGCCTGCAGCCGCGCGACGCGCTCCGGTTCCGCCCGCAGGATGCCCAGCGATTCGAAGGCGGCCGCGGCAAGCCCCGGCGCGAGCCCAACCGAATAGACGAAGCCCGGCGCCGTATGGCGCAGCCAGGCGATCAGGTCCGCATTGCCAGCGATGTAGCCACCGCAGGCCGACAGCGTCTTGGACAGGGTGCCCATCCAGATGTCGACCTCGCGCGGGTCGACACCGCAGTGTTCATGGATGCCGCGCCCGGTGGCGCCGAGCACGCCGAGGCCGTGCGCCTCGTCCACCATGAGCCAGGCGTCGTGCCGGCGCGCGATCTCGACGAAGCGGGCGAGGTCGGGAATGTCCCCGTCCATCGAGTAGTGCCCCTCGACGACGACCAGCGCACGCCGCGCCGCACCCCGCGCGGCGGCCAGTTCGCGCTCCGCCGCGCGCCAGTCATTGTGCGGGAAGGCGATGCGCCGCGCGCCCGACAGGCGCACGCCCTCCGCGCAGGAATTGTGGATCGCCGCATCGTGCAGGATCAGGTCGCGCGGGCCCATCAGGTGGCCGATCACGGTCACGTTCGTGGCGTGGCCCGAGACGAACGCGAGCGCGGCATCGACGCCGTAATGCGCTGCGAGCGCCTCTTCGAGGGCGGCATGCACCGGTCTTTCGCCCGAGACCATGCGCGAGGCGGAGGCCGAGACGCCGTGCCGTGCCATCGCCGCCTGCGCCGCGGCGACCACGCGCGGATCGCCGTTCAGCCCGAGGTAGTTGTAGGATCCGAAATTGATCACCTCCCGCCCGCCAATGACGCTGCGCGCGCCGGCGATGCCCTCATGCGGGCGGAAGAAGGGGTTCTCCAGGCCGAGTGCGCGGGCGGCGTCGCGGATCAGTTCCATGTCGCGCTGGCCGGGCAGTTCGCGGAAGGCGCGCGCGGCGCCGGGCGCGGGGGGCGCATCCTCCCGCCGCCGCGCCAGGCGTTGCAGCAGCGCGAGCCGCGCCGTCGCCGAAAGCCCGAAGCCCTGGCTCACTCCGCGGCCTCCCGCTCGGCCGCCGCGGGCTCATGCGCCGACATCAGTTCCGCGACCGCCGCCGTCTCGTCCGCGTCGAGCACCACCGCGGCGATGCGCGCGGCGAGCCGCGCGAGTGTGAGGTCCTCCGTCACCGCGGCGAGCGGCACCTGCACGCCGATCCGCCGTTCCAGCGCCATGCGCAGTTCGAGCCCGCCAAGGCTGTCCAGCCCGAGCCCGGCGACCGGCGCATCGGCGCCGACCGCCTCGGCCGGCAGGCGGAGGATGCGTGCCACTTCCTCCTGCGCAAGGCGCAGGATGCGCGCGCGGGCCTCTGCGGGTGGCAGGGCGCGCAGCACAGCGCGGAGATCCGCGCCATCCTCCCCGCCCGAGGCCATGGCGCGCACGGCGGCATAGGCGGGCTCGCCCAGGATCGGCAGCGCGCCCGAAAGTCCCGCCCAGCCGATGCGGGCCAGGTTCAGCACCGGTACGCCCGCGGCGATTAGCGCCGGCAGCGCGCCGAGCGCTTCCTGCGCCGCCATCGCCTCGGTCCCCGCGCGGCGCGCCAGCGTCTCGGCTGTCGCCGAGTCCCGCGCCAGCACGCCGACGTCGGCGATCGGCCCCCAGCCCACCGCGAGGGCGGGCCGGCCCTGCTCGTGCCGCCGCCGGGCAATCGCCTCGAGCGCCGCATTCGCCGCGACATAGTTCGCCTGCCCGGGATTGCCGATCGCGGTGGTGGCGGAGGAGAACAGCAGGAAGAGGTGCAGCGGATCCTCGGCGGTCAGCCGGTCCAGCGCCTCGGCGGCGGCGAGTTTCGGTGCCAGGACGGCGGCGAAGCGCGCGCGGTCCATCGTGGCCGCGGCGCCATCGGCGAAGGCGGCGGCCGCATGCGCCACGCCGCGGATCGGCGGACCTTCCCGCCGCAACCGGACCAGCAGCGCGCCGAGCGCATCCTCATCCGCCGCATCGCAGGCCTCGATCCGCGCCTTGGCGCCGAGCGCGGCAAGCGTGCGCAGCGCGGCCTGCGCGCCTGGCGTCGCGGCGCCGCGGCGGGAGACCAGCGCGAGGTGCCGCGCCCCGTTCGCCGCCAGCCATTTCGCGCATTCCAGGCCGAAGCCCTGCC
>NZ_JACADQ010000351.1 GCF_016106015.1 Neoroseomonas rubea
CGCTGGGCCGCATCCGTCGCGCCGCCGCGCGGGCGATAGCGCGCGAGCAGCCGGTCGGCATCCACCGTCACGCCGCCGCGGACCGCGCGGGCCGCGCCGCGCGCGATCACCACCTGTTCGGCCTGGCGCCACTCGATGCCGTCGGTCGCCGTGACCTCGATCGGGCCGCCCTGGCTGAGGTCGATGCCCTGGCCCCAGGCGGGCGCGGCGATCAGCAGCGCCGCGGCGATCAGCGCGCGCCTCATCGCCCGCCTTCCAGCATCGCGCGGGCCCGGCCGGTGAAGATCACAACCTGGCCGCGCTCGGTCAGCCGGAAGCCCTCGCTCACCAGCGTGCCGAAGGGTCCCTGCGCGGCGACGGGGCGGTCGCCCGAGGCGGAACCCTCCTTCAGGTCGATTTCCGCCGCCTCGGTCACCAGCATGTTGCCGCCATCCTGCCAGAGCGTGACCTCGCCCGTGAGGCCGAGCCGGTTCGACCCCTTGTCGAAGCGGCCGTCGCGGCTCTCGAGCAGCACCCAGGACCCGTCGGTCAGCAGGATGTCCGCGCGCGGGCGGTCCAGGTCGACGATGTCGGGCTGATCGGTCTGCGCCGCGACATTCGCCGTCACGGTGAAGGGCCGGTTCTGCTCGTCGAGGCCCTGGTAGCGCGGTTCGACCATCCGCACCGCGTCCGGTTGGGCCTGCAGCACGCGGCGGAAGGAAACACGGGCGCGGTCCTCCATCCGGTCCAGTTCCGGCCAGATGGCGATGCCCAGCAGCAGCCCGACGCCAGCCAGCGGCAGCAGCCATTTCGCGAGCCGCACCGCGATTCTTCGCCGCGCGATCTGCGCCGCGGACGGCGACCAGCGCTCGCGGGAGGGTGCGAGCATGCGCCGCGGCGGCTGCGCGGGGCCGCTCACGCGCGGCAAGGAAACGCCGGGGCGGGCTTCCGTCATGCCACGCCCGCCCGCAGCAGGTCGTGGATGTGCAGGATGCCGACCGGCCGTCCCTCGGCGTCCACGACGAACACGGCGGTGATCGACCGCGCGTTCATCAGGTGCAGCGCCTCGGCGGCCAGCGTCTCGGGCTGCACGGTGCGCGGGGCGCGCGTCATCACCTGATCCGCGGTGCGACCGAGCAGGGCCGCCCCGCCGCCGGCCTCCAGCGCGCGACGCAGGTCGCCATCCGTGATGATGCCGAGCAGCCGGCCATCCGCCCCCTGCACGCCGAGGCAGCCGAAGCGCCTGGCCGTCATGGCGACGATCGCGGCGTCCATCGCCGTCCCGGGCGGGGCGAGCGGCAGTTCGGCCGGCCCATGCATCAGGTCCCGCACGCGCGACAGCCGCGCGCCGAGCTTGCCGCCCGGGTGGAACACCCTGAAATCGGCCGCGGTGAAGCCGCGCCGCGTCAGCAGCGCCACCGCGATGGCATCGCCAAGCGCCAGTTGCATGGTCGTGGAGGTGGTCGGCGCGAGCCCCATGGGGCAGGCTTCCGGCGCCTCGGGCAACACCAGCGCGACATCCGCCGCGCGGGCCAGCGCGCTCTCCGCCCGGCCGGTGATGCCGACCAGCGGCAGGCCGAAGCGCTTGGCGTGGCCGACCAGGTCGGCGAGTTCCGGCGTCTCCCCCGAATTGGACAGGGCCAGCACCGCGTCCCCGGCCACGATCATGCCGAGGTCGCCGTGGGAGGCCTCGGCCGGATGGACGAAGAGCGAGGGCGTGCCGGTCGAGGAGAGTGTCGCCGCGATCTTGCGCGCCACATGGCCGGACTTGCCCATGCCGGTGACGACGACGCGGCCGGTCGCGCCGGCGAGCTGAGAGACCGCCTGGGCGAAGCGCTCGTCGAGGCTGTCGGAGAGGGAGGCCAGGGCCTCTGCCTCAAGCGCCAGGACGCGGCGCGCGGCCTCGAGGTCGGGATGCGGGGACGGGTCGTTCACGGCGCCTGTATGGTGTCTGGGCGCCGGAGGGTCAACAAAAGCCACACAAGAATCGTGCCAGAGGCAGGGCGGCGGGGCCGGCGATCCGGCCCCGCGCCGGGCGTCAGGCGGCCTTCGGGATGCGCGCCAGGCCGAGGCTCTCGGCCGCCGCGACCAGGTTGCCCCAGGTGGTGGGATCGACCGGGATGCCCTCGGCCAGGCGCTTCGCCTTGGTGATGCGTTCCTTCTCCCCGGCGACCAGCACCGGGGCGGCGGGGTCGGCGGGCGGGCTCGCCTTCAGGTCGGCGACGATGCCCTCGACCTCAGCGTGGAAGGCGCCGAGGTTGCCGAAGCGGCCCGGGTCCAGCACGATGGCGAGCCACGCATTGACGATGCCGCGGTCGGCCGGGTGGCCGTGCCGGGCGGTGTGCCCGCCGAGCAGCGCGCCGGCCAGGATCTCGCACATCATCGCCAGCCCGTAGCCCTTGTGCGCGCCGAAGCTGCGCAGCGCGCCGCGGGGTTCGTCGCGATAGAGCACGCCGGGATCGGTCGTCGGCCGCCCCTTCGCGTCCACCAGCGCCCCTTCGGGCACCTGCAGCCCGGCATTGAAGGCGACGCGGCACTTGCCGAGCGCGATCGCGCTCGTCGCGAAGTCCAGCACCAGCGGCGGGGTCCCGGGGATGGCGATGCAGACCGGGTTGGTCGAAAGCCGCCCGTCGCTGCCGCCGAAGGGCGCGACCGCGCCGGGGCCCGAGACGCCGTTGACGAAGTGCAGCGAGATCATCCCGGCCGCCGCCGCCTGTTCGCCATAGGTGCCGATGCGGCCGAGATGGTGCACGTCCTTCAGCCCCATCACGGCCATGCCGTTGGCGCGCGCCGCGCCGATCGCCCAGTCCATGGCGATCCGGCCCACGCGCTGGCCATAGCCCCGCCCGCCGTCGAAGACGGCGAGCGACGCCTCCTGCCGCTCCGCGCGCGGTGCGACGTTCGGCACCAGCTTGCCTTCGCGCACATGCTGCACGTAGCGCGGCAGCAGCATGATGCCGTGGCTGTCATGCCCCTGCAGGTTCGCCTCCAGCAGATGGGCGGCGACTTCCTCCGCTTCCTCCGCCGTGCTGCCGCAGGCGGCCACGACATCGACGAGAAGCGCCCGCAGCGCCCCGGCTTCGACGCGCAGCACCGGTCAGGATTCCCGCCAGGGGCGGCGCTGCCACAGGCCGCGCAGGTCGCGTTCCAGCGCCACGACGTCGCTGCGGTACTCGTCGCCGATGCGCGGCGCCAAGGGCAGGCCGAGCCGGTTCGCCTCGGCGACGAAGCCCGCATCGGCCATGGCATCCCGGAACGCCGCGGTCAGCCGCGCGGTGATCTCGGCCGGCATGCCGGGCGGGCCGACGATGCCGCGCGTCGCACCGCTGATCAGGTTCTGCCCCTGCTCGCGGAAGGTCGGCACCTCCGGCGTGCCGGACCAGCGGGTCAGCGACGCCTGGCCGAGCGAGCGGATCCGCCCGTCCCGCAGCAGGGCCAGGCTCTCGCTCATGTTGAAGGCGCCGACCTGGAGATGCCCACCGATCAGCGCGGTGGACAGCGGCGCCATGCCGTTGAAGGGCACATGGGTCATGGGCGGCATGCCCGCCCGGTCCTCCAGCGCGATCACCAGCAGATGGTCGTCCGAGCCGATGCCGGTCGAGCCGTAGGAGATCTCCCCCGGCCGCGCCTTGGCCGCGGCGACGAGGTCGGCCAGCGTGCGCAGCGGCGAATTGGCCGCGACGAACAGCCCGCCGGGATCGTCGACGACATTGGCGATGAAGGTGAAGTCGAGCGGCCGGTAGCGGACCTGGCGCTCCATCGGATAGGTCACGAGTGCGGGGACGCTGGTCGCGGCCAGGGTGTAGCCGTCGGGTGCGGCGCCGAAGGCCACTTCCCAGCCGAGCTGCCCGCCGGCGCCGGCGCGGTTCACCACCAGGAAGCGCGCCCCCGGCAGTTTCGCCTGCACCGCCGGCAGCACCACGCGGGCCATGGTGTCGACGCCGCCCCCGGGCGGGTAGGGGACGATCACCTCGATCGGCCGGTCGGCCGGCCAGGCGGCAAGCGCGTGGCGGGGTGCGGCAAGGCTTCCGGCGGCTGCAATCAGCCCGAGCGTGGCCCGGCGGGTGGTCATGGCGGTTCCTCCGTTGGTTCTTGGCCGGGAGTGTGGCGGTGCCGCGCCCCGGCGGCAAACCCGTGCTGGAATCGGGGGTGAGGCGCGGCGCGAAATCGCCTAAGGAACGGCTCCACGGAATCGGGACGGAGGATGCGGATGACGGCACGCATGGTGGCCGGCAGGCGCATGGCGCTGAGGCTTGCATCAGTGGGGCTGGCCGCGCCGGCGGCGGGCTGCGCGCTGCCGGTGCGCGGCCCGGC
>NZ_JACADQ010000352.1 GCF_016106015.1 Neoroseomonas rubea
CCCCCACACCCCCCTCAACCTTCTTTGACACGAAAAAGAAGGGAGGGGGTTCGGGGGAGGTTCCCCTCCCCCGACCTTCATCACCGCGCATCACGGACGCAGCACCACCCGCCCCGCGCTGCGCCGCTCCCGCACCTCCGCCATAGCCTCACGGAACTTCTCCAGCGGAAACACCGCATGGACCTCCGGCTTCAGCGCGCCATCGCGCCACCACCCCATCAGCCGCGCCCACAATTCCCGCGCGCGTGGCGCGTGCAGGTGGCGATTGTCGCCCGGCGACCAGCCGACATAGCTGCCCCAGTTCACCCCCGCGACGGCGATGTTCTTCAGCAGCAGGATGTTCGCCGGCACGGTCGGGATGCCGCCGCCGGCGAAGCCCACCACCACAAGTGTCCCGCCATCGCCGAGGCAGCGGAGCGAGTCCTCGAATGCATCGCCGCCGATCGTGTCGAGCACGCAGCCGACGCCCTGCCCGCCGGTCGCCTCCCGCACCGCGTCGCGGAAGGGCAAGGCGCTGTCCAGCACCACATCCGCGCCGCGGTCGCGCAGCAGCGCGTGCTTGGCCGCCCCCGCGCGCGCGATGACGCGGCAGGCGACGGCCTTCGCGATCTCCACCCCCGCGAGCCCGACGCCGCCCGCCGCGCCATGCACCAGCACCCAGTCCCCCGCCGCGATGCGCCCGCGCCAGAGCAGCCCGGCCCCCGCGGTCGGGTAGGAGATGGGGAAGGCGACGGCCGGCTCGGCGGGAAGGCCGTCCGGGATCGGCACGACATGGATGTCGTCCGCGATCGCCTGCTCGGCATAGCCGCCCCAGTCGAGCACCGCGAAGACGCGGGTGCCCGGCGGCGGTGCCTCGGCATCCGGCGCGGCTTCCATCACCGTGCCCACCACCTCGGTGCCCGGCACGAAGGGCAGCGGTGGCTTGCGCTGGTACTTGCCCGCGACGACGAGTTGCGTGGCGAAGGACACGCCCGCGGCCTCGACCCGGATGCGCACGCCGCGCGGGCGCATCGCCGGCGGCGGGATGTCCTTCACCTCCAGCGCGTCGAAGTCACGCCAGGATTCGCAGAGGATCGCGCGCATCATTCCATCCGGATGTTGGCGGCGCGCACGATGGCGCCGAACTTTTCCGATTCACGGCGGCAGAAGGCGTCGAATTCCGCCGGCGTGTCGGCGACCGGATCGGCACCAAGCGGTGCGAGCCGCGCGCGCACCTCCGGGTCGCGCACCGCGACCGCGATGGCGCGCTGCATCCGCTCGGTGATCGCGGCCGGTGTCCGCGGCGGCGCCCAGAAGCCGTACCAGGTCGAGATCACCAAGTCCGGGAAGCCCGCCTCGGCCGAGGTCGGCAGTTCCGCATAGACGCCGATGCGCCGCGCATCGAGTGCGGCGAGCGGCCGCAGCAGCCCTTCGCGCACGGCGCCCGCGCCGGCGGGCACGCTGTCGAACATCACCTGGACGTTGCCCGCGATCAGGTCCTGGATCGCCGGCCCCGCGCCGCGATAGGGGATGTGGACCATGTCCACGCCGGCGATCTGCTTGAACATCTCGCCCGCGAGATGCTGCGCCCCGCCGATGGAGGAGGACGCGTAGGCAACGCGCCCCGGATTGGCCTTCGCATGGTCCGCCAACTCGCGCAGCGAGCGCACCGGCAGGCGCGGGTTCACCAGCGCGACGAGCGGCACCATCGCCATGTTCGTCACCGGCGTGAAGTCATTGAGCGCGTCGTACGGCATGGCGCGGTTGATGTGCGGAATGATGACATGCGCCGAGGCATTGACCAGGAACACGCCGCCGTCCGGCGCCGCGCGCGCCACCTCCGCCGAGCCGATGGTGCCGGAGGCGCCCGGCTTGTTCTCGATCACCAGCGGCTGGCCGAGTTCCTGCTGCGCACGCTGCGCGACCACGCGGCCCACCAGGTCGGTCGGCCCGCCCGGCGGATAGGGAACGATGCAGCGCACCGGCCTGGTGGGCCAGTCCTGGGCCAGCGCCGGCGTCGCCAATGCGGTGCCGAGCAGCGCGCGTCGCGTGATCCTCATGGCATCCCCTTCCCTTGTCCCGTCTTCGCGTCAGGATAGGCTCGGAAACGCTGAGGAGGAAACGCGATGGACGAGGCGATGCGCCCCTACCGGGGCATCCGCGTGCTCGATGCCGGCCAGGGCATCGCCGGGCCCTATTGCGGCATGATGCTCGCCGCCTGCGGCGCAGATGTCATCAAGCTGGAACCCGCCGAGGGCGACTGGTCCCGCGCGCTGGGCTCGGCGAGCGAAGGCGTGTCGGTCATGACGGTCTGCTTCAACCGCGGCAAGCGGTCCGTGGTGCTCGACCTGAAATCCGACGAAGGCCGCGCGGCCGCGGCGAAGCTTGCATCGCAGGCCGATGTGCTGATCGAGGCCTTCCGCCCCGGCGTCGCCGCGCGCATCGGCCTGGGGCCGGAGAACGCGAAGGCCGATGCGGTCTGCCTGTCGATCTCCGGCTTCGGCCAGCGCGGACCCTATCGCGAACGCCCCTGCACCGATTCCGTCGCGCAGGCCTTCTCGGGCTTCGTCGCGCTGAATGCCGGTTCGGATGGAGCGCCGCACAAGGCCGGGCCCTTCATCGCCGACATGGCGACGGGCATCTGGGCGTTTTCCGCCGTGCAGGTCGCGCTCGCCGCCCGCGCGCAGGACAGCGCGCCGAGGCGGCGCGTCATCGACATGTCGCTGATGGCCGCGACGTCGAACCTTCTGACGCACCAGATCGGCGAATGGGGCTACCAGCAGAAACCCGCCGCACCCCCCAACGCGCCGGCCGGCGCCTACCAGTGCGCGGACGGCGCCTGGGTGATGGTGACGCTGGTGCGGGAAGCCGAATGGCTCGCCATCTGCGACGCGCTCGAGATCGCGGACGCCAAGGCCGATCCGCGCTTCACCTCCTTCCCGCTGCGCTGGGAGAACAGGGAGGCGCTCTACGCCATCGTCCGCGCCGCCTTCGCGAAGCGCACCTCGGATGACTGGGTGGCGCGGCTCCAGGGCGCACGGCTGCTGGCGGACCGGGTGAACTCGCCGCTCGACTGGCTGGCGAACGAGCATGTCGTCGCCTACGGCGCCGCATCCCGCGTGCAGCAGCCGCAATTGGGGGAAGTGCCGCTGCCCATGCTGCCCGGCCTTGGCCACTGGCACGCCCCCGCCCCGGCGCTCGGCCAGCACACGGCAGAGGTGCTGGCGGAGCTCGACGCGTGAGCCTGCCCGCCGCGCTCGCGGCCGAGACGCCGCGCGCGCAGGCGATGCTCGACCGGCTGGCGGAGATCGGCGCCGACGCGCCCGGCATCACGCGCCACGCCTTCGACGCGCGGGAGGATGCGGCGCATGCGCTTGCCATCGAGCAGGCGAAGCGCCTCGGCCTGGAGGTGACGCGCGACGCCGCGACCAACCTCTATCTCACCTGGCCCGGCGCGGATCGCGCGGCGCCGCGGACCATGCTCGGATCCCATTTCGACAGCGTGCGCCATGGCGGGAATTTCGACGGCGCGGCGGGCGTGGTCGCCGCACTCGCCGCCGTCTCGGCGCTGCAGGCATCCGGCTTCGCGCCGCGCGCCGACATCACCATCGCCGCCTTCCGCTGCGAGGAAGCGGTCTGGTTCGGCCTCGGCCTGATCGGCAGCCGGGCCGCGCTCGGCATCCTGCCGTCGGATGCGCTGGACCGCCGCCGCGCCGACACCGGCCGCACGCTGGCCGAGCACATCGCGGCGTGCGGCGGCGATCCGGGCGCGATCAGGCCGGGCGCGCGGCTGCTGCCGCCGGGGCCGATCCGCTGCTTCCTGGAAGCGCATATCGAACAGGCGCCCTCGCTGATCGAAGCGGGCGTGCCGCTCGGCATCTGCACCGGCATTCCCGGCAATATCCGCCACGCCACCATCCGCATCGCGGGGGAGGACGCGCATGTCGGCCTGCCCCGCCGCTTCCGCCGCGACGCCGCACTTGCGGGGGCGGAGATCTTCACCGCGCTCGACGCGATGTGGGCCGAGGAGGAAGCGGCAGGCCGCGCCATGGCCTTCACCATCGGTCGCTTCCACACCGACGCGTCGAAGCACGAGATCACCGTCGTGCCCGGGGACTTCACCTTCTCGATCGACCTGCGCGCCTATGATCCGGACCACCTGGCCGCGCTGGAACGGCGCTTCCACGTCATCCTCGATGCCACCGCCGCGCGGCGGGGCGTGACCATCGACCGCGGCGCGCGCAACGCCGCGCCGGTCGGGCCCTGCGATGCCGGGCTGCGGGCCGAGCTTGCCGCCGCCGCGGCGCGCAT
>NZ_JACADQ010000353.1 GCF_016106015.1 Neoroseomonas rubea
GCGCCTGGGCGCGCGCCACGGCGGGGGCGGCGAGCAGCGCGGCTGCGAGGGCGCGCCGCGTCATGCGCGTTGTCCCCTCACGCATGGGCGGTCGCCTCCTCCTCGATCCCGAGCGCCGAGGAGAAGCGGTTGAAGAAGCCGGTGAGCGCGATGCGGAGCGTGAGCTCGACGATCTGCGCTTCCGAGAAATGCTCGCGCAGGGCGCGGAACAGCCGTTCGGGGACGCGGTGGCTGTCCTCCCACGCCGCGACGGAGAAGGCGATGACGGCGCGGTCGCAGGCCGTCAGCGCGGGGTGGTCGGCGGCGTCGGGCAGCCCGGCGACCACCTCGGGCGGGATGCCTTCCACCGCCAGGAAGGGTTGGTGGTGCGCGATGCAGTAGTCGCAGGCGTTGAGCTTCGAGACGACGACGATGGCGAGTTCCAGCGCGCGGCGGGGCAGGGTGCCGGCGGCGCGGAGTTCCATCAGCATCGGCATCAGGTGGCGCAGCGCCGCCGGGACATGCGCGAAGACCTCCAGCTGCGCCTCGAACGGGCCATAGGTGCCGGCGTAGCGGCGCCAGATCTCGGCAAGGTCGGGGGGAAGGTCATCGACGCGCTTCGGGGTCACGCGGGGCATGGCGGGGCTCCTGCTTCGGCCGGAATGCTGCGGCGCGGTGCGCGCGCCTGTCCAGCGCTGGACGCGGGGGCGGCGGCGGGCGAGACTCCGGGCCACATCGCAGCGGGGACACGCATCATGCAGAACACCGAGGAAATCTGGCGCCTGGTCGATGCCAAGGCGCGGGATGCCATCGAACTCGCCGACCGCGTCTGGGGCATGCCGGAACTCTGCTACGCCGAGGTCCGGTCCTGCGCCGAGCACACGGCGATGCTGGAGGCGCACGGTTTCCGCGTGACGCGCGACGTCGCCGGCATCCCGACTGCGGTGATGGGAGAGGCCGGGCCGGAAGGGGAGGGGCCGGTCATCGCCATCCTCGGCGAGTACGACGCGCTGCCGGGCCTGTCGAACGAGGCGGGCGTCGCCGAGCACAGGCCGCTGCCCGGCGACGGGTCCGGCCATGGCTGCGGGCACAATCTGCTCGGTGCGGCGTCGCTGCTCGCGGCCTCGGCCGTGAAGGACTGGCTCGCGGCGAACGGCGTCAAGGCGCGGGTACGCTACTATGGCTGCCCGGCCGAAGAAGGGGGCGCGGCCAAGGGCTTCATGGTGCGCGAAGGCGCCTTCGCCGACGTGGACATGGCGATCTGCTGGCATCCGGCCGCCTTCACGGGCGTGAACGAGGCGGTGTCGCTCGCCAATACGCGCATCGACTTTTCCTTCACCGGGCGGTCGTCGCATGCGGCCGCGGCGCCGGAACTCGGCCGCTCCGCGCTCGACGCGGTCGAGCTGATGAATGTCGGCGTGAACTACATGCGCGAGCACATGCCGTCGGACGCGCGCATCCACTACGCCTATCTCGATGCGGGCGGCATCGCGCCCAACGTGGTGCAGGGCACGGCGAAGGTGCGCTACCTGATCCGCGCGCGGGACCTGGTGGGGCTGAACCAGCTCGTCGCCCGCGTGCGCAAGATCGCCGACGGCGCGGCGCTGATGACCGAGACGACGGTGACGACCAAGGTGGTGAGCGCGGTGTCGAACCTGCTGGCGAACACGCCGCTTGAGCAGGCGATGTACGACAACATGCTGCGCCTCGGCCCGCCGCAGTTCGACGAGGCGGACCGGGCCTATGCCAAGCAGATCCAGGGGACGCTGTCGGAGGACGACATCGCCGCCGCGTTCCGCCGCCACGGGTTGAAGGTCGAGCGCGACAAGGCGCTGTGCGACATCATCGTGCCGCTGGACGCGAAGGGGAATGGGGGCGTGGGTTCGACCGATGTCGGCGACGTCTCCTGGGCCGTGCCGACGGTGCAGGCGCGGGGAGCGACCTATGCCATCGGTACGCCGGGCCATTCCTGGCAGCTGACGGCGCAGGGCAAGTCGGGCATCGCGCACAAGGGCCTGGTGCATGTCGCGAAGATCATGGCGGGAACCGCGGTGGATGCGATCCGCGACCCTGAACTGCTCGCCGCGGCGAAGGCGGACCACAAGGCGAGGACGGATTCGCACCCCTATGTGTGCCCGCTGCCGCCGGATGTGCAGCCGCCGATCCGGATGTCGGCGGATTGATGAAGGCGGGGGAGAAGAGAACTTCTCCCCCCGGACCCCCCTCAACCTTCTTTGGAACCAGAGGACGAAGAAGGGAGGGCTTGGGGTCCCGGCTCGGGGGAGGTTCTTCTCCCCCGACCTTCAGGTCTTTCCGGCGTAGGACTTCGCCATCCCCTCGCCCGGATCCGCCTGCGGCCCGTAGGGCATGATCGGATAGCGCAGCCCCGCCTTGGACAGCCCGAGCAGCCCCTCGACCGCGATGGCGAGGTCGGCCGGCGGCAGCGCCATCAGCATCTCGTCATCCGCGACGCCGCCATAGCGTCGTTCCGCGTAGCAGGGGATGGAGAGGGACGGCGCGCGGTCGCGCAGCGCGCGGCCCCAGGAATCCGCGCAGGCGCTCTCGCCCGTGATCGAGAATTCGAAGCGCTTGTAGGTCTTCCACTGCAGTCCGTTGACGAAGAGGATCATCTGTGCCGGGTTGGCGTAGAACAGGCAGATGTCCGGCGGGTCGAGACGGGCGCTGCGCAGCGGGGAGACGACGAGGCCGGCATAGCGCGCCGGGACCCGCGGCATTTCCGCCTGGTGCTTCGCCGCGGCTTCGCGGTTCTCGAACCACACGCCCTCGAACTTGCGGCCCGAAAGGTAGAGCTCGGAGGGCTCGTTCAGCCCGATGACGCCGCCGCAATTGGAGAAGCCGGGGACGTTGTCGTGCGTGATGCCCATGGTGAAGCCGGCGATGCGCGCCTGCGTCACCAGCTGGCAGGTCGAGAACTTCCGCCCCTCCGGCGGACGGCGCAGGCCGGGGACCTTTGCCATCTCCTCCGCGTCCTCGAACAGCTTCATGCCGATCGGGAGCGTGCGCAGGCGGAGCAGTTCGCTCAGCTGGCGCGCGAGCTCGGCAACGGCCTTGGCGTCGAGCGGCGGCGCCTCGGCGGGCGGTGCGTCTGTCATGGTCGGTTCCTCCTGCCGGCGATGATGCGCCGGCGGGAGCAGGGCGGCCAGACGCTCAGCCGGCCTTCAGCGACTCCTGGGCGGCCGCCATGGCGGCGAAGGGGCAACCCGCGGCGCGGCGCTGGCGGCGCACCTCGGAGGCGTAGCGACCGGGCTTGTGTTCCTCCGCCTGGTTCGGATGCACCACGTCCTGGCGGTACAGGTCCCATTCGCGCTCGCCCCAGCGCGTGAAGGCGTCCTTCACGACGGCGGAGTTCAGGATCGGCTCGGCATAGGCGAATTGCGGAACGGGCTGCACCTGTAGGATCGGCCGCAGCTGGGTGATCTCGACGATGGTGTTGGTCTGGGTCAGGCGGATATTGGTGAAAAGCGGCCCGAACCATTTGTCGAATTCGACGATGCCCTCGAACTGTTCGTAGGGGCCTGTCTTCGGCAGGTTCACCGGCGCGCGCGTCATCAGCGACCAGCCGGGGGCGGTCTCGACGAAAAGGCCGGTCCACATCTGCACCACGCCGGCTTCCGGCAGGCCGGTGAGAAAGGGGGGCGAGTAGCCCTGCACATCCTCCGGCGCTTCCTCGTCGAAGCGCGCGCGGAAATGGGGAAACTGCACGGCGCCAAGACCGAGCGGCATCCACTCATGTTCAAGCTCGGCGCAGGTCCAGGAGACTTCCGTGCCGTCCCAGCGCAGCCCGATCTCGAGTGGCGCGGTGATGTGCCAGCCATAGCCGGCGGCGGTCGTGACGGCGTCGCAGAAGCGATAGGCGCGGGTCGGAAGGCCGCCGAGCCCGGAGCGGTCTGCCCGCTGCGGGCTCGGTATGCCCGGGATCAGGCGATGGAAGGTGACGATCGGTTGCCGGTCTTCGGCCATGCGTCCTGAACCTCGGGGCTGCTGGCGGGGGAGGATAGTGCCTCCGCCCGCCAGGCGCGATCAGCCGCGGCGGACGCCGGCGCCGGTGCGCACCGCACCCTTGTCGGCGACGGAGGCCGGGACGCGGACGCCGGCGCCGGTGCGCACGGCACCCTTGTCGGCGATGGAGGCCGGGACGCGGACGCCGGCGCCGGTGCGCACGGCACCCTTGTCGGCGACGGAGGCCGGGACGCGGACGCCGGCGCCGGTGCGCACGGCACCCTTGTCGGCGATGGAGGCCGGGACGCGGACGCCGGCGCCGGTGCGCACGGCACCCTTGTCGGCGACGG
>NZ_JACADQ010000354.1 GCF_016106015.1 Neoroseomonas rubea
CTCGCCCGCCGGGCTGACCCGGCCACGGGGCAGCCGGACCCGGCCCGCGTCGCCGCCTTCGCCGCGGCCAACCCGGCGAGCGCGCTGCAGGGCCGCTGGCTCGCCGCCAACAACCCGCCGGCGAGCTGGGCGACGACGCCCTATTGGGGCGTGAACGCCTTCCGCTTCCGCGGTGCGGACGGGCAGGTCCGGCATGTCCGCTGGTCCTTCGAGCCGCGCGCCGGCGTGCAGCGCCTGACCGAGGAGCAGATGCGCAGCATGCCCGCCGACTTCCTCGCCGATGAGCTGCGTCGCCGCGTCGCCGCCGGCCCGGTCGAGTTCGACATGGTGCTGCAATTCGCCGCGGCGGGGGACGACGTGACCAACCCGACCGTCGCCTGGCCGGAGGACCGGCCGCGCGCGGTGGTGGGACGGCTGGCGGTGACCGAGGTCTCGGCCGGGCCGGGCGGCCCCTGCGACCCGATCAGCTTCATGATCCTCGACCAGTCGCCCGGCATCGAGATGAGCGACGACCCGACGCTGCAGGCGCGGGCGGGGTCCTATGCGGTGTCGCTGACGCGGCGGACGCAGTGAAGTTGGGGGGAAAAGGGAACTTCTCCCCCCCAAACGACCGCGGCGGTCAGGCCCGAATAGCCAGAGACGGGAGGGGGCCCGGGGGAGGTTCCCCTCCCCCGTTCTTCTTGACTCTTTTCCTGCCCGCGCCTATGCGCCCGTGTCCTCTCGCGAGGACCGGAGACGGGCGGACCGAAACGCGCCCACCCATCGGGACCGGGTTCGCTGCCGCGAAAGGCGCGCCGGTCCAAGTCGTTCCTGCCCATGGGCGGGCGCGCAGGCCGCATCACCCGCCGCGCTGGCGGGGGACACCGGAAAGCACAGGACTGCATGGCCACCATCACCGCCGACCGCGCGGGTAGCGAGGATTTCGCCGCCCTTCTCGATGAAACGCTTGGCGCCGACACCGGATTTGCCGGATCGGTCGTCACCGGCAAGGTCATCCGGGTGGATGACGATGTCGCGGTCGTCGATGTCGGCCTCAAGAGCGAGGGGCGCGTGCCCCTCAAGGAATTCGCCGCCCCCGGCATGAAGCCCGAGGTGAAGCCCGGCGACCTGATCGAGCTGTTCGTCGAGCGGTACGAAGACCGCGACGGCTCCATCGTGCTGTCGCGTGAGAAGGCCCGCCGCGAGGAAGCCTGGACGAACCTCGAGAAGTCCTTCACCGCCAACCAGCGCGTGAACGGCGTGATCTTCGGCCGCGTGAAGGGCGGCTTCACCGTCGACCTCGGCGGCGCCGTGGCCTTCCTTCCCGGCAGCCAGGTGGACATCCGCCCGGTGCGCGACGTCGGGCCGCTGATGGGCAGCCCGCAGCCCTTCCAGATCCTCAAAATGGACCGCGCCCGCGGCAACATCGTGGTCTCCCGCCGCGCGGTGCTCGAGGAAACGCGCGCCGAGCAGCGCAGCGAGCTGATCCAGGGCCTCAAGGAAGGCATGATCCTGGACGGCGTGGTGAAGAACATCACCGACTACGGCGCCTTCGTGGACCTCGGCGGCGTGGACGGCCTGTTGCACGTGACCGACATCGCCTGGCGCCGAATCAACCACCCGAGCGAGGCGCTGACCATCGGCCAGCCCGTGAAGGTCCAGGTCATCCGCTTCAACTCCGAGACGCAGCGCATCAGCCTCGGCATGAAGCAGCTGATGTCCGACCCGTGGGACGGCGTGGCGCTCAAGTACCCGGTCGGCGCCAAGTTCGGCGGCCGCGTGACGAACATCACCGACTACGGCGCCTTCGTGGAGCTGGAGCCGGGCGTCGAGGGCCTCGTGCATGTGTCCGAGATGTCCTGGACGAAGAAGAACGTCCATCCGGGCAAGATCGTCGCGACCTCCGAGCAGGTCGACGTGATGATCCTCGACGTGGACGAACCGAAGCGCCGCATCTCGCTCGGCCTGAAGCAGGCGCAGGGCAACCCCTGGGAGCTGTTCCTGGAGGCGCACCCGCCGGGCAGCATCATCGAGGGCGAGATCCGCAACATCACCGAGTTCGGCCTGTTCATCGGCGTCGGCCCCGACGTGGACGGCATGGTCCACATGTCCGACCTGTCGTGGGAGGAAGCCGGCGAAGTGGCGATGAACCGCTACTCCAAGGGCCAGGTGATCAAGGCGAAGGTGCTCGACGTCGATGTCGAGAAGGAGCGAATCTCGCTCGGCATCAAGCAGCTCGAGGCCGATCCGGCCGCCGAGGTGCTGGACCGCGTGCGCAAGGGCGACATCGTCACCTGCGTCGTCACCAAGGTCGAGGCCAACGGCATCGAAGTGAAGGTGGAGGAGGTCCTGACCGGCTTCATCCGCCGCGCCGAACTCGCCCGCGACCGCGCCGACCAGCGCCCCGACAAGTTCGCGATCGGGGAGAAGGTGGACGCCCGCGTCACCGCCGTGGACCGTGCCGCCCGCCGCCTCGCCCTGACCATCAAGGGCAAGGAGATCGAGGAGGAGCGCGAGGCGATGCGCGAATACGGCTCCGCCGACAGCGGCGCCTCGCTCGGCGACATCCTGGGTGCGGCGATCCGCCGCCGCCGCGAGATGGCCGGCGAGGAGTAAGGCCTTCGCCCCTTCCGGGCTGTATCGGAACCCCCGGGTCGGCAACGGCCCGGGGGTTTTCCATATCCGGGGTTGCGTCCGGCCCCGCGCCTCGCCATTGAGGCGGCATGTCCCTCGAGCCCGACCTGCTCGCCGACCGCCGGCGCCTTCGCCGCCGCCTGACACTCTGGCGGGCGCTCGCGATCCTCGCCGTCTTCGGCGCCATCGCGCTCGTTGCCGGGATGCGCGGTAGCGGCGTGCTGCCGGGGGGGGAGCACGTTCTGCGCCTGCCCATCTCCGGCTTCATCGCCGAGGACCGGCGCGTGATCGAGGCGCTGGACCGCGCCGCGACCAATGCCTCGGTCCGCGCCGTGATCGTCGCCATCGACAGCCCGGGCGGGACCATCGCGGGGGGGGAGGCGCTGCACGGCGCGCTCAGCCGCGTCGCCGCGCGCAAGCCCGTCGTGGCGCTGATGGGCGCGACCGCGGCCTCGGCCGGCTACATGGCGGCGCTGCCCGCCGCGCGGATCTTCGCCCGGGATTCGACCCTGACGGGCTCGATCGGCGTGCTACTGCAATCCTTCGACGTATCGGAGCTGATGGCCAGGCTCGGCGTCACTGCGCAGGTCATCGCCTCGGGTCCGCTCAAGGACCAGCCGAGCCTGTTCCGGCCGCTCTCCGCCGAAGGGCGCGCCGCGCTCGACCGCGTCATCCAGGATCTCCACGCGCAGTTCGTGGCCATGGTCGTCACGGGCCGGCGGATGGATGGCGACCGCGCGCGCGCACTTGCCGACGGGCGCGTCTTCACCGGCCGCCAGGCGCTGGAGGTCGGGCTGATCGACGCGATCGGCGGGGAGAGGGAGGCGCGCGCCTGGCTCGCCACCGAGCGCGAGGTGCCCGAAGGCCTGCCGGTGCGCGACATCCAGACCCGCTCGACGACCGAGCGGCTGATCTCCCAGGCCACGGAGGGCGTGATGAAAAGCCTTTTGTCAGAATGGCTTGGCGTTGACGCCCCCCGGGCCCTCTGGCAGCCTTCCCGCTGACGCGCGAGACGCGCCGCGCCCCGGACGGGCGCCCGAGGGAAGGCAAGGAATGACCAAGTCGGAGCTGATCGCGCACCTTGCCGCAGCCAACCCGCATCTGCGCCTGCCGGATATCGAGCTGATCGTCGCGACCATCTTCACCGAGATCACCGACGCCCTGGCGCGTGGGGACCGCGTGGAGCTGCGCGGCTTCGGCGCCTTTTCCACCCGCACGCGGGACCCGCGCACCGGCCGCAACCCCCGCACGGGGGAGGCGGTGGAGGTCACCGCCAAGGCCGTGCCGTATTTCAAGCCGGGCAAGGAATTGCGGGAGAGGATCAACAAGCCCGCCGCGCGCGCCTCGGCGCGCGCGACCAGCGCGGCCTGAGATGATCCGCTGGCTGCTGTTCCTCCCCCTCGCGGGGCTCGTCGTGCTGTTCGCGCTGTCGAACCGGCAGGTGGTGGAATTGCGGCTCTGGCCGCTCGACTGGGCGTGGCAGGCGCCGCTGTCGATCGCCGTGCTGCTGGCCGCCTGCGTCGCCTTCCTGCTCGGCGCCGGGATCGTCTGGATGTCGGACCTGCCGGCGCGCAGCCGTGGCCGCGCGGCGCTGCGCCGGGCGGAGGGCCTGCAGCGGGAGGTCGAGGCCTTCCGCGCGCGCGACCGCGCCGCGGCGGCGGACCGGTTGGC
>NZ_JACADQ010000355.1 GCF_016106015.1 Neoroseomonas rubea
GAAGTGTGCTCTTGCGATCTCGCGCTGCGCCGGCCGGACCGGGTCCGCGCGCTGGCGCTGCTGGCGACGCCGTGGGATTTCCACGCGGGACCGGACGGGCCGCGCCGCGCGCGCACGGCCGCCGCCCTGCTGCCGGGGCTCGAGACGCTGATGGAACCCACCGGCGCGCTGCCGGTCGACGGCATCCAGACGCTCTTCGCCATGCTCGATCCCTTCGGCGTGGCGCAGAAATTCCGCGCCTTCGCCCGCCTGCCGCAGGATGGCGCGCGCGCGCGGCTGTTCGTGGCGCTGGAGGACTGGCTGAACGACGGCGTGCCGCTGCCCGCCCCGGTCGCGCGGCAGTGCCTGGCCGGCTGGTACGGGCGGAACGAGCCTGGGCGGCTCGCCTGGCGGATCGCCGGGCAGGTGGTGGACCCCGCCGCCTGGGCCGGCCCGGCCTTCATCGGCGTGCCCGAGCGCGACCGCATCGTGCCCCCGGCCTCCGCCCGCGCGGTCGCGGAGCGGCTTTCCGCAGCCACGCTGCACATCGCGCCCGGGGGGCATATCGGAATGGTCGCAGGGGCGGGGGCGGAAGCCGCGCTGTGGCGGCCTTTGCTCGCCTGGCTACGAAGCGCCGGCTAGCGCTGCGGCAACGCTCGGCCGGTCGAGCAGCTTGTCGATCGCCTCGTTCATCGTCCGCAGCATCAGTCCGCGCAACTCTTCGGACGATGCGAAGATTCCCGTGTCGAGGGCCAGCACGCTGCCCGTGACATTGTAGACCCTCTCGCTTTCCTGGAGGATGTGCCGGCCGGTCCGGTCGCGCAGGCGCAGGGTCAAGGCCACCGTCGCTTCCTGCCTCGCGTACCTGTTGGCGTCGAATTGCGTCACCTCGACGCTGGCCTGCACCCTCGGCGCCTGCGACGCGCGCCAACCGCGCGCCTGCAGAGCGCTGTCGAATGCCGCGTGCACGACCTGATCGATTGGGCGGTCCGCGTGGATGGCCTTCAGCGGGTTGCCGTATCCGCCGCGGATCGTGCCCATCCAGGTCGCATCTTCCCGCCCGGTGCGTCGCGTGACGGTCACTTCCGACATCTGCGCGACCGGGCCCGGCGCGCGGTTGCCCACGACCGTGCCTGTCGGTTCGTATGGCATCGGGAAGGTGGTCGAACCGCAGGCGGACAGGCCGAGCGCGGCGATGAGGGCGAGCAGGCGCAACATGACGTCTCCGGCAGGTTCGGAAGGCTCCGGCGACGACCCATGCGTGCGGGGCGGCAAAGATCTCTCGCCGATGCGCGAGACCACGGTAGGCAATGGCCCCGCCCGCTGAGAAGGGAGGATCAGCGGCGCCTTCGCTTGTCGATCCCCCCCGCCCCGGCGCATGCTGCGCCGCAACGCCCCAAGGGAGAACACCCCAGTCATGACCGAGATCGTCATCGCCGCGGCCGCCCGCACGCCGGTCGCGTCCTTCAACGGCGCCTTTGCCTCCCTGCCCGCGCACGCGCTCGGCACCGTCGCCATCAAGGCGGCGCTGGAACGCGCCAAGGTCGAGGGTGCCGAGGTGGACGAGGTCATCCTCGGCCAGATCCTCGCCGCCGGCGCCGGGCAGAACCCGGCCCGCCAGGCTTCGGTCAACGCTGGCATCCCGGTCGAGCACACAGCCTTCGGCATCAACCAGCTCTGCGGCTCGGGCCTGCGCGCGGTCGCCCTTGCCGCCCAGCAGATCGCCACCGGCGATGCGCGCATCGTCGTCGCCGGCGGGCAGGAGAGCATGACCCAGGCGCCGCACGCCCAGCAGCTTCGCGCCGGGCAGAAAATGGGCGACCTCGCGCTGGTCGACACCATGCTGCGCGACGGGCTGATGGATGCCTTCCACGGCTACCACATGGGCAACACCGCCGAGAACGTGGCGCAGAAGTTCCAGATCACGCGCGAACAGCAGGACGAGTTCGCCCTGAACTCCCAGCGAAAGGCGGGGGCCGCGATGGCCGCCGGCCGCTTCGCCGACGAGATCACGCCCGTCACCGTCAAGGGCCGCAAGGGCGACACGGTGGTCTCGGCCGACGAATACCCCAAGCCCGACACGTCGATGGAGGTGCTCGCGAAGCTCCGTCCCGCCTTCGCCAAGGACGGCTCGGTCACGGCCGGCAACGCCTCCGGCATCAATGACGGCGCCGCGGTCGCGGTGGTGATGACGGCGGCGGAAGCAGCCAAGCGCGGCATCACCCCGCTGGCGCGCATCGTCTCCTGGGCCACCGCGGGCGTCGACCCGTCGATCATGGGCACGGGGCCGATCCCGGCGTCGCGCAAGGCGCTCGCCAAGGCCGGCTGGTCGATCGACGACCTCGACCTGATCGAGGCGAACGAGGCCTTCGCCGCGCAGGCGCTGGCGGTGAACAAGGACCTCGGCTGGGACCCGGCCAAGGTGAACGTGAATGGCGGCGCGATTGCGCTCGGCCATCCGATCGGCGCCTCGGGCGCCCGCGTGCTGACCACCCTGCTGTTCGAGATGCAGCGGCGCGGCGCCAAGAAGGGCCTCGCGACGCTCTGCATCGGCGGCGGCATGGGTGTCGCGATGTGCCTGGAGCGGTGATGCCGCGCGGGGCGTGAGGGCCTCGCCTTCGCGCCCCGGTGCGCCGCGCGACCCGGGCCCGCCGGTTCGCGCGCTCAGCCTTCCAGCAGCATATCCCGCGCGGCATTGAGCCGCGCTGCAAGCCAGGCGCTGCCGCCCGTGTCCGGGTGCGCCGCGCGCATCAGGCGACGATGCGCGGCGCGGATCTCCTCCTCCGTCGCGCCTTCCGCGAGGCCGAGGACGGACAGCGCCTCCGCCCGGTTCATCGGCCCGTCCGACGGCGCGGCGGGTGCGGCCTCCCGCCAGTCCGGATGCGCGCGGTCGAGCCAGGCTTCCAGCAGCGGCACGCTCTCCGCATCCTCCGCCGCGCAATCGGCCAGCAGCGCCAGCAGGTCCGGCAACGACAGGTCGCCGAGGTCCGCGCCCGCGAAGCGCCCGCGCGTCACCGTCCCTGTCATCCGCCCGCTGTCATGGTGCAGCACCATCTCGAGCGTCGCGGTCGCGACCCGGCTTTCCTGCCCGGGCGTCGCCGCGCCGCCGCGGGAGAAGGTGCGCGCCGTGCGCCAGGACCGCCAGGCCTGGACGATGAGCGGCGCGAAGAAGGCGAGCGACCACAGCGCCTGCAGCCCGCGCCCGCTGAACAGCAGCGCCGCCAGCAGCACCAGCCCGAGCCCGCCCGCGACCCAGGCGAGCGCCTTCTTCACGCTGGCCACCGGGGCGTAGGCGAAGGCGCGCAGCGCGGCCATCACGGCCAGCAGCGCGAGCGCGCCGAGGGCGAGCCAGGTCATCGCCGCGGCCCCGGCAATTGCCCCGCGATCCGCGCCGCGGCGGGACCGGACAACGCGGCGAGCGCTCCGCGCCCGCCGGCGGCGAAGACCGCGACCGCGCGCAGCAGGTCGCGCAGCGTCCCGGCCGAGGCGGAATCGAAGGGCGCCCAGGCCCCGCCCGAGACTTTCGCCACCTGCCGGAAGGCATTGGTCGCGACCGGGTTGTCCCCTTCCTGGAAGCAGAAGACCGGCGTGCCGAACAGGCCGAGTTCCCCTGCAGCGTGGCAGAGCGCGTCTACATCCTCCTCCACCGCGTCGCCCACCAGCACCAGCGCGCCCACCTTCTCCTTGCGCGATTCCGCCAGCGCGTGGCGCAGCGCGCGCAGCAGCTGCGTCTGCCCGCCGAGGCAGGTGACCCCGGACATGCGGCGGGCGAGTTCCGCCCCGTCCGTCAGGAAGGGTGTGGCGGCGAATTCCATGAAGCCGCGCCAATAGGCGAGCGAGACGGCGAGCCCGCCGAGGTCGCGCGTGGCGAGGAACATCTCCCCCGTCAGCGCGCAGGCGCGGTCCCAGGCCGGCTGGCGGGACGCGGTGGCGTCGACCGCGAACACGAGCCTGCCCGGACGCCCGCGCGCGGGGCGCACGGCCGGCAGGCGCGCCACCTGGTCGAGAAAGGCGGCGATCTCGGCACCCTTGCGGGCGGGGACGGGCGGCTTCGTCATGCACCCCTCATGTGAAATGCCTCACACCCCGCGCCAAGGGGCGGATCACCGGCGCTGGCGCGGGCGTGCCGGGCGGGGTTTACTGGCAACACGCAAAAGGAGGTCTTCCGGGATGCACGCAGCAGGCAGGATCGGCGCCAGGGCGCTCGCGCTCGCCACCGTCGCGGGGCTGGCGCTCGCCGCCGGGCCGGTGCTGGCGCAGAAGGGCGCGCCGCAGCAGGGCGCGGCGCCGGCGTT
>NZ_JACADQ010000356.1 GCF_016106015.1 Neoroseomonas rubea
GCCGGCATCGCGGCGCTGACGGGCGGTTCGCCGCTGGCGGGCGCTGCGATCGGCGGCGCGGGCGGTGCCGCGGTCGGCGCGCTGACGGCGCCGCGCTACCGCCGCTACTGATACCATGCGCACGAAGGCTTCGCCTTCGTGCGCCTCAGACGCCGGGCGGGCGGCATTCGCGGCCTCGGCCCTGCGGGCCGCTGATCCATCCGCCGCGTGTTTCGCGTGGTGAAAGCGCCCCGGGCCGGGGCTATTCCAGCCGCAGCGCGGCGCGCATCTCGGCCGCTCCCGCGGGATCGGTCAGCGCAGCCAGCCGCAGCGCCGCCAGCGTCGCATGGCGCTGCAACAGGGACCGCCGGCGCGCCGGAGCCAGACGATGCTCCGGCGCGTCGCGCAGCAGGGCGGGCTCGCGGTCATCGGCCACCACCAGGCCGACATCCTCGGGCAGCAGGTCCTGCGGAAAATCGAGATCGACCGCGAAGAACAGCCGGTCGCACCAGGCGCGGTAGTCGGCCCATTTCTGGTCGCACAGGAAATCCCGCGCGCCGGATTTCACTTCGAGGATCACGAAGCCGCCGTCCGGCAACAGCGCGAGCACATCCGCGCGGCGGCCATCGGGCAGCGGCACCTGCTCCACCGGCGCCCAGCGGCGCAACAGGCAGAAGCGAAGCGCGGCGCGGGTGATGGCGAGGGTGCGGGTTGCGGCGTCCATGGGAAGAACGGGGGGAGAAGGGAACTTCTCCCCCCGTACCCCCCTCAACCTTCTTTGTCAGTCTGGCGACGGACTCCCGAACGACAAAGAAGGTTGGGGGGCTCGGGGGGAAGTTCCCTTCCCCCCGCCTTACGTCTTCAACCCGCTCGGCTTCGGCGTCGCCCCCACATTCCCCGCCGACCTTCCCGCATCCACCGGCAGCGTCACGCCCGTGATCCAGCGCGCCGACTGGGATGCCAGGAAGCACACCGCCTCCGCCACGTCCCAGGCCGTGCCTTCCACCTTCAGCAGCCCCGCATTGGCGCGCTGCTGGCGCAGCTCCTCGCTCATGCCGCGCGAGGCGACCATCGGCGTGTAGACATAGCCGGGAGCGACCGCGTTCACGCGCACCAGGTCGCCACCATGATGCGCGGCCATCGCCCGCGTCATCTGCACGATGGCCCCCTTCGTCGTCGCATACAGCAGGCCCGGATGCCCGCCCTGCAGCCCGGCGATGGACGCGAGGTTCACGATCGCGCCCGCGCCCTGCTTGCGCATCTCCGGCACCGCATGGCGCGCCATCAGCATCACGGACTTCACGTTCACCGCCATGCCGTGGTCCCAGGCCTCGATGTCGAGCGCCGTCGCATCGCCGGGCGGGCCGCTGATGCCGACGTTGTTCACCAGCACATCGACCCGGCCCCACAGCCGCACGGCTTCGGCCACCGCCGCCGCGCAATCGGCATCCTTGGACACATCGCCGACGAACGGCGCGCAGGTGCCGCCCTCGGCGCGGATCATCTCCTCGGTCCGCGTCAGCCATCCGCGCTGCACGTCCAGCAGCAGCACCTTGGCACCGCGGCGCGCGAGCAGCGTCGCGATGGCGCGGCCATTGCCGACCGTGGTGGCCTCGGTCCCTGAGTCGCGCGACCCCGCGCCGGTGACGATGGCGACCTGGCCATCGAAGCGAGTCCTGTCCTGCATGGCGTTCCCTCCGGTGTTGCGTGCAGCCTGCAACGGCGCGCGGGGCGCGGAAACCCCCGCGCGGTTGCAGGCCGCGCAGGGCAGGGCCACCTGTCGCGGCATGATGCGCCGCACCCTCCTTGCCCTGCCCTTCCTCGCCCTGCCGCTCGCCGCCGCGGCGCAGGACACGCCCATCCGCTCCGAACAGGCGAATTTCCGCGTCACCACCTTCGCCACGGGGCTGGAAAACACCTGGGGCGGCGTGTTCCTGCCCGACGGCTCGATGCTGGTGACGGAACGGCCGGGCCGGCTGCGCCGCCTGACGGCCGATGGCCGGGTCTCCGCGCCGCTCGGCGGCGTGCCGCAGGTGGAAGCGGTCGGCCAGGGCGGGCTGCTCGACGTCGCGCTCGCGCCGGACTTCGCCCGCACGCGGGACGTGTTCCTCTGCCAGGCGGCGTCGGTCGAAGGCGGCGCGCTGACGCGGCTCATCACCGCGCGGCTTTCCCCCGATTCGACGCAGCTGGTCGGCGTGCGCCGCGTGCTGGACGCGACGCCGGCGCAGCGCAGCGGGCGGCTGCACTATGGCTGCCGCATCGCCTTCGACCGGGACGGGTTCCTCTATCTCTCGACCGGGGAGCGGAACGAGCGCGCACGCGCCCAGCGCCTCGACGACCTGGCCGGCAAGGTGCTGCGCCTGACGCGGGATGGGCGCGTGCCGCCGGACAATCCCTTCGTCGGCCGCGCCGATGCCCGCCCCGAGATCTTCTCCTATGGCCACCGGCACCCGCAGGGCCTCGCGCTGAATCCCTGGACGGGCAGCCTGTGGGAAGCGGAATTCGGGCCGCGCGGGGGGGACGAGATCAACATCCTCCGCCGCGGCGCCAATTTCGGCTGGCCGACCGTCAGCCACGGGCGGGAATACTGGGGGCCGCGCATCTCGCGGGAGGTGAGCGCGCAGGGCCTGACCGACCCGCTGCATGTCTTCGACCCGCCGATCAGCCCCTCCGGCATCGCCTTCTATGACGGCTCAGCCTTTCCGGGGTGGCGGCGCAGCCTGTTCGTCGCGGCGCTGAACACGCCGGGGCTGGTGCGGCTTTCAACCGATGGCGACCGCGTCACGGGGGAGGAACGGCTGCTGACCGGCTTCGCGCGGATGCGGCACGTGATCGTCGGGCCGGATGGGCGGATCTACCTGCTGACGGATGAGGGGCAGGGGCGGATCTTCCGGCTCGATCCGGCGTGAGCGCCGAATCGGGCGCTCGACGGTGAGAGGCATCGGGGGGAGAAGGGAACTTCTCCCCCCGCCCCCCCCTCAACCTTCTTTGTCACTTGGGGCCTCGATCGTCCGGACGGCGCGTCTCCGGCGCGTGCGACCGGCGAAGGCTTCCGACAGGGACTCACTCGGCGCGCGGCTCGCATGACAGGCGACGGAAGATCTCCACGGCCTGTGCCGTCGTCGTCTCGGCGGCGGCGCCCTGACGCACATCCTCACGCGGCCACATCCAGGACTGCGGCGGGTCGTCGCGCATGGTCCAGGAGGGAAAGAGACGATCGCTGGTATCGGCGCAATGCAGGAGCGCCACCTCGATATGCCGGTCGTCACGAAGGATGCGGCCGAACGTCTCGGTGACTGCGAGTCGGGGGCCTTCCAGGATCTGCAGGAACAGGTCTGCGCGGCATACGAGCGCGCCGGTGATGCTTTTCCGAGCGTTGTTCCGACGTGCCGCAACCAGGATGTCGTCGAGCATCTCGGCGTTGAAGCCGAAAGGACGCGAAGCGTAGATGAGCTGGCAAAGGGGCATCGGCGGCAGAGCCTTTCGAGTTGCCCAAGGATGGACCGGTTCCTCGCCGTTGCCCAGCGTCGCTGGTCAGCGAGCCTGGCCTAGGCCCCGACAGCGTGGTGGTGCTCGCTCGGCTGCGCGAGCAGGTCGCCAACGCCCCGCCGGAACCGCGCGTTGTTCCCTCCAGCGGGACTGTTGCTGGTCCATCGCCTCCGCCGGTCGCGAGTGGCACCCATCGTCCGCATGGCGGGCTTGCGCCGCGCAGCGGCTGGTTGAGGAAGCAAGGAGGACGCCAACCCGCCGCTACATGCGGAACAGCCGCTCGATGACATCGTCGATGTCCAGCGCATCCGGCTTCGCGCTGTCGGTCGCGTCGAACCATTCGCGGATGGCGCATTCGAGATCGGGATGGAAGTCGCCAAGAAACCAGCGCGCCGGCCATTGGGCACGCGGGACATGCGCGCGCCTGTCGCCATAGGCGAAAAGAACGCGCGTATCGTCCATTCGATAGGTGAGCAGCCTGTCCATTCGGCGTGCAACGGATCAGGGCGGCGAAGGTTGCAGGAAAAATCCTGCGGACGCGTGTCCACAGCGAACCGATTGTGCGCGGCCCGCGCCGGCGGCACCACGCGCGCGGCCTTCGATGGGCGGACCGTGGGGTGGCGCAGCCTGGATGCGCTTGGCCGGGTGCTGGCCTGCGTCTGGCGGTTGTGAACCTGTTCCGCCGCATGGTCACGGCGTTCCGCGGCGATGCGGCGGCGCGACGGCCGAGCGTCATGGCGGCCGCGACGGCCGCGCGCCGCGCGGGTCGCGGCACAGATGGCCGCGGCCGAG
>NZ_JACADQ010000357.1 GCF_016106015.1 Neoroseomonas rubea
CGCGCGCGCGCCGCCGGGCGATGGCGCAGCAGGCTGTCGGCCATGGCGTTGCCCACGGCCCGCACGCGCGCGGGCGGATGGCCTTCGGCCAAGAGCCGCGCCGCGGTCGCCTCGTCCGGCGCCCAGAGCGGGTCGCAGATCGCATCCAGTGCGCGGCGGTTCACCTCCTCCGGCATGTCCGGGGCGCCGCAGCGCAGCCCGGCTTCCAGATGCGCGGCGCGGAGGCCGCATTTGCGCGCTGCGATCCCGGCGCCGAGCGCGCCGTCCACATCGCCCGCGACGACGACGAGCGCCGGGCGTTCCGCCGCCCAGGCGGCCTCGCAGGCGATCATGGTGCGCGCCATGCGCTCCGCCGGCGCGCCGCCGGCGACGCCGAGCGCGATGGCAGGCGGGGGCAGGCGCAGATCCTCGATCAGATCGCCGAACATCGCCGCGTCATGGTGCTGGCCGGTATGCAGCAGGCGCGGCGTGCAGATCGGCGGCGCCTCGGCCAGGGCGTGCCACAGCGCGGCGATCTTCGGCAGGTTCGGCCGTGCCGCCACCACCAGGTGGAGGATCGGTGGCATCAGCGTGCGCGGGCACCCTGCCCGCCGGACAGCGCTGGGGCCCGGTGCGGCGCAGCCTCCGCGGCCGCGCGCTCCGCCACGTCGCAGAACCGGTCGGCCAGCAGGCGCTGGTCCCATGCGGCGACCGCCTGGCGGCGCGCCGCCTCCCCCATCCGCAGACGCAGTGCGGGGTCGGCGGCAAGCCGCTGCAGCGCATCCGCCAGCGCCCCGGCCTCGCCGGGCGGCACGGCGATGCCCGAAGGACCGTCCTGCACGATGCGCGCCGCCCGGCCCGGCTGGTTCGTCACGACCGGCCGCCCGGCCGCGAGCCCGTCCATCAGCTTGTTCGGGCTGGTCCATTCGGCGAAGGCGGGGTGATCGGCCAGCAGGTGCAGGACGACCTGCCCGGCGGAGAGCAATGCGCCGAGCATCGGTCGCGGCAGCGGGTCGAGGAAGGTGACGTTGCCGAGGCCCTCGGCCTGGGCGCGGGCCATCAGCGCGGGCTTCTCCGCTCCGTCGCCCGCGAGCAGGATGCGCACCCGCCTTTCGCCGCGCGCGCGCAGCAGCGCGGCGGCGTCGAGCAGCGTGCCGAGCCCGTTCGCCCGCCCATGCGTGCCTGCATAGATCGCGAGGCATTCCCACGGCATCGCCGACGGCGGCCGCCAGGGGCCGACATGCGGGCCGAAGGTGCCAAGGTCGCAGCCATTCGGCACCACATGCACGCGCGCCGGCTCGGCGCCGCGCGCGATCGCCGTCGCCGCCATGCCGTCCGACAGCGCGACGATCCGCGCGGCGCGGCGGCAGGCGGCATCCGCCAGAAGGTCCATGGCGGCGAGGACCGGGCGCGGCACGCCACCCAGGGCGCGCGGCAGTTCGGGCCAGGGGTCGCGGATCTCGAACAGGAAGGGCGTGCCACGTCGCGTGCGCGCGGCCAGCGCCGGCAGCGCCACTGTCAGCGGCGTGGAGGAGGCGATCACAAGGTCGAACCCGCTCGCCGCGGCGAGCCCCGCGGTGCGCCGGGCGAAGCGCAGGAAGGCCAGCGCGCGCCGCGGCAGCGGCATGGCATTGGCGTAGGGGATATCGAACTCGATCACCCTGTGCCGGCCAACCCTGCCTACCCGCGCCCCGTCGACGAACGCTCCGCCAAGCCCCGTCGCGCCACCGTCGTAGCGGCCACAGGCGACCGTCACCGCGTGGCCGCGCGCGGCCAGCGCCTCGGCCATCGTGTGACTGCGCTGCGGCGCCGCGCCGAACGGGGCCGAATAATGCTGGTGCAGGTAGAGGATCGACAGGCTCATGCGCGGTGGCAGCCGCGGATGGCACCGACGACGCGCGCTTCCTCCGCCGCGGTCATGGCAGTGCCGGAGGGCAGGCAGAGCCCCCGCGCGAAGAGCCCCCGCGCCACTGCCCCGCCGACCGATGGCGCGCCGGCGAAGACCGGCTGGTCCGGCAGCGGCTTCCAGACGGGGCGGGATTCCGCGCCGGCGGCCATGAGGGCGCGACGCACCTCCTCCCGGTCCGCGCCGAAGTGCGCGGGATCGATGAGGATGGCGCTGAGCCACCGCGTCGATCGGCCCCAGGACGCTTCGGGCATGAAGGTCAGTCCCGGCAGGTCGCCGAGCGCGGCCCGGTAGCGCGCGAACAGCGCCCGCCGGATCGCGATGCGCGCGGCCAGCGCCGGCAGCTGCGCCAGGCCCACCGCAGCGAGCAGACTCGGCATCGCGTAGGCATGCCCGGTCAGCGTGTGCTGATAGTGCGGCGCGGGATCCTTGGCCTGCGTCGCGAGGTGCCGTGCGCGGCCGAGCAGGATCGGGTCGTCCCCCGCCAGCGCGCCGCCGCCGCCCGCGGTGACGATCTTGTTCCCGTTGAAGGAGAAAGCGGCGAGCCGCGCGCCCCGTCCCGCCTGCCGCCCGCGGATCGTGGCGCCGAGGCCCTCCGCGCTGTCGCTCAGCACCGCCACGCCATGCCGGTCGCAGGCGGCGAGGATGGCGTCGAGCTCGCTCGCCTGGCCGTAGATGTCGACCGCCACCACCACCTTCGGCAGCCGCCCGCGCCGCGCCGCGCCGGCGAGTTCCCGCCGCAGCAGGTCGGGGTCGAGCGTCCAGGACCCAGGCGCGACGTCGAGGAAGCGCGGCACCGCGCCCATCTGCACGGCGGGCGCGACGGTCGCGACGAAGGTGAAGCCCGGTGCCCAGACCTCATCCCCCGGCTCCACGCCAAGCACCCGGTAGGCGAGGTGCAGCGCCGCGGTGCCTGAACTGGTCGCAAGCACGTGGCGGAAGCCGGTCGCGGCGCAGACCGCGTCCTCGAAGGCCGCGAGCGCGGGGCCGGCCGGCGCGACCCAGCCGCTGTCCAGCACGCCGCGCAGCGCCGTTTCCTCCCGCCCCGTCAGGTGCGGGGGCGAGAGCGGGATCCGGCGCGGGGCGGCCGTGCCCGATTCGGGCCTGGGCGCGGTCTCGTCGGGGCGCGGCTTCGCGATGAATGTCACGATATCAGAATAATCGATATTTCTCGGATATCAACCAGGGGTTATATCGAAATCATCACGAAGCGCCGGCATGGTGGCGTGGCCGGGCGCCGTCGCGCCCCGCCCGCTGAGGGCGATGACCGCGCAACGCAACAGCAGCCCGAGGTCTCGCATCACGCGCGGCGCCGCATCCGCATAGGCGGCATCGATCGCGAGCCGCTCGGGCCAGGGCACCGCGTTGCGCCCCGCCGCCTGCGCCGCGCCGGCAAGCCCCGGGCGCACCAGCAGCCGTCGCGCCTCGCCCGGCGTGTAGCGCGGCAGATAGTCCATCGGCAGGGGGCGCGGGCCGACAAGGCTCATCTCCCCGCGCAGCACATGAACCAGCTGGGGCAGTTCATCGAGCGCGCAGCGCCGCAGCAGGCGGCCGAGCCGCGTCAGCCGCGCGGCGTCCTCCCCCGGACCCTCGTGCATCGTGCGGAACTTCACCAGCGTGAAGGGCTTGCCGCCTCGCCCGGCGCGGCGCTGCCGGAACAGCACCGGCCTGCCGAGCGCGACGCGCACCGAGATGGCGACCGCCACCATCAGCGGCGCGAGCGCCACCAGCAGCGCCGCCGCGCCGGCGATATCAAGCGCGCGCTTGCCGAACCGTCCGTACATGGCGCGGCCACGCCTCCACCCCCAGGCCGAGCGCGAGGCCCAACGCGAACCAGCCCATCCGGTTGCCGAGGTCGGTCGAGACCATCAGCGTCAGCGCAACCGGCAGCACCAGCGCTGCGATTCCTGCCGCGCGCCTCGCCTCCGCCCGCGCGGCGAGTCGCATCGCGACCAGCGCACCGCCGCCAAAGGCCCCGAGCCAGAGAACCAGGCCCGGCAGCCCCGCTTCCGCCAGCGCCTCCAGCGCATGGTTGTGCGGATGCAGCCCGCGCCTTTCCCCGTGCCCGGCCGCGATGGCGAAGCCACCCGGCCCCAAGCCCCAGGGCAGCGCCCGGCCGGCGAGGTCGAGCGCCGCGCCCCAGAGCCCTGCGCGGCCGGAGGCGGCGAGATCGCCCTCCGCGATCCGTTCGACCGTGCGCAGCCCCGCGGCCAGTGTCGGATCCGCGAGCAGCACCGCGAGCCCCGCGAGCGCAGCGCCGGCCACGAGCGCGGGCCAGGCCAGCGCCGCCGCAAGGCGTCCGCGCCGCCACAACAGGATGGACGGCACGGCCGCGACGGCGAGGGCGAGTGCCGCCAGCGCCGCCCGCCC
>NZ_JACADQ010000358.1 GCF_016106015.1 Neoroseomonas rubea
CGCAGAACGGCAGTGGCAACGGCCTGGCCAACCGCATCGTCGGCAACGCCATCGCCAATTCCCTGTTCGGTGCCGCCGGGGCGGATACGCTGGAGGCCGGCGCCGGCAACGACACGCTGGAGGGCGGGCTTGGCATCGACAGCCTGATCGGCGGGGTGGACAGCGACCTCTACATCGTCGAGGGCCAGGCCGATGTCATTGTCGAGGCGCTGAACGCCGGCAGCGACACCGTCCAGGCCACGGCAGGGGCGGCCTATACGCTCGGCGCCAATCTCGAGGATCTGATGCTTCTCGGGACCGTCGTCGAGGGCAACGGCAACGCGCTCGCCAACCGCATCACGGGCAATGCCTCCAACAATATCCTGCGAGGCGCCGACGGGGCAGACTTGCTGCTCGGCGGCGACGGCAGCGACACACTAATTGGCGGCAACGGCAGCGATACGATGACCGGTGGTGCCGGCAACGATGTCTTCCGGTTGAATGCGGCAGCGCAGAGCACGACGGCCGCGCCCGACGTGATCACCGATTTCGCCAACACGGCCGGTGTGGGCGATCGGATCGAGTTTACCCTGATCGACGCCAATCCGCTCCTCGGGGGCGATCAACCATTCACCTACATCGGCGACCAGGCCTTCACGGCGGGTCTCCCGGGGAGGGTACGCTACACAGACCTTGGCGGCGGCGACTACAGGATCGAGGGCGACATCGACGGCAACGCCGTGGCCGACTTTGCCATCCGCGTCACCGCCGCCAGCGGGCCCGAAGCCGGGTGGTTCATCTTGTAGGGCGCTGGCGGCGTATTCTGGCTAGGGGATGCGACGGTTCGAATCCGGTCGCACTCCCTCCGCCATCAACCACCATCCGTACCAGGCTCTGGACCGTCAGCCTCGGCCTCGGGATCGCAGGCATTCGCCCCGCGACGTTATTGGCGCCGCCCGCCTCGATCGTGCCGGCATTGCCCGACCTGCGGAACGCGCCTCTACTGCACCCTGGCGCATCCGGCGGACGTTGGCGTGAAGGTCTTCCACTCTCCGCACCATGCAGGGCATCGGCCGGCACAGACCTTCCGGCACGGCCGCATCGTGACGAACCGGGACCTGCCGGCGCGGGCCGACAACATCCTTGCCGCCCTGCGGGTGGACGGGCACGCGCTGCTCGACGCCGCCCCGCACGGACCGAAGCCGATCGCCGCGATCCACACGCCCGAATATCTCGACTTCCTCGAACACGCCTGGCGCGAGTGGCGGAAGATCGAAGGCGCGTCGGAGGATGTCTTCCCCTACATCTTCCCGGTGCGTGGCATGGACCATGCCTATCCAGTCTCCATCGTCGGCCGCGCCGGCTACCACATGCATGATTGCTGGGCGCCGATCGGCGAGCACACCTGGGCGGTCGCGGCCGATTCCGCGAACCTCGCCGTCGAGGCCGCGGTGCGGGTGATCGGGGGCGAGGCGGCGGCCTACGCGCTCTGCCGCCCCTCCGGTCACCACGCCTTCACCGACATGGGCGGCGGGAACTGCTTCCTGAACAACGCGGCGATCGCGGCGGAGCAGCTGCGCCGGCGCTTCGCCCGCGTCGCGCTGATCGACGTGGACGTCCACCACGGCAACGGCTCGCAGGGCATCTTCTACCGGCGGGACGACGTGCTCTTCGTCTCCCTCCACCGCGACCCGATCGACTACCATCCCTATTTCGCGGGCCATGCGCATGAACGCGGGGAGGGCCGGGGCCTCGGCTTCAACCTGAACCTGCCGCTGCCCAAGGGTGCGGGGGACATCGCATTCCTCGCCGCGCTCGAGGCCGGCTGCGCGCGCATCGGGGCCTTCCAGGCTGAGGCGCTCGTCGTCTCCCTCGGCGTCGATGCGCATGAGGCCGACCCGACCGAGGGGCTGAAGGTCACCTTCGACGGCTTCCGCCGCATCGGGGCCAGGCTCGCCGCGCTCAAGCTGCCGACGGTCCTGGTGCAGGAAGGCGGCTACAACATGGACACCATCGCGCGCTGCGTCGCCAGCGCGCTGGCGGGCTTCGAGGGGCGGGAGACCAAGGCAGCATGAACGCGATCGACGAAATGGCCGCGGCCCAGGGCGTCGCCTATATGGACGGCAGGTTCATGCCGCTCGCCGAGGCGACCATCCCGATCCTCGACCGCGGCTTCCTCCGCTCGGACGTGACCTACGACGCGCTGCATGTCTGGAAGGGCCGCTTCTTCCGGATGCAGGACCATATCGACCGGTTCCGCGCCTCCATCGCCGGGCTCCGCATGTCGCTGTCCCATACGGATGAGGAGCTGCGCGACATCCTGATGGAGTGCGTCCGCCGCACCGGCTACCGCGACGCCTTCGTGATGGTGATGTGCTCCCGCGGCGTGCAGCCGCCGGGGACGCGCGATCCGCGGCTCTGCCGCAACCGGCTCTACGCCTATGTCACGCCCTTCCTCTGGATCGCGAACGAGGACCAGCGGCGGGACGGGTGGAAGCTGATCCTGGCGAAGACGCAGCGCATCCCGTCCGAGGCGCTCGACCAGCGGATCAAGAACTTCCACTGGCTCGACCTGACCATGAGCCTCTTCGAGGCCTACGACCAGGATGCCCATACCACGGTGCTGCCGCTCGCCGACGGCACGATCACCGAGGGGCCGGGCTACAACGTCTTCATCGTGAAGGACGGCGCGCTCGCCTCCCCCGACCGCGGGATGTTCGAGGGCATCACGCGCCGCACCGTCGCCGAGATCGCCGCCGACCTGCAGATGCGCTGCGAATTTCGCCCGGTGCGGGTCGAGGAACTCGATACGGCGGACGAGATCTTCTCGAGCACCACCGCGGGCGGAATCACGCCGATCACCTCCTACAATGGCCGCCCGATCGGCGATGGCCGGCCGGGCCCGGTCACGCGCCGCATCCTCGACCTCTACTGGCAGCGGCACGAGGACGAGGCCTACACGACGCCGGTGGTCTACGACGATCCGTGACGGTGGTGCCCGCCCCGGGCCGCGATCCTCACGACACCGGTTCGGGCCGCGTCGCGTTCGGGAAGAACAACTGCTCCCCGCCTACCCTGTAGGACGCGATCGCCGCCTGCCCGGCGGGCGAGAGGATCCAGTCGATGAAGCGCTGCCCCTCCGCCGCCTTCACATGCGCATGGCGCTGCGGGTTCACCAGCATGACGCCGTACTGGTTGAACAGCCGCGCATCGCCCTCGACGAGGACGCGCAGGTCCTGCCGGTTGCGGAAGGCGAGCCAGGTGCCGCGGTCGGCGAGGACATAGGCGTTCTGCGCCGCAGCCGTGTTCAGCGCCGGGCCCATGCCCTGGCCGACTTCCCGGTACCACTGCCCGCGCCCCGTCACGGGGTCGGTGCCCGCCTGCTGCCAGAGCCGCAGTTCCGCCGCATGGGTGCCGCTGCGGTCGCCGCGGGAGATGAAAGGCGCGCGAGCGGCGGCGATGCGGCGCAGCGCTTCCGCCGTGTTGGTCAGGCCCGCGATGCGCGCCGGGTCGCTGGCAGGGCCGATGACGACGAAGTCGTTGTACATCACATGCCGGCGCGCGACGCCGAAGCCCTCGCGCACGAAGCGCTCCTCCGCCGGGCGGTCGTGCACTAAGACGACGTCAGCATCGCCGCGCCGCCCGACATCGAGCGCCTGGCCGGTACCGAGTGCGACCACGCGCACGGCGATCCCGGTCTCCCGCGTGAAGATCGGCAGGATGTGGCCGAAGAGGCCGGACTGTTCCGTGCTGGTCGTGCTGGCCAGGGTGAGGCCGCGGTTCTGCGCCGCCGCACCGCCGGTGGCGACGAGGGCGAAGGCGGCGGCGAGCAGGTCGCGACGAAGGATGTTCGTCACCTCGGGTCTCCCGGTGGTCGGCGCCCGCTCACCACAGCAGTTCACCGCGCAGGAACGCGTCGGCTTCCGCCGTGGCGGGGGCGTTGAAGAACGTATCGGCTGGCGTCTGCTCAAGCAGCGCCCCGCGATGGAGGAAGAGGACCTCGCCGGCGAGGCGCCTCGCCTGGCCGAGGTCGTGCGTCGTCATCACGATCTTGGTGCCGCGTGCCGCGAGTGTCGCGACGATCCGCTCGACCGCGCGCGTCGCCGCGGGGTCGAGGTTGGCGCAGGGCTCGTCGAGGAAGAGCAGTTCGGGGTTCAGCGCGGCGGCGCGGGCGAGTGCGAGCCGCTGCTGCTCGCCGCCGGACAGCCGCCGCGCCGGCCGGTCGGCGAGCTCCGCAAGGCCGACCATCTCGAGCGCCGCGCGC
>NZ_JACADQ010000359.1 GCF_016106015.1 Neoroseomonas rubea
GTGGGCTGCGGCGGCCGGCCCGAGTGACGCGCCGCGTCGCCGTGGTGGGTGCCGGCGTCGCCGGGCTCGCCGTCGCGACGCGGCTCGCGCGTGCGGGGCACGACGTCGTGCTGCATGAACGCTTCGCCGAACCGGCGCCGGTCGGCTCGGGCCTGATGCTGCAGCCCACCGGCCTCGCGGCGCTGGCCCGGCTCGGGCTGCTGGAGGAGATCGCGGCGCTCGGCGCACCCATCACGCGGCTGCACGGCACGACGGATCGCGGCGCGACGGTGTTCGACCTCGGCTATGGCGATCTCGCGCCGGGACTGCAGGCGCTCGCGGTGCATCGCGCCGCGCTGCATGGCGTGCTGTGGCGCGCCTTCGCCGCCTCCGGCGCGCGGATCGCGACGGCGAGCGCCGTCGCGCGCACCCGGGAAACGCCGGGCGGGATCGAATTGCTCGGCGCGGACGGCGCCGTGCTGGCGGAGGCCGATCTCGCGGTCGACGCCTCCGGCGCGCGATCGGCGCTGCGCGCGCAGGTGGATGCGACGCCGCCGCGCGCGTTTTCCTACGGTGCCGTCTGGGCGAGCGTGCCCGATCCCGGCCTGGCGCCGGGGATGCTGCTGCAGCGCTACGTCGCGGCGCGAGTGATGCTGGGCTGGCTGCCGGTCGGGCGCGCGGACCCCGGCGGGCCGCCGCTCGCCGCGCTGTTCTGGTCGCTCAAGCCAGGCGACCACGGCGCCTGGGCGGCGCGGTTCGAGGAGTGGCGGGACGAAGCCTCGGCGCTGTGGCCGCCCATCGCGCCGGTGCTGGCGGCACTCCCCGGGTCGGAGGCCTTCACGCCCGCCTCCTACATCCAGTTCACGGCGACGCGGCCCTGGCGGGGGCGGCTCGTGCTGGTCGGCGATGCGGCGCATGCGACCTCGCCGCAACTCGGCCAGGGGGCGAACAGCGCGCTGCTCGATGCGCACGCGCTCGCCGATGCGCTGGTGGCCGAGCCGGGGCACGAGGCCGCCTTCGCGCGCTACGCCGCGGCGCGGCGCGCGCATGTGCGCTTCTACCAGCGCGCAAGCGCGCTGATGACGCCCTTCTTCCAGTCGGATTCCACCGCGCTTGCCTGGGTGCGGGACGCGACCTTCGACCGGCTGCGCATCGTGCCCTGGCTGCGTCGGGAGATGGTGCGGACGCTCGCCGGGCTGAAGACGGGCGTGCTGGCCCACGCCACGCCGGAAAGTCTCGCCGGCGGGGCGTAGCGCCTCAGCGTTCCAGCGCCTGGTAGACCAGCATGTTCACGAGCCTGCGGTAGCGCAGCCGCATCTCGCCCGGCGCATGCGCCATCAGCACCACGGCGAGCCGTTCCGCCGGATCGACCCAGAAATAGGTGCCGAAGACGCCCGACCAGCCGAAGGCGCCCGGCGCGCCCATGAAGGCCGACCCGCCGGGGTGGCGCCGCACCGCGACCGTCACGCCGAAGCCATAGCCAGTGAGGCCGGGATCCATCCGGTCCGGCCCGCCCGCGATCCCCTGCAGGTGGTCCGACGCCATCCACCGCACCGTCGCCGGCGAAAGCACCCGCGACCCGCCGAAGGACCCGCCCGCGCGCAGCATCTCGGCGAAGCGGAGGTAGTCCGACGCGGTCGAGACCAGCCCCGCCCCGCCCACTTCCAACTTCGGCGGCGCGAGCGGTGCCGCGACGGATTGCGCCGCGCCGGTGATCGGGCAGGCGGGCAGCGGCTTCGCGAAGCGCCCTTCCTGCCCCGCCGGCAGCACGTAGCCCGTCTCGGCCATGCCGAGCGGATCGAAGATGCGGCTTCGCATCAGCGCGCCGAGCGAGGCCCCGCCCGCCGCGCCGGCGACCAGCCCGAGCACGTCGGTCGAGAAGCCGTATTCCCACTGCTCGCCCGGATGATGCCGCAGCGGCGTCGCGGCGAGCGCCTTCGCCAGGCTTTCCGCGTCATGGTCGCGCGCGACGGTGATGGAGGTGCCGGGATGGGCCGCATGCACCGCCGTCCCGCCGAAGCCGCCATAGACGAAGCCCGTGGTGTGCCGCGCGGCGTCCTGCACCGTCATGCGCCGGCGCTGTGGCTCGGTCTCGATCGGGCCGGTGCCCGCCAGCATCGCCTCGGTCGGCCGCGCGACCTGCACCTCCATCAGCGGCGGCACATAGGCGCCGACCGGATCCGACAGCAGCAGCCGGCCGTCCTCGACCAGGCTCATTGCGACCGCGCCGCAGACGGGCTTGGTCATGGACGCGATGGAGAACATCGCATCCGCGCGCATCGGCGTGCGCGCGACGGGGTCGAGGAACCCCGCGGCTTCCAGGTGCACCAGCCGCCCGTCGCGCGCGATGGCCACCACCGCGCCGGGCAGCCGGCCTTCCGCCACCTCCCGCTCGAAGGCCGGGCGGATGCGGGCGAGGCGCGCGGAGGACATGCCCATCGCCTCGGGCCGCGCGGGCGGCAAGGGCGGGGTGTCGGTCTCGATCATGGGGCTCATGCGGCGCCGTCTCCGCAATAGGGGTTGGAGCGCCGCTCGGCGCCGAAGGTCGATCCCGGACCATGGCCGCAGATGAAGCGCATCCCGTCGCCGAGCGGGAACAGCTTGCCGCGGATCGCGGCGATCAGCGCCGCATGGTCGCCATAAGGGAAGTCCGTGCGCCCGACCGAGCCGCGGAAGATCACGTCGCCCACCAGCGCGATCTCGAGGGCCGTCGAGACGAAGACGACATGCCCCGGCGTGTGCCCCGGGCAGTGCAGCACGGCGAAGTCCTGGCCGGCGATCTCCACGCTCTCCCCTTCCTCGAGCCAGCGATCCGGGGTGACGGTGCGGCACGCCATGCCGTAGCGCGCGCCCTGTTCGGGCAGTCCGTCGAGCAGGAAGGCATCGGCGCGGTGCGGGCCTTCGACCGGCACGCCGAGCGCTTCGGCCAGTTCCGCCGCCGCGCCCGCATGGTCGAGGTGACCATGGGTGAGCAGGATGCGCTTCACCGCGACGCCGGCCTGGGCGATCGCTTCCATGATCTGCGGCGCGTCGCCGCCGGGGTCGACCACCACGCCTTCCTTCGTCGCATCGTCCCAGATCAACACGCAATTCTGCTGGAAGGGGGTCACCGGGATGATGGCGGCGGCGATCGTCATGCGGACCCTCGGGGCGTTGCGCGGCAGGGTCCTATAGCCCGCCGGCCGCGTCCTGGCGCCACCCGCTCAGCGGAAGCGCTCGGCGGAGCGCAGTTCGGCCAGCGCGCTCCTGGTCAGGGTGATCGCGCGCTGCTTGTGCCCGCCGAAGGCTTCCGGCGCGCGGTTCAGGTCGGACAGCGCCTCGCGCAGCTTGCGCTGCGCGGAATCGATGTTGGGATGCACGCCCCGCTGCCGCGCGGCGGCCTCCCCGCCGAGGAAGCCGAAGCCTGCGGCCGCGGCCAGGGCGAAGGCGAGAAGGGCGAGGCGGCGTCGCGTCAGCGGTGCTGCTCCATGCAGGCGTTCCCCGGCCGGACCGATGCTCCCCCGGTGCGCGGCCACGGCAAGCCGACGCTCTCGCCGGAACGTGAGGCGCGGAGCCCAACCATTCCGCGATAAACCCGTCTCGTTCCTGTCGCGGAATGCGATGACCACCTACGCCTTCGCCGATGTCGCCGGCGGCAGCCTGGCCTTCGTCCCGGCTCAGGACCTGCTGGTCTTCGGCCCAGACCGCGCCGCCGCGACGCTGCGCTTCACCGCGAGCGGGGCCGACCTTGTCATCGCCTCGGGCGGCGAGAGCGTTCGCCTGCTCGGCATCGGGCTGGGCGCGCCGGGGCTGACAGGCGCCAACCTGCTGTTCCAGGACGGCAGCGTGCTGATCCTCGACGGCACGGGCATCAGCCTGCGCAACGGGACCGCGGCGGATGACTGGATCGCGGCCGATCGCGGCGGGTCGGACACCATCCTTGCCGCGGCGGGGGACGACCGGATCGTCGCCGGCGCCGCGCTCGATGCGGGAGACAGCCTCGACGGAGGGGCGGGGGAGGCGGACACGCTCGCCTTGTCGGGCAGCTTCGCCATCACCCTCGCCGCCGGCATGGTCGCGGGCATCGAGCGCATCGAGGCCGGTGCGGGCGACATCGCGCTGACCATCCTCGACCCCGTCGTCGCCTCGGCCACGCCCGGGGCGGGGGCGCTGTTCACCGTGGACGCGACGTCGCAGGCGGCGGGGTCGCGCCTGGCCGTCGATGCGCGCGCCGTCGCCGCGGCGGGCCTCGCGCTGCTCGGCGGCGGGGGGGATGA
>NZ_JACADQ010000036.1 GCF_016106015.1 Neoroseomonas rubea
CCCGGTAGGCGGGGTCGGCCAGCCCCCGCCGCACGGCGGCCGCCAGCGCGGCCACCACCGGCGCCGGCGTGCCCGCCGCCGAGACGAGCCCCGCCCAGGAGCCGCCCGTCAGGTCCAGCCCGCTCTCGATCAGCGTCGGCACCTCGGGTGCGATCGGCATCCGCCCGGCCGAGGACATGGCGAGAATGCGAAGTTGCCCGCCCCGCCAGGTGGGCAGCACGGTGGAGATCTCCGCCATCACCAGCGGAATGTTCCCGGCGATCACGTCGGGCACCGACATCGAGGACCCTCGGTACGGCACGTGGGTGAATCGCACATCGGCCGTCGCCATCACCTGCTCGATCAGGAAGTGCGTCGCACTCCCCTGGCCGGAGGAGCCGATCGCGAGCGCCCCGGGCCGGGCACGGGCCGCCGCCAGCACATCCGCCACGGTCCTGTAGGGGCTGTCGGCGCGCACCGAGAGCGTCACCGGGCTGCGGCTGATCATGGCGATCGCGGCAAAGTCCTTGGCCGGGTCGTAGGAGAGCCGCGCCTGAAGCACTGGCGCGTTGGTCAGCGGCCCGTTCGAGCCGAGCAGCAGCGTGTGCCCGTCCGGCGCCGCCTTGGCGACGGCATCCGCGCCCACCGTCCCGCCGCCGCCGGCGCGGTTCTCGACGATCACGGGCTGGCCGAGCACGGGCGCCATCCTCTCCCCGATCATCCGCGCCTGGAGGTCAGAGGAGGTGCCGGCCGCGAAGGGCACGACGATGCGCACCGGCCGGTCCGGAAAGGCCGCCCGTGCCGCGCGCGGGGTGAGCAGCAGCGCGGGGGCGGCGAGCAGGGCACGGCGGCTGGCGGTCATCGGCGGATCCTCCCTTTCCTTGGCGGCCCAGTCTGGGCATGTCCGCGTGCCGGCCGGAAGGGCCGGCGGGCGTGGCGAGGTCACGCAGGCTTCACCCCGGCCCGGCCCCGCAACGGGCAGGATGCCGCGCGACGATCAGGACCCTTCCGGCATGGACAGCATCGGCCGCCACATCCTGGACCTCTCGCGCCGCGGCCTGTTGCGCGGCGCGACGGGACTTGCCGCACTCGCGGCGCTCGCCCCCGCCACGCGCGCCCAGCCCGCGACCGCCCGCTTTCCCTTCACCCTGGGCGTCGCCAGCGGCGATCCCTGGCCGGACGGCTTCGTCATCTGGACACGCCTCGCCCCCGAGCCCTTGCAGGCGGATGGCGACATGCCGCCCTCCCCCGTGCCCGTGGCGTGGGAGGTGGCCGAGGACCGGCGCTTCGCGCGCATCGCCGCGCGCGGCACCGCCATCGCGGAGCCCGGCTTCGCCCATGCGGTCCATGTGGAGGTCGCGGGCCTCCCGCCCGGGCGGCCCTGGTTCTACCGCTTCCGCGCCGGCGCGCATGAAAGCGCCGTGGGCCAGGCCCGCACCGCGCCCGCCGCCGGCGCGACGCCGGCCCGGCTGCGCTTCGCGCTCGCCGGCTGCCAGCACTACGAGCACGGTCACTTCACCGCCTGGAGGCACATCGCCGCCGAGCCCGAGCTCGACTTCGTCTTCCACTATGGCGACTACATCTACGAATATGCCGGCCGCAGCCCCGGACAGGGCGGCTGGGGTCCCGTGGTGCGCGGGCATCTGGGCGGGGAGACGATGAGCCTGGCCGACTATCGCCAGCGCTACGCGCAATACCGCACGGACCCCGACCTGCAGGCAGCGCACGCCGCGCACGCCTTCCTGCCGAGCTACGACGACCACGAGGTCGACAACAACTGGGCCGGCCCGCACAGCGAGGAGGATGGCCGCGGCCGCTTCCCCGTGGCCGTGCCGCCGGAGGTCTTCGCACTCCGCAAGGCCGCGGCCTTCCAGGCCTGGTACGAGCACATGCCGGTGCGCCGCGCCGCGCTGCCGCGCGGGGCCGATATCACGGCGTACCGGCGGCTCGACTACGGGCGGCTGCTGCGGGTCAATGTGCTCGACACGCGGCAGTTCCGCGACGACCAGCCCTGCGGCGACGGCGTCAAGCGCGCCTGCGAGGAGGTGTTCCGCGCCGATGCGCAGATGCTCGGCACGGCGCAGGAACGCTGGCTGATCGAGGGCATGACGGGAAGCCCCGCGCGCTGGAACATCCTCGCGCAGCAGGTCCCGATGATGCGGCGGGAGTTTCGCGACGGCGGTATCGCGATGGACAAGTGGGACGCCTACCCGGCGGCGCGGCAGCGGCTGCTCGACGCCATGGCGGAACGGCGCACGCCCAACCCCGTCATCCTCTCGGGCGACGTGCATGTGGCGCTGGCCGCGACCATCCGCCGCCGTCCGGAGGATACGGCAAGCGCGCCCGTCGCGAGCGAATTCACCGCGACATCGATCACGAGCGAAGGCGACGGCGCGGAGATGACGCGCGCGGGGGAGGAACTGCTGCGCCGCAACCCGGACATCGCCCTGTTCCACCGGCGCCGCGGCTACTGCGTCGGCGAGGCGACGGCGCGGCGCCTTGCGATGGACTTCGTCAGCCTGCCCTTCGTGACGCGGGACGGCGCGCCACGGGAGACGGCCGCACGGTTCGTGGTGGAGGCGGGCGAAGCGGGGGTGAAGGCCGGGGGAGGATGAACCTCCCCCGGACGCTCCGTCGTTCGGAGACTGACCTCCACTGTCAGCCCCCCAGGAGACAAAGAAGGTTGAGGGGGGGGCCGGGGGGAGAAGTTCCCTTCTCCCCCCGCGAGTTTCAGGACCCGACCTTCAACGTGCTGGTCAGGCCGCGCAGGCAGGCCAGGATCGACAGCGGCGTGATCTTGCCCGTGCGGGGATTTTCCTCGCTCGGCACGTTCTCGATCGTCATGGTCAGCCGCGCGGAGGCGGCCTCGACGCGGATCGTGTGCTGGTTGCGCGTCTGCGCCGGGTCGGCCCAGATCTCGACCATGGTGCGCTCGGGCCCGATGCCCGCCAGCGCGAGCGCAGCCGCGACATTGACATTGGCCGGGAAGCCCTGCGCCGCGTCGAAGGCGTTGCCCTTGAAGACGCGCGTGGCGGTCGTGATGGCGCCGACGTCGATGTTGTTCTTCTTGAGATAGGGCGCGCCTTCGAGTCCGCGCGGCGGCTTGCGCGTCTCGATCGTCACGCTCTCCACCTCGCCCTCGGCCGCGGCGCGCACGGCATCGAGGCCGAGCAGCGCGCCGGTGGGGACGATGATGCGCGCGCCGGTCTGCCGCGCGCGGTCCACCAGGTGCATGCGCGGCAGCAGCGCGCCAACCGAGGACGGCACGAAGATCCGCCCGGCCTCGATCGCCGCCGTCGCGATCTCCTCGAAGGCCGCGGCGGGGGCGGCTTCGACGACGACATCGCAGGCGGCGAGCTCGGCATTGGTGACGACCATCGGCGGGACCTTGAAGCCGCCGACATTCGCCTGCGCCTTCTTGAGGTCCCGGGCGCTGACGGCGGCGAGGCGCAGCCCCTGCACGCCGGCATCCAGCGCGCGGGCGAGATGAAGCCCGATCGCGCCGAGCCCCGCGATGCCGACCGTGAGTTCCTTCGCCATGCGTCCCTCCGCTCAATGAGGGCGGCGCGTTACCACGGCCGGCGACGCGGCAGAAGGGTCACTCCTCCTTGAAGCCGTAGGCCGGGATGCCCTGCTCCGCGCCGTAGTACTTGTAGGGCAGGAACTTGCCGGTCATCTCGATCTTCACGCGGTCGCCCTTCTCATGCGCCATGCGCTCGAAATGGAAGTCGAAGTCGATGGCGGACATGATGCCGTCGCCGAACTCCTCCTCGATCAGCGCCTTCCAGGCGGGGCCGTTGACCATCACCATCTCGTAGAAGCGGTAGATCAGCGGGTCGGTCGGCGGCATGGCGGTGCCGCGATAGGGCACCTCGTTCAGCATCCGCTCCTCGACCTCGGAAAGCCCGAACAGCGTCGCGGCCTTCTTCGCGAGCGGCTTGACGAGCTTCATCTGGCCGAGCAGCGCGCCCACGATCATGGTCGGCGCGACGCCGCCGATCTCCTCGCAGATGTACTTCCAGGTCCAGTTCTTCTCGCGCTTGATGTCGAGGATCTTCTCCGTGAGTTGAGCACGGGTCATAGCGTTCTCTCCTGGGGTCGGGGTGGCTATTCCGCCGCGAGCGGCGGCGGGGTCTCGATGGCCGGGCGGACTTCGGGCACGGCGCGCGGCGCCCAGCCCGCGGGCGGCGCCTTGGCGTCGAAGGCGGCGGACCGGCTAATCAGGAAGTCGAGCACATGGTCGCGCAGCGCGTGGTAGCCCGGCATGTGATGCAGGTTCGCCCGCGTGCGTGGCTTGGGCAGGGTGTTGACCACCACCTCCGCGATCCGCGCGCCGGGGCCGTTGGACATCAGCAGGATGCGGTCGGCGAGCAGGATCGCCTCGTCCACGTCATGCGTGATCATGAAGGCGGTCTGCTGGGTTTCCGTCACCAGCCGCGCGACCTCATCCTGCAGGGACCCGCGCGTCAGCGCATCCAGCGCGCTGAAGGGCTCGTCCATCAGCAGCATCTTGGGGTTCAGCGCCAGCGCGCGGGCGATGCCGACGCGCTGCTTCATGCCCCCCGAGAGTTCCGCCGGCTTGCGGTCCAGCGCATGGCCGAGGCCGACGCGCTTCAGCGCCTCCCGCGCCGCGGCATCGCATTGTGCCCGCGACCAGCCGCGGTGGCGGCAGGACAACGCGAAGGCGACATTCCCCGTCGCCGTCATCCAGGGCATCAGCGCATGGCCCTGGAAGATCACGGCGCGGTCGAGCGAGGGGCCGGAGATCTCCGTCCCGTCCACGATCACCGCACCCTCGGTCGGGCCCTCGAGCCCGGCGAGGATGTTCAGGATCGTCGTCTTGCCGCAGCCCGAATGGCCGACCAGGCAGACGAATTCGCCGCGGTCGATGCCGAACCAGACATCCTCGAAGATGGTGGTGGGGCCGTAGCGGCGGGCGATGGCCTCGACACTCACATACTGGTTGCTCATCGCCCTACTCCCGCCAGGCCACGGCCTGGGCGACGAGGCCCAGCAGCCGGTCGAGCGCCAGCCCCACCAGCCCGATCATCAGGATGGCGATGACGATGTCGGCGATGGAGAGGTTGTTCCACTGGTTCCACACCCAGTAGCCGATGCCCGTCCCGCCCACGAGCATCTCGGCGGCCACGATCACCAGCCAGGCGATGCCGATGGAAATGCGCATCCCCGTCAGGATGGTGGGTGCCGCCGCGGGCAGGATGACGCGGATCGCCGTCTTCCAGGTGCCCGCTTCCAGCGTGCGCGCCACGTTCAGCCATTCCCGCCGCACCGACGCCACGCCGAAGGCCGTGTTCAGCAGCATCGGCCAGACCGAGCAGATGAAGATGACGAAGATCGAGGAGATCGCGCTGTCCTTGATGGAGTAGAGTGCCAACGGCATCCAGGCGAGCGGCGAGACCGGCCGCAGCACCTGGATGAAGGGATTGAGCGCGGCATTAAGCAGGGGCGACATGCCGATCAGGAAGCCGAGCGGGATGGCCACCAGCGCGGCGAGCCCGAACCCCGCGCCGACGCGCAGCAGCGAATAGGCGATCTGCACGCCGATCCCCTGGTCGTTCGTGCCGCGCACGTAGAAGGGATCGGACAGCAGCTCGACGAGGCGCACGAAGATCGCCGACGGCCCCGGCATGGGCGTGGTGCCGCCCTGTGCGGCCGCCTGCCCGAGCAGCGCGGCGTATTCCGGGTCGATCGCCGGCCCGCTGCCAGCGCGCGGCATCACCGCCACTTCCCAGGCGGCGAGAAAGGCGGCGAGGATCAGCAGCGACAGCGCCGCCGCCCGCCAGAAGGGAACCTGTGCCGGCATGGGTCAGGCGCGGATCGCGCGCTCGGTCCAGGCGCCCGGGTTCGCCGGGTCGAAGGCGCGGCCCATGATGGTCTCGGTGCGCATCGGGCTCGCCGGCACGGGCAGGCCGAGGTCGCGCATCGCCCGCCCGGCATCGAGCGCGAGGAACACCTGGGAGGCCACCTGCGCGTAGTCCACATCCCGCTGCAACTGCCCCCAGCGGCGCATCTGGGTCATGATCCAGATCGCCATGGAGTGCCACGGGAAGGGGTCGAAGCCGATGCGGTCCGGCACGCGCTGCACGCGGCCCAGCCCATCGGCGAAGGTGCCGGTCAGCACCTGCTCGACCACCGTGGGCGGCTGGTTCAGGTAGTTCTGCCCGGCGATGGCCTGCGCCACTTCCCGCCGGTTCTCGGCTTTCTGGGAATAGGCCGTCGCCTCCACGATCGCGCGCATCAGCGCCGCGAAGGTGTTGGGCGTGTCCGTGATCATGCTGCGCGGCACGGCGAAGGCGCAGCAGGGGTGACCGTCCCACAACTCCTTGGTCAGGATGTGGATGAAGCCCACGCCGTCGAAGACCGCGCGCTGGTTGAAGGGATCGGGGCCGAGGTAGCCATCGATGTTGTCCGCGCGCAGGTTGGCGACCATCTCGGGCGGCGGCACGGCGCGGATCTGCACGTCGCGATCCGGGTCAAGCCCGTGTTCCGCGAGATAGTGCCGCAGCAGGTAGTTGTGGATCGAGAAGTCGAAGGGCACGGCGAAGCGGAAGCCGCGCCAGTCGCGCGGGTTGCGCTTTTCCCGGTGCTTGGTCGCAAGCGTGATGGCCTGGCCGTTGATGTTCTCGATCGCCGCGACCGCGAAGGGCTGCGGCTGCGCCACGCCGACGCCGAGGCTCATCGCGACCGGCATGGGCGCCAGCATGTGCGCGGCATCGTATTCGCGCGCGATGGCGCGGTCGCGGATCACCGCCCACCCCGCGGTGCGGATCACCTCCACGTTAAGGCCGTGGCGCGAATAGAAGTTCATCGGATGCGCCATGATGATGGGCGTGGCGCAGGTGATGGGGATGAAGCCGATCTTGAGGTCGCGCTTCTCCGGCGCGCCGGCCGCCTGGGCCAGGGCCTCGCGCGCGGTGGCGAGCGGGAAGACGCTCTCGATCGCGGCGACCACGGTGCCGGCGCCAAACAGGCGCAGCAGCGCCCGGCGGGTCTGGTCTTCGGGGAAGACCGCCTTCATCACCGCGACCTCGGCCGCTTCGCCGAGCGCGCCCGTGCCGTCGGCCGGCACGGCGGCGGCGGGTTCGCAGGCCAGGCCCGGCGCATGCGCGCGACCGCAGCCGCAGCCGTCGAGGCGGCTGTCCGCCGAGAAGGGGTTGTCGAAGATCCGCGCCATGGCTGCCTCCCGCTTGCCGGCGAGAGATGGCCGGCGCGGCCCGGTGAGCAATCCCCGTGCCGCCCACGGAAGCGGCATGACGCGCCCGAAACGCCGGGCTACCTGCCGCCCTTCAGGTCAAAATGACCAAAATTCGAGCAATGAGCCCTAGACCACCGGGCTCGCCCCGCCATCCACGTTGATCGCCGTGCCGGTCACGTAGCCGCACTGCTCGCTCGCCAGCAGCAGCGCCATGGCGGCGAACTCCTCCGCCTTGCCGATGCGCCCGAGCGGGACGGGCTTGCCCTGCTCGGCCTTCCACTCCTCCCAGGTGATGTTGCGCTTGTCGGCGGCGTGACGGCGCACCCACTGGTCGCTCTCGATGATGCCGACCAGCATCGCGTTCACCAGCACGTTGTCGGGGGCGAACTCGTTCGCCAGCGCCTTGGTCAGCGCCATGCCCGCGGCGCGGGAGACACTCGTCGGCGTGCTCGTCGCCTTGGGCGCCTTTGCGCCGATGTTGAGCACGTTGATGATCCGCCCCCACTTGCGCTCCCGCATCCCCGGCAGCGCCAGGCGGGACAGGCGGACGGCGGCGAACAGCTTCAGGTCGAGGTCGTCCTGCCACAGCGCGTCGGTCACCTCGAGGAACGGGCCGCGCTGGGAGGTGCCGGCATTGTTCACCAGGATATCCACCTGGCCGATCGCGCGGACGGCGCCGTTATAGGCCTGGGCGCAGCCTTCGGGCGTGCGGATGTCCGCGGCGATCGCCGCGACCTTGGCGGTCGGCGCGGCGTCGCGCAGCTCGGCCTCGGCCTGCGCCAGCGATTCCGCCCCGCGGGCGACGACCGCGACATTGGCGCCCGCCTGCGCGAAGGCCTTGGCCATGGCGAGGCCCAGCCCCTTCGATCCGCCGGTGATCAGCGCGCCGCGGCCATTGAGCGTGATGTGCATGGATGCGTTCCCCCTGGAATGAGCGCGCGCATCCTGCCCGAAGGCCAGCGCATCGCAAGGAAGGGGGAATGGGGCGACCAACGGGACTCGAACCCGTGACATCCAGGACCACAACCTGGCGCTCTACCGACTGAGCTATGGCCGCCACCGAGAGGGCGGGGAATACGGCCGCGACCCCTGTCCCGTCAACCGCGGCGGCCACGCGCATGGCAGACCCGCGCGGGCGCCCCGGTTGTGCCCCGCCGCGCCGGTCTGACATGGTGCGCCGCGACAGGAGCCCCGCATGAGCGCACCCAGCCACACCCGCAGCCTCGCGCTTCCCGCCGGCCTGCTCATTGCCTGCGCGGTCGGCGGCGCCATGCTGGCGATGGGCCTGCGGCAATCCTTCGGCCTGTTCCTCGCGCCGATGACGGCCGCGCATGGCTGGACGGCCTCGGGCTTCGCCTTCGCCATCGCGCTGCAGGTGCTGCTGAACGGCGTCTCCCAGCCGCTGACGGGGCAGTTGGCCGACCGCTTCGGCGGGCGAAAGGTCATCATCGGCGGGGCGCTGCTCTACGCCGCGGGCATCCTCGGCATGGCGCTGTCGGACGGCTTGCCGCTCTTCACCTTCTTCGCCGGCGTGGTGATGGGCGTGGCGGTCTCGGCCGCGGGGATGCCCACCATCATCGCTAGCCTGACGCGCATGCTGCCGGAGGAAAAGCGCGGCCGCGCCGTGGGCCTCGGCACGGCGGGGTCCTCGGCCGGGCAGTTCCTGGTGGTGCCGCTCGCCGGGCTCGGCATCGCGGGCTTCGGCTGGCAATGGGCGCTGGTCGCCATGGCGCTCGCGGCGCTGCTGATGATCCCGCTGGCGATGCCGCTGGCCGACCAGCCGGCCAAGCCCGCGGCGGGTGCCGCGGCGGACAACGAGACGGCGGGCGCCGCGCTGTCGCGCGCCTTCCGCGACCCGTCCTTCTGGTGCCTGTTCTTCGGCTTCTTCGTCTGCGGCGTGCATGTCTCCTTCCTCACCGTCCACCTGCCGGGCTTCGTGCATTCCTGCGGGCTGCCGCTCTATGTCGGCGCCGGGGCGATCTCGCTGATCGGGCTGTTCAACATCGCGGGCTCGCTGATGTCGGGCGAGCTGACGCAACGGTGGAAGCGGCGGGAATTGCTGGTGGGCATCTACGCCGCACGCGGCGTGCTGATGACCGCCTTCCTGCTGATGGAGAAGACCACGACGAGCGTGATGATCTTCGCCGCGCTGATGGGCATCCTGTGGCTGTCCACCGTGCCGCCCACCGTCGCGCTCTGCGCGCGCAACTGGGGCACGCGCTGGCTCGCGACCATCTTCGGGCTGGTCTTCCTCGGCCACCAGATCGGCGGCTTCACCGGCGCCTTCCTGGGCGGACTGGTCTTCGACCGCACCGGGTCCTACGACCTGATGTGGGTCTTCGGGATCCTGGCGGCGGCCTTTGCGGCGATCGTGCACCTGCCGGTGCGCGACGGGCCGCGCCCCGCGCTCGCCGCCGCCTGAACGACGGGAAGGAGACACGCCGATGCGACGCCTCGCCTGCGCCCTCGCGCTCATGCTCGCCGCCGCCCCGGCTGCCGCGCAACAGCCCATGCCGCATGAATGGCTGTTCGGCTCCTGGACCGGCGGCCTCTTTCCCGCGGGCGAGACCGAGGGCGCGCGCTGCACCGCCCAGCCCAGCGTGATCTTCACGCGGGAAGTGGTGCTGCGCACCGGCATGCTCGACCCGGCCTATCGCCAGCGGCTGATCGAGACGGTCGCCGGGCGCGAGGATGGCGCGACCTTCCGCTTCGTGCCCGCCCCGGGCGGCCGGATGCCGCCGGACGCCGCCTTCGGCTGCCAGGGCGGGCCGGACATCCTCGAGGTCCGGCGCCTGGGGCCGGACGAGATCGAATTCCCGAACTGCCGGGACTTCCCTTCCACCCTCCGCCGTTGCGGGAGCCCCAACCGATGAGCCGTCCGAAGCGGATCGCCCTGATCCACGCCCTGCGCCATTCCCCGCCGCCGATCGAAGCCGCCTTCGCGCGGCTCTGGCCGGGCCAGGTGCTGATGAACCTGCTCGATGACAGCCTCTCGGCCGACCTCGCGCGCGACGGCGCGCTGACGCCGCGGATGACGGAACGCTTCCTCACGCTCGCGCGCTACGCGGCCGGCACGGGCGCGGACGGCATCCTCTTCACCTGTTCCGCCTTCGGCCCCTGCATCGAGGCCTGCGCGGCCGACCTCGCGCCGATGCCCGTGCTCAAGCCGAACGAGGCGATGATCGAGGAAGCGGTGACCAAGGGCAGGCGCATCGGCCTGCTCGTCACCTTCCAGGGCACCATTCCGTCCATGACGCCGGAATTCCCGCCCGGCATCACCGTGGTGCCAAAGGTGGCCGAGGGCGGGCTCGCGGCCCTCGATGCCGGGGACCTTGCCACGCATGACCGGCTGGCGATGGAGGCGGCGAAGGATCTCGCCGATTGCGACGCCATCGCGCTCGGCCAGTTCAGCCTGGCGCGGGCCAAGCCGCTGGTCGAGCAGGTGACGGGCAAGCCCGTGCTGACCACGCCGGACAGCGCGGTGCTGAAGATGAAGCGGCTGCTGGGCGGCTGAGTCCCGTCGCAGGAAGGGACGACTGTCAGCCGCACGCAGGTTTGGTCCCGTGTGCGGATGGCACGAGGCCGCGCTAGCCGCGCTTGCCCCAGGGCGACTCCCCGCTGCCCGGCCGCGCCGGCCCCTGCCACCAGGGGCCGGCGGCGGCCGGCGGGGCGGCCGCAGGACCGATGCGCACCGTCTCATCCGCCTCCGCCGCCTGCTGCGCCCAGGGCGGGGTCTCGTCCTGCGCGATCGCGGGCTGCTCCATCGGCCCGGGGTCGCGCCCGCCGGCGAAGCGCACCAGCGCCGCGACGCGATCCGGGATGGGCGGATGCGTCGCCATCAGGGAGGAGAGCGCCGAATCCGTCGCATCCTCGAGGAACAGCGCGCGCACCTGCGGCGAGACATCGGGCATGTCGGCGCGGCCTTCCACCTTGCGCAGCGCCGAGATCATCGCGTCCGGATCCGAGGTGAGCTCGACCGCCCCCGCATCGGCGAGGAATTCCCGGTTGCGCGAGAGCATCATGCGCAGCACCGCGGCCAGCCCCCAGGCGAGCCCGATCATCAGCAGCCCGATCAGCGCCGCCGCGCCCGCGTTGCGCGAATTGGTGTTCACCCGCCAGCCGCTGTCGGAGGAGGAGGATGATGCGTTCCCCGCGCGCGCCACGCGCCGCGTGCGCGTCATCATGTCGAAGCCGAGCGAGATGACGCCCACGAAGACCGCCGCGATCAACCCCAGCCGGGCGTCGCCGTTGCGGATATGCGCGAGCTCATGCGCGAGCACCGCCTGCAGTTCCCGGTCGTCGAGCGCCTCCGTCAGCCCGCGCGTGACGGTCACCGACCCGCTCTCCCGCGTCAGCCCCGCCGCATAGGCGTTGAGCGCCGGCGTCTCGATGATGGCCAGCCGCGGCATGCGCATCCCGCGCGAGATGGCGAGGTTCTCGAGCAGGTTCCACAGCCGCGGTTCCTCCGCCCGCGTCACCGGCCGCGCGCCGGTCGCCCAGTCGAGGATCTTGTTGTGGGCCGCATAGGCGATCGCGAACCAGATGATCGCCACACCCCAGGCCATGACATACAGGGCGGGCAGGTTGCGCAGCGCATTGCCGAAGGCGCGGCCGAGGTCGCGCTGCTCGCTGCCGAACACCAGGCCGAGGCCGAGCGCCATCAGCGCGAGCAGCAGCGGGAAGCCCGCCAGCAGCAGCATCGACCGCCAGGCGGTGTTCCACGCATGGGTGCGCAGGCCGAAGGCCTGCATGGCGCGGGCCCTCGCCCGCTAGAAGCGGACCTGCGGCGTCGCCTGCACCGCGGCCCGCTCGGCTTCGGGAATCTCGAAGAAGCCGCGCTGCTGGAAGCCCATCGACTTCGCGAAGAAGACGGCCGGGATGCTCTCCGTCATCGCGTTGTATTCGGCGACCGACGCATTGTAGAAGCGCCGCGCGGCGGCGAGCTTGTTCTCGATATCGGACAGTTCGGATTGCAGCCCGAGGAAGTTCTGGTTCGCCTTGAGATCCGGATAGGCTTCCGACAGGGCGAACAGGCGGCCGAGCGCCGCACCCAGCGCGCCTTCCGCCGGCCCCGCCGCCGCCGGGCCCTGCGCCTGGGCGGTCACGGCGGCGTTGCGCGCCTGGATCACGGCATCGAGCGTCGACTTTTCGTGCGCCGCATAGCCCTTCACCGTCTCGACCAGGTTCGGGATCAGGTCGTGGCGCTGGTTCAGCTGGACGTCGACATCCGACCAGGACTGGCCGGTCGCCTGCCGCAACGCGACGAGGCGGTTGTAGACCACCACGAGCCAGACGACGAGCACCGCGATGATGCCGAGGATGACCCATTCCATGGTGCTCTGCCCTTCCACGCGACGCCGGGCAGCAGACTAATACGCTTTCGTCCCCGCGCCAGGGCGTGCGGTGAGGCCGCGCCTTCGAATCAACTGCCCGTGAGCGATCGGGGCCGCGCATTCCCCTTTCGCCCTTGTGTTGCTATTCGGGAACGATCCTTGACCGTTTCGTCATGGGGTCATCCGCACAGGGGCGATCGTAGATGCCGTCCTCAGCGCCGCCCGCCCGCAGGCGGCCCGGTCTGCCACGCTGCCTCCGGAACCGGCGCGGGGCCAGCGCGCTCGAACTTGCCCTCGTCGCAGGTCCCTTCCTCGTCCTCGTCATCGGGACCATGGAAGCCGCCTGGCAGTTGGCGACCAGCATCGCGCTCGACCACGCCGCGCTCCGGTCGAGCCGCTTCGGTGCGATCGGCGCGGACAGCATCCCCGCATTTCAGCGCGGCGGCACCGCCCCGACGGACCTGCCTACCTGCCGCTCCACCGGCATCGCCTGGCTCGTCTCCGCCTCCACCGGCGGCCTCATCCGCTCCGGGGCCAACCTGACCGTCACCACCGAGGCATGGAGCAACCTCGGCACGATTGCGGGGAACGGCACCGCGGGCGCCGGCAATGGCGGCCAGATCACCTCCTACGTCATCAGCTATCGCCAGACCTTCATCACGGGAGCCGTCGCGGCGAGCCTCTGGGGTTCGGACGGCTTCACGCACCAGACCACGATCGTGATCAAGAATGAGCCCTTCGAGAATGCCACCTGCTAGGCGGGGCCTTGCCCGCGCCATCGCCGGGCGCCGCGGCATCGCGGGCTCCGAGCTCGTGCTCATGGCGCCCGTCTTCTTCCTCATCCTGCTGGCCACCGCCGATCTCGTGCGCGTCTTCCGCGCCCAGATCCGCATGGAGATGATCGCCGTCCAGATCGGACAGATCGTCTCCCAATGCGCCCGCATCACCACGCCGGGCGACACATCCCAGTTCTGGAGCCATGCCGAGCGCATCGCCGGCGGCGTCATCGACGTCAATACAGCGACCGGCGGGGCCATGATGATCACGGCGATGAGCCGCAACAACAACGCCAACCGGCTCGACTGGCAGGTCCGCACCGGCAACGTCAGCACCAGCAGCCTGTTCGGCTCCGAGGCGACCCCGACACCCACCATCCGCGGCCGCGCCGGCCAGGCCTTCACCATCCCGGAAAGCCAGACGCTCTTCGCGACCGAGGTGTACGCCATCGTCCAGCCCTGGACCCTCAGCGCCGGGCTGATCGGCACCGCCCTGCCGAGCACGCTGCGCGGCGTCACCATGTTCCTCTCCCGCTCGGCCGAGCCGGCGCGCCTGCAGCAGCGCCCGACCAATTCCAACGCCAGGGATTGCACCTGATGCGCCCGCCGAACCGCCGCGGCGCCATCGCCGCGATGAGCGCCGTGCTCGCCGTCGCTGTCATCGGCTTCGCCGGCCTCGCCGTCGATCTCACCCGGATCTGGATGGTCAATGCGCGGCTCAAGACGGCGATCGACGCCGCTGCGCTCGTCGCCGCGCGCCAGCTCGCCCTGCCCGAGGCCGACCGCAACGCGCAGGTGCAGGCGATCTACTGGGCGAACCTCTCGCAGAACGGCCTGAACGCCGAGTATCTCGGCGCAACGGTGCAGGATGCGGAGATCGAGCTGATCGGCACCAACCGCGTGCGGGTGACCGGGAGGGCGAGCGTGCCGACGACGCTCTTCTCCATCATCAACCGCAGCGATACGCCGATCGTCGACAGCGCGGTCGCCGAGCGCCAGGGCGCGGGGCTCGAACTCGCCCTCGTGCTTGACGTCACCGGCTCGATGGAGACCGCCCCGTCGGTGGGTGCTGAGCGCAACATCGCCGTGCTGCGCCAGGCGGCGACCAACCTCGTGAACACCCTCTACAACGGGGAGGAGCGCCGCCCGAACCTCTGGGTCTCGGTCGCGCCCTATGCGGCGGTGGTCAATATCGGGCGCGACCGGCAAGACTGGCTGCAGGCCGGCAGCCTCAACACCGCGAACTACCTGCCCACCATCTGGCACGGCTGCGTCGAGGCCCGCGTCGGCAGCAACTACGGCGGCGGCGCCTATGACGAGACCGAGACGTCGCCGAGCGCCATGCCGTTCCGGCCGTATTTCGTGCCCTCGAACCGCTACGACTACAGCCGGGACCCGAACGACGCGACCAAGGTCATCGTTCGGCGCGGCTCCAGCATCGTCAGCGTGCCCTTCCCGCCGCTCGCGACCGACATCCCGGTCAACCGCGGCGACAATCCCTGGATTCCCGGCGCGGGCGGCACGGTGGTCGCGAACAGCAGCACCATGGTCCCCTTCAGCAGCGCGGTCTGGGAACTCGACCCGGCAGATCCGGGCACGGACGACCAGGACGTCCTGCGCCGCGACCTCGGGCGCGGTCCCAACCTCGGCTGCCCGCGCGCCGTGCTGCCGCTGACGCGCGACCGCACGCCCATCCTGGAACAGATCGCCGCACTTCGGCTCGCCCATCGCGGCGGCACCATGGCGCATCTCGGCCTGCAGCTCGGCTGGGGCACGCTCTCGCCGCAATGGCGTGCCGACTGGCGCCTGACCGAACAGCGGGAGGGGCAGACGCTGCCGCTCGACTACAACACGCGCGCCATGACCAAGGCGCTCGTGCTGATGACCGATGGCGAGAACCAATGGGCCGACGTGCCGGAGGGCGCGCCGGGCCGCTGCTGGACGAGCGGCGTCGCGCTGGCCGATACCGGCTTCGTCGCCTGCGTCACGTCGAACCCGGGCTTCGCCACTCTGCCTTCGTCCGCCGGCCATACGTGGCGGCAGGCGACGTCGGGCAGCAGGCAGGTGATCACGAATGACGACCGCGACGTGTCGGCCTATGGCCGGCTGAGCGAACGGCGGCTTGGCCCGGCGATCACCACGAACGACCTCGCCAATGACGAGCTCAACGCCCGCATGTCCAGGATGTGCGCGGCGATGCGCGCGCGCGGGATCGTCATCTACACTGTCGTGTTCCAGGCGGCCCCCACGACCGAGATCCAGGACCTCTATCGCGGCTGCGCCAGCGCGCCCGAGAACTTCTTCGTCTCCACGACCCAGGCGGACCTGCTGGCTGCCTTCCAGAACATCGCGGGCCAGCTCGCAAGCCTGCGCCTGGTCGAGTAGCACCCGCCGCGCCCCCGGCCATCCGCAGGCGCGATCGACCCGTGCACGGATGGCCTGACGCCCCTGGCCGGGCGCGCCGCCGGCCCGCCGCCGGGCAGGTTCCGGCACCGATCGGCCCTTCTGCCGTAAGCGTTCGATCCATAAAAATGGACACGGCGGCGGATCCGGGATGATCCGCTGCCCCCCGTCGCCGGTCCCCGCGAGGGAGGCGGCGTGCGGCGCCCGGATCTTGGCGGCCCCTCGGGAACACGATTTTGTGATCAATCTGGCGCGGAATCCCGCGCGATTACTGGATTTTCTTACCGATCTCGCTTGACATTTACCCGCGATTCACTTTCTAGTGCAGAACGTTAAATTCTACGTGATTGTCTCCAAATTGAGCGCGCCCGACATGCCCCCCCCAGCCCCGCCGCCCGCCAAGCCCTCGCGCCTCAGCCGCTTCCTGCGGAACCGCCGCGGCGCCACCGCTCTCGAATTCGCCCTGGTCGGCGGCCCCTTCTTCGTCCTCATCATCGGGACCATGGAAGCCGCCTGGCAGTTGGCGACCAGTGCCGCGCTCGACCATGCCGCGCTCAAGGCCAGCCGCTTCGGCGCGACCGGGACCGACAGCATCCCGGAATGGCAGCGCGGCGGCACCGCCCCGACGGACCTGCCCACCTGCCGCTCCACCGGCATCGCCTGGCTCGTCTCCTCCTCCACCGGCGGCCTCATCCGCGCGGGCGCCAACCTGACCGTCACCACGGCCACCTGGGGCAATGTCGGCAGCATCACCGGCAACGGGACGACGGGCGCGGGTGCCGGCGGGCAGATCACCTCCTACACGATCCGCTATCGCCAGCCCTTCATCACCGGTCCGGTGGCCGCGAGCTTCTGGGGAACGAACGGCTTCACGCACCAGACCACGATCGTGATCAAGAATGAGCCCTTCGAGAATGCCACCTGCTAGGCGGGGCCTCGCCCGCGCCATCGCCGGGCGCCGCGGCATCGCGGGCTCCGAGCTCGTGCTCATGGCGCCCGTCTTCTTCCTCATCCTGCTGGCCACCGCCGATCTCGTGCGCGTCTTCCGCGCCCAGATCCGCATGGAGATGATCGCCGTCCAGATCGGACAGATCGTCTCCCAATGCTCCCGCATCACCACGCCCGGCGACACATCCCAGTTCTGGAGCCATGCCGAGCGCATCGCCGGCGGCGTCATCGACGTCAATTCGGCGACCGGCGGCGCCATGATCGTCACGGCGATGAGCCGCAACAACAACGCCAACCGGCTCGACTGGCAGGTCCGCACCGGCAATGTCAGCACCAGGAGCCTGTTCGGCTCCGAGGCGACGCCGACACCCGCCATCCGCGGCCGCGCCGGCCAGGCCTTCACCATCCCGGATGGCCAGACGCTTTTCGCGACCGAGGTCTACGCCATCGTCCAGCCCTGGCAGATCAGCGCCGGGCTGATCGGCACCGCCCTGCCGAACACGCTGCGCGGCGTCACCATGTTCCTCTCCCGCTCGGCCGAGCCGACGCGCCTGCAGCAGCGCCCGACCAATTCCAACGCCAGGGATTGCACATGATGCGCCTGCCGAACCGCCGCGGCGCCATCGCCGCGCTCAGCGCCGTGGTCGCCGTCGCCGTCATCGGCTTCGCCGGGCTCGCCGTCGACCTCACCCGGATCTGGATGGTCAATGCGCGGCTCAAGACGGCGATCGACGCCGCAAGCCTCGTCGCCGCGCGCCAGCTCGCCCTGCCCGAGGCCGACCGCAACGCGCAGGTGCAGGCCATCTACTGGGCGAACATTTCGCAGAACGGCCTGAACTTCAACTACATGGGCGCCACGATCGGCGACCCGACGATCACCCTGATCGGCACCAACCGCGTGCAGGTCACCGGCACCGCGACGGTGCCCACCACGCTCTTCTCCATCATCAACCGCGGCAACACGCCGATCACCGACAGCGCGGTCGCCGAACGCCAGGGCACGGGGCTCGAACTTTCCCTCGTGCTCGACGTCACGGGCTCGATGGGCGTCACCAACATCCAGGCGCTGCGCACCGCCGCGCGCGACCTGATCGACATCCTCTACGCCGGGGAGGATCGCCAGCCGAACCTGTGGGTGTCGGTCGTGCCCTACACGGCGGTTGTGAACATCGGCCGGAACCGGGAATCCTGGCTGCAGGCCGGCAGCCTCAACACCGCGAACTACCTGCCCACCGTCTGGCGCGGCTGCGTCGAGGCGCGCGTCGGCAACAACTACGGCGGTGCCTTCGACGAGACCGAGACGCCGCCCAGCACCGTGCGCTTCCGGCCGCATTTCTGGGCGTCCAACCGCTACGAGTACAGCCGGGAGGTGGTGAACGGGAACCCGACCGGCAACTTCTTCGTCCGCCGCGGCGGCAACGTGATCAGGACGTCTGCGCCCCTTGCGACCGACGTGCCGGTCAACCGCGGCGACAATCCCTGGATCCCCGGTGCCGGCGGCAACGTGGTCTCGAACGGCACGGCCGCCTGGAGCGACGCGGTGTGGGAGCCGAACCCCGAGGCCCCCGGCACCGACACGCAGGACGAGGCGCGCGGCAACGAGGCGCGCGGCCCCAACCTCGGCTGCCCGCGCGCGGTCCTGCCGCTGACGCGCGATCGCGATCCGATCCTCGCGCAGATCGACGCGCTGCGTCACACCCATCGCGGCGGCACCATGGCCAATCTCGGCCTGCAGATCGGCTGGGGCACGCTCTCCCCGCTCTGGCGCGCGGACTGGGCGCTGACCGAGCAGCGGGAGGGCCAGCAGTTGCCGCTCGACTACGGCACGCGCGCCATGACCAAGGCGATCGTGCTGATGACGGATGGCGAGAACAACTGGTTCGACTTTCCGGACGGCGCGCCCGGCCGCTGCAACACGACGGGCGGCACGCCGCGCTGCGTGACCAACAACCCGGCCGTCGCGACCCTGCCGACGGTCGCGGACTGGCCCTGGCGCACGGTCGGCGGCGGCGGCGCGCACATCACGAACGACGACGCCGACCGCACGGCCTATGGGCGCCTGTCCGAGGAGCGCCTTGGGCCGACCATCAACAACAACGCGCAGGGAACCGCCGAGATCAACGCGCGCATGGCGCGCCTGTGCGCGGCGATCCGCGCCCGGGGGATCACCATCTATACGGTCGTCTTCGACCCGAACAACAACCTCTCGATGGCAACGCAGGACCTGTACCGCAACTGCGCGACCGACCCGCGCGAGAACTTCGGCTACTTCCGCAGCCCCACGCGTGAGGCGCTCAACCTCGCCTTCCGCACCATCGCGGGTCAGCTCGCGAGCCTGCGCCTGGTGCAGTAGCCCTACACCGGCAGGCTCGCCACCGCCGCGAGCCCGCCGCCCGGGCGGTTGCGCAGCACCACGTCCCCGCCATGCGCGCGCAGGATGTTGCGCGTGATGGTCAGGCCGAGCCCCGTCCCGCCCGTCTCGCGGTTCCGGCTGCCCTCGAGCCGCCGGAAGGGCGCAAAGACCGCCTCCAGCTCGCTGTCGGGGATGCCCGGCCCGTCATCCTCGACCGTCAGCCGCACCAGCCCGCCTTCCGGCGGCGCCAGCATCAACCGCGCTGCACCGCCATAGGCCAGCGCGTTGCCGACAAGGTTCGCGAGCGCCCGCTTGAGCGCGACCGGCCGCGCGCGAACCACCAGCCGGTCCGGTCCGGCATAGGAGATGTTGTCGGCCTTGTCGGGTTCCGCATCCGTCGCCTCGTCGGCGACCGTCCGGCACAGCGCCGCGAGGTCGATGGGCGATGCCGGCTCCGCCGCCGCGTCGTCGCGCGCGAAGGCGAGCGTCGCGGCGATCATCCGCTCCATCTCATCCAGGTCCGAGAGCATCTTCCGCCGCTGCTCGTCGTCGTCCATGAACTCCGCGCGCAGCCGCAGCCGCGTGATCGGCGTGCGCAGATCGTGCCCGATCGCCGCCAGCATCTGCGTCCGATCGGCGACGAAGCGGCGGATGCGCTCGGCCATCAGGTTGAAGGCGCGCGCGGCCGTCGCGACCTCGGACGGGCCCGTCTCGGGCAGCGGCGTCGCGTTCACGTCCCGCCCCAGCCGGTCGGCCGCTTCGGCCAGCAGCCGCACCGGGCGCATCAGCCGCGTCACGGCCCAGATGATCAGCAGCACGGCGGCGATCGTCATCACCGCGAAGGCGGCGAGGAAGGTCGCCGAATGCCACGGCCGCGGCGGCGGCATGCTGACGCGGATGTTCAGCCATTCCCCGTCCGGCAGGCGCAGCGCCGCCGCGAAGCCGCCCGGGGGCAGCGCGCCGAGCCGCACTTCCCGCGGGCGCAGCCGCGGCGGCCCGCTGTTCACGAGGTCCAGCCGGAACAGCCGCATCACATGCGGCGGCGGCGGCGGCGCGCCCACCCGCACCGCCGGTTCCCGGTCGAGATCAACCGTCAGCCCGTCGGGCAGGTCAAGGTCCCCCAGCATCTGCGCCCGCCGGTCGGGCGGGGAGAGCAGCGCCGTGCGCCAGGCGCCGAAGGCGCGGCCCGCGATCTCCCGCGCCTGGATGAAGCGCTGCAGGTCGACGCGGTCCAGCGCATGGATCGTCAGCCCCGCCGCCTGCACGAGCATCAGCGCGAGGATCAGCCAGAAGGCGGTCCGCCCGCCGAGGCTCGCGGGCAGGCCGATCCGGCGGCGCGGTTCAGCCACGCTCGACGGTCGCCGCAAGCACGTAGCCGCCGCCGCGCACCGTCTTGATCAGGTTCGGATTGCGCCCGTCATCCTCCAGCTTGCGGCGGAGGCGGGAGACCGCGACGTCGATCGCCCGGTCGAAGGGCCCGGCCTGCCGGCCGCGCAGCAGGTCCATCAGCATGTCGCGCGTCAGCACGCGGTTGGGGCGTTCGACCAGCACCAGCAGCAATTCGTATTCGCCCCCGGTCAGCGACACCTCCGCCCCGTCCGGGTTCAGCAGGCGCCGCCGCGCGGGCTCCAGCGTCCAGCCCGCGAAGCGGATGACCTTCGCCGGCGGCTCCTTGGCCGGCCCCTCCCCGCTCGCGCGGCGCAGCACGGCGCGGATGCGCGCGAGCAACTCCCGCGGGTTGAAGGGCTTCGCGACGTAGTCGTCCGCGCCCAGTTCCAGCCCGACGATGCGGTCCGTCTCCTCCCCCATCGCGGTCAGGATCACGATGGGCACGTCGGACTGCGAACGCAGCCAGCGCGCGAAGTCGAGCCCCGGCTCCCCCGGCATCATCAGGTCCAGGACCACGAGGTGGTAGCGCCCGAGCGGCCAGGCCTTGCGCGCCTCCCGCGCATCGCGCGCGGCGGTGACGCGCATCCCCTGCTTTTCCAGGAAGCGGGAGAGAAGGTCGCGGATCTCGCGGTCGTCGTCGACGACCAGGATATGCGGTGCGGGCTCCATGGCTGTTACAATGGGCCCGTTCCGCCGGCGTTCACGGGGGCGGTCGAGTATCTTTCCGTAACCGGCGCGCGGGCTGTTGCCGAGCGTTGCAATCCAGGCGTGAAGCGGGCTTCGTTCGGGCCATGCGCGCCCTACGTTCTTCGCCACGGACCGATGCCCGCCGCCTCCCCCGCGGGCACGGCTCCCCCGAGGCGGCGGGTGCGCTTCCCACGGCGCCCGCCGCCTCCCCCCCGCCCGACTGGGCACGCGACGGCATCACCGAACTCGGGCGCATGGACCCCGATTTCGCCGGCATCGAGCCGCGCGCCGGTCCGCTCCCCTGGCGACGGCGCGATCCCGGCTTCCCCGGCCTGCTGCGCACCATCTGCGGCCAGATGATCAGCAACCAGGCCGCAGCCGCGATCTGGGGGCGGCTCTCCTCGCTCCCCGGCGCGCTCGACCCGGCCGGGCTGCTGGCGCTCGACGACGACGCGCTGCGCGGCGCGGGCCTGTCGCGGCCGAAGGTCTCGCACGTGCGCGCACTCGCATCCGCGGTGGCTGAAGGGCGGCTCGACCTGCCCGCGCTGCGCGCGGCACCCGACGCGGAAGCGATCGCCGCCATCGCCGCCATCCCCGGCCTCGGGCCCTGGACGGCGCAGGTGCACCTGCTGTTCGGCTTCGAGCGGCCCGATGTCTTCCCGCCCGGCGACGTCGCGCTCGCCGCGGGGGTCGCGCATCTGAAGAACCTGCCGGAACGGCCGAAGCCCAAGGCGCTGGTCGAGATGGCCACGGCCTGGTCGCCCTGGCGGTCGCTCGCGGCGCGGCTGCTCTGGCATCACTGGCGGCACGCGACGGGACGGCCGGCGGGCGAGGCGCCGTAGGCGCGAACGGAGGGGCGCCGCCCCTCCGCACCTCCCCGCCGAGGGCCGAAAGGCCCCACCACGCGCGAACGGAGGGGCGCCGCCCCTCCGCACCTCTCCGCCGAGGGCCGAAAGGCCCCACCACGCGCGAACGGAGGGGCGCCGCCCCTCCGCACCTCCCCGCCGAGGGCCGAAAGGCCCTCGGTACCCATCACCCGCCCTCGCACATGGACGGCGCCAGACAGGGGTGGTTCCCTAGCGCGTATGCAGTTCCCGCTCTCGCCACGCATCGGCGCCACGTCAGAACCACCCATCCCCTCCGTCCGCGCCTGGGCCTCGCGATACGACGGCCGCGCGGGGCGCGTGCTCGACCTGACGCAGGCCGTGCCGGGATACCCGCCGCATGACGACCTGCTCGCGAAACTCGCCGCCTGCGCGGGCAGCACGGCCACCTCCTCCTACGGGCCGATCGACGGCGAACCCGCGCTGCGCGCAGCCCTCGCCGAGGACATGTCGCGCGCCTACGCCGCGCGCATCGACACCGCGGACATCGCCATCACCTCCGGCGGCAACCTCGCCTTCACCATGGCGATGACGGTGCTCGCCGGCGCGGGGGAAGCGGTGATGCTGCCCGCGCCCTGGTACTTCAACCACCGCATGGCACTCTCGGCCCTCGGCATTCCCTGCGTGCCGCTCGAATGCCGGGCGGAAGATGGCTTCATCCCCGACCCGGACCGCGCCGCGCGCATGATGGACGGCGTGCGCGCCATCGTCCTCGTCAGCCCGAACAACCCGACCGGCGCGGTCTATCCGCCCGCCATCATCGCCGCCTTCGCCGACCTCGCCCGCCGCCATGGCGCCTGGCTGGTGCTGGACGAGACCTACCGCGACTTCCTCGACCCCGCGCAGTCCCCGCCGCACGCGCTCTTCGCCGACGCGGCGTGGCGGGACAACGTCATCCACCTCTATTCCTTCTCGAAGGCCTATTGCGTGCCGGGGCACCGCGTCGCCGCCATCGCGGCCGGCCCCGCCTTCCGCGCTGCGCTGATGAAGGCGCTCGACACCATGCAGATCTGCGCCCCGCGCGCCGCCCAGGCGGCCCTCGCCTGGGCGGTGCCGGCGCTGGTGGACTGGCGCGAAGGCAACCGCGCCATCATGGCCGCGCGCGCCGACGCCTTCCGGCGCGCCGCAGGGCAATTGCCGGGCTGGCGGCTGGATGCGCTCGGCGCCTACTTCGCCTATCTCCGCCTGCCGGAGGATGCGGCCGAGGCCGTCGCCATGGCCGAGACGCTCGCCGTCGAGCGCGGGCTCCTCGGCCTGCCGGGCCCCTTCTTCGGGCCGGGGCAGGAGCGGCACTTGCGCCTCGCCTTCGCCAATGCCGAGGAATCGGTGATCGCGGAGGTCCCCGCCCGGCTCTGATCCGGTGTGATCGGGCGCGCTTGTTCGTATCGATATCGGAACGCTAGATAGGCGGCATGACCTGCCGCCCCATGGCTGCCGGCCGTCGCTGAGCCGCCATGCCCCCGCCGCTCCGCCGCCCCGCGCCGCGCCCCGCACCGCCCGACCCGGCCATCCGCGCAGCCGCGGAGGCAAGGATCGGATGACCT
>NZ_JACADQ010000360.1 GCF_016106015.1 Neoroseomonas rubea
GGCCGGCCCTTCCGCGACCCCGATCCGCGCCAGGCCGCACGCCACTACCGCGACGCGATCGCGGCCGGCGACGCCGCCGCGGCCGAACCCCGCGCGCGCCTGCGCCGCTGGCTCGAGGACCGGGCGCGGGAAGGGGACATCAACGCGCCGCTCACGCTTCGGGATTTCTGGCAATGACGCCGCGCCGCCTGCTGCTTCTCGCTTCCGTCGCGCTGTTGCCCTTGGCGGCGGAGGCGCAGACCGCCGATACACGCGCCGTCCGTCCTGCCACGCGACAGCCGCTGCTGATCCCTGGCAAGACGACGCTGTTCCAGCGCGTGATCCTGCGCCCCGGCGCGACGCTGCATGCCCAGCCCGGCGCGGCGCAGGGCCGCCCGGTCGCCGGCTTCTCGGTCGCGCATGTCTATGCGCGGCGCGATGGCTGGATCGAGATCGGGCGCGAGGCCGATGGCCGCGTCGATGGCTGGGTGCGGGAGGAGCGTGCGATCGACTGGCGCCATGCCATGGTCGGCGCCTTCACCAACCCGGCGGGGCGGGAACGCGCGATGTTCCTGCGCGACGCGGCAAGCCTGCGCGGCCTGCTCACCTCGCCGCAGATAGGCCCGGAGGCGGCGGCGCTGCGGGCGGCGGCCGGCCAGCCCGGCAGCCCCGTGCTGGCGATGGAGCCCGAGACCTTCATCGACATCCAGCGCAATTTCTATCTGTTGCCGATCCTCGAGGCGGAGACCGTCCAGCGTCGCGACGGGACGCAGATGCGGATGCTGGAGGTGATCTCCGCCCCGGCGGAACTGCGCCAGGCGCCGACCCAGGCGGACCCTGCGCGGCTGCGGGATTTCCGCGGCGCGATCGTGTTCGTGGTGGATACGACCATCTCCATGCAGCCCTATATCGACCGGACGCGGGAGGCGATCCGCCGGATCGTCGGACGCATCGGCGATACCGCGGTGCGCGACAATTTCCGCTTCGGCATGGTGGCCTATCGCGCCGACATTTCTTCCCGCCCGCAGCTCGAATACGTCACGAGCCTTGTCGCGGCGCCCGATCTGTCGCGCCCGCCCTCCGCGATCCTGCCGGCACTGGAGGGCGTGCGCGCCGCCACCGTCTCGACCGAGCAGTTCGACGAGGATGCGATTGCGGGCCTGCGGGTCGGGCTCGACCAGGTGGACTGGCCGCAATTCGGCGGCCGCTACATGGTGCTGATCACCGATGCCGGCGCGCTGGATGCGACCGACCCGAAGTCGCAGACCCGGCTGGGGATCCCGGAGATCCGGGCGCTGGCGGAGGCGCGCGGCGTGGCGTTGTTCGCGATCCATCTGCTGACGCCCGAGGGCCGCGCGAATCACGCCCAGGCGCGCGCGCAGTATACGGAACTGACGCGGGCCGGCGCGGCGGGTTCGCTCTATTTCCCCGTGGAAGGCGGCAGCCCGCAGGCTTTCGAACGCGTGGTGAACGGGCTGACCAACGCGCTGTTCCGCCAGGTGGCGGACACCGTCGGCCGCCCCGTCGGCGGCGTGGAGCCGGCCCGCACGCCTGAGGCCGAGCGCATCGCGCAGCAGGTGGAAATCGTCGGCACGGCGATGCGCCTGGCCTATCTCGGGCGGGAAGGGGGCACGACGGCGCCGGACGTGGTGCGGTCCTTCGTCACCGACCGCGACCTCGCGGATCCGACGCTCGCGGCTCTCGACGTGCGCGTGCTGCTGACGCGCAACCAGTTGTCCGACCTGTCGCAGGCGCTGACGCGCATCCTCGATGCGGGCCTTGCGGGGCGGACCGATCCGCGGTCCTTCTTCGGCCAGTTGCGCGCGGCCTTCGCAGCGACGGCGCGGGACCCGCAACGGCTGGGCAACCTCGCCCGCGTCGGACAGGCGCTCGGCGAGTACCTGGATGGTCTGCCCTACCAGAGCCAGGTGATGGAACTGACCGAGCAGGAATGGCTCGCCATGGGGGCGGCCGCGCAGCGGGAACTGATCAACGGCATCGAGGCGAAGCTGCGCCTGTACCAGGAATTCGCCGCGCGGCCGGATCTGTGGGTGACGCTCGACGGGCGGCCGGGGGGCGAGGCCTTCTTCCCGGTGCCGCTCGAAGCCTTGCCGTGAGTCTTTGTTTGCCTCAGGCGCCGACGCCGCCATCCGACAGCTTGGCTTTCGCACCCTGCACTGCTGGACCCGGCGCGGCTGATGGTCTTGGCGCGGTCGCGCCTTGTGCTCGCGCATCGAGGCGGGGCCTCGATCCGCATCTGCGCTTTCGGTCCGGCGAACGCACCCTCGCGGTCTGGACCTCCACGCGATGCCTGCACATCTTGCTGCATGCGTCGCGTGGAGCGGGCTCGCATACGCGATGACCGCGCTCCTGTCCCTGCGCGGCGCACGAAAATCGTATCGCGGGGATGCGGCGCCCTTCGCGCTGGAGGTCCCGGCATTCGACCTCGCGGGAGGGGAGCCGCTGGCGATCGCCGGGCCCTCGGGCAGCGGGAAGTCCACCCTGCTGATGATGCTGGCCCTCGCTGCGCCGCCGGACACGGCGGAGGTCTTTCGCTTCGCCGGGCAGGACATCGCCGCGCATTGGCGCGCCGGGCGGCGGGATGCGCTGGCGGACCTCCGCGCGCGGCAGATCGGCGTCGTGCCGCAGACCGGCGGGCTGCTGCCCTATCTGACCGTGGGCGGGAACATCGCCCTGCCGCAGCGCATCGCCGGGCGCCCGGATGCGGCACGAGCGCGGGCACTGGCCGAGGAACTCGGCATCGGCGCGCATTGGGCGAAGCGGCCGGCGGAACTCTCGGTGGGCCAGCGGCAGCGCGTGGCGATCGCCCGCGCGCTTGCCCACCGCCCCGCGCTGGTGCTGGCGGATGAGCCGACGGCCTCGGTGCATCCGGAACTCGCCGACGCGGTGCTGGCGCTGCTCAAGCGCGAATGCGCGGCGGCGGGGGCTGCGCTGATCGTCGCGACTCACGACCCCGACCGCGCGCGGCGCGCCGGCTATCCGGTGCTCGCGTGCGAGACGCACCCGCCAGGCGCGGATGGCGTCGCGCGATCGGTCTTCACGCGTGCCATGGCGGCGGAGGCCGCCTGACCATGCTGCGCCTCGCGCTTGCCGACCTCTGGCACGAACGGGTGCTGTTCATCTGCTCGGCGCTGGGCTGCGCCGCGGTGCTCGCGCCGTTGATCGTGCTGTTCGGGCTGCGCCAGGGCGTTGTCGCCGGACTGCGCGCGGAACTGCTCGACGATCCCCGCGCGCGCGAAGTGGTCTCGGTCGTCAATCGCACCCTGGAACCCACTGTGTTCGAGCGCCTCGGCGCCGATCCGCGCGTCGCCTTTATCGTGCCGCGCACGCGCGCGCTATCCGCCACCATCGTGCTGGAGAACCCGGACCGCCAGGGTGGGGGATCGCGCGTGGAACTGCTGCCGACGGGCGAGGGTGATCCGCTGCTGCCGGGGCTCGGCACCATGGATGCGGGCGCGCTGGTGCTCTCGGCCGCCGCGCTGCAACGGTTGGGCCTGCAGGTCGGCGCACCTGTCCTCGCCTCGGTCGCGCGCAGCCGTGACGGGCAGCGGGAAATCCTGACGCTGCCGATGCGCGTCGCCGCCGTTGCGCCGCTGTCCGCCGCCACGCGCGAAGCCGCCTTCGCAACTCTGCCGGTGTTGCTGCTGGTGGAGGATTTCCTCGATGGCACCGCGGCGCCGGATGCGCGCCCGGGCGCTGCCGCGGCGACGCGCGCCCGTCCCTTCGCGGGTTTCCGCCTGCATGCTGCCCGGCTCGAGGACGTGCCCGCGCTCGATGCCGAGTTGCGCCTCGCGGGCATCGAGGTCGCTTCGCGGGCCGACGCGGTGGCGGGGCTGTTGCGGCTGGATCGGAATCTCGCGCTGCTGTTCCTGGCGATCGCCGGGGCGGGCGGGGCGGGTTACCTTGTCAGCCTGGGCGTCGGGCTCTGGGCGCAGGTGGAACGCAAGCGGCGGGACCTGGCGCTGCTGTCGCTCCTGGGGATGAAGCGCCGGGCGTTGCTGACGCTGCCGATCATCCAGGCGGCGGCGGTCGCGCTGGCCGGTGCCGTGGTGGCGTTCCTTGTGGCGGCGGCGGTCGCGCGCGTGCTGAATGGTGCCTTCGCCGGCACTGTCACGGGCGATCGGCCGGTCTGCCTGTTGACCGCGCGCATGGGGCTCGCGGCGGCGGGCGTGACGCTGGCGGGCGCGGTGCTCGCGGCGGTGCTGGCCGGGCTGCGCGCGGCATCGGTGCCGCC
>NZ_JACADQ010000361.1 GCF_016106015.1 Neoroseomonas rubea
GGATTCCGCCTCGGCCGCGATGCCGCGCGCCTGGGCGGCGGCGGCCGCGCCGATCGCCTGGGTCTCGCTCGCGGACTGGGCGGCGATGCGCGCGGCCTCGGCCTCGGCTTCCGACCGTGCGCGGGCATTGTCGCGCTCGCGGGCGATCAGCGCGGCGCGTTCCTCCTCCAGCCGGATGCGGGCGCGGGTCTCGTTCTGCGCGATGGCGGCTTCCTTCTCCACCGCCGCGGCGCGGCGCGCGAAGGTGGCTTCGTCCGCGCCCTGCTGCAGCCGTTCGAGTGTCGGCTGGCGCAGCGCGCGCACCAACTCGGGCGAGGGCGAGAGGTCGGACAGCCGCACGCCGGCGAGGGCGACGCCGATCTCCTCGAACTGGCGCGTGGCGGCGAGCGCTTCCTCCACCGCCCGCTGCAACGCGCCGATGCCGTCGGCGAGCAGCGTCGCGACGTCGCGCGCGCCGACATGGCGCTCGACCGCGGCCTTCACGAGCCCGTCGATGAGGCTGCCGACCTGGGCGACCGGCTCGCCATTCGGGAAGCCGGTGCGCGGGTCGACCGAGAAGTCGAGCCTTTCGCCGAGCAGCAGCGGGTCGGCGGCCCGCCAGGTGACGACACCCTGGGCGGTGACGGCCTGGAAGTCCCGCGTCACGGCGCTGACGGCGACGACATTGTCGCGGTCATCGGCCGGGACCTCGACGAGGGAGGTTCCGCCGGCGGTGAGGAACCATGCGGACAGGCCGCGGCCGGAGCGGATGAGGCGGCCGTCGCGGTGGATGGCGAGGAAGGCGGAGGCCTCGGCGCGGGCGTGGGTCCATGGGCCGAGGCGGCGGATGGTGGTCATGGGTGGCCTCCTTTCGGGCCGGTGCGGGCGCGGGGCCCGCTGGGCAATCCTTATACGCTTGCAAAACGCAAAATGCAAGTTGCGATTTGCAAAATGCGCCTTGCGAAGCGGCGATCCCCCGCCCCATCCTCCGCAGCATGGCCGGCCAGGAAAAACGCCCCATCGTCACCGTGGACACCGTGCTGTTCACGCTGCGCGACGGCCGGCTCACGACCCTTCTCCAGTCTCGCGACAAGCCGCCGCACGCCGGCAGCCTGGCCCTGGTCGGCGGCTATGTCCGGCCGGAGGAAGACGCCTCCACCACCGACGCCGCTTCCCGCATCCTCCGGCAGAAGGCGGGCCTCGCCGGCCTGTTCCTGGAACAGCTCGCGACCTTCTCCGGACCCGATCGCGACCCGCGCGGTTGGTCGCTCTCCGTCGCCCACTACGCGCTGGTCCCTGAAGCCGCCCTGGCCGCCGCGCAGGGGCTCGAGGCCTTCCCGGCCGAAGACCCGCCGCCCCTGCCCTTCGACCACGGCGCCATCCTCGCCGCGGCCCTCGCCCGCATCCGCACCAAGGGCGCCTGGTCCAGCCTGCCCGCCCTGCTGCTGCCGGACACCTTCACCCTGCCCGAGCTCAAGGCAGTCTATGAGGCGGTTATGGGCGAACGCCTCAACGACAGCGCCTTCCGCCGCAAGATCAACGACCTCCGCCTGATCGAGGAAGTGCCCGACGCCCGAAGCCAGGCCACCGCGGAACGCCGCCGCCCGGCGCAACTCTACCGCCTGACGCGGCGGGCATTCGTGGCGTTCGACCGGGTAATCTGAAGGTGACGCGGAGAGGGGCGCTGCGCCTCTCCGCACCTCACCCCGCCAAAGGCCGAAAGGCCTTAGGACCCGATCGCGGATGGTGGGGAGGGGGCGGCCCCGCACGATATCAAGGGCGCGCCCTTGAGCCCCCTCCCCGGCATCCCCGATTGAGTCTCATGGGTTCCGAGGGCCTCTCGGCCCTCGGCGGGGGAGCGCGAGGGGGTGGCGCACCCTCGCCCGCGCCCCATCAAACCCCGGCCAGCTCCGCCAGCGGCCAGCGCGGCCTGGGGCTGTGGTCGAGCGAATCGCTCAGCCCCACGCGCAGCCGTTCGATCCCCGCCCAGGCGACCATCACCGCGTTGTCCGTGCAGAGTCGCAGCGGTGGTGCGAGCATCGGCACCCCCGCCATCCCGGCGACGCCGGCGAGCGCCGACCGCACCGCCTGGTTCGCCGCGACGCCCCCGGCCACGACGATGGCGGTGGCGTCCGGCAGCACGCCGAGCGCGTTGCGCGCGCGGTCGGCCAACACCGCGGCGACGGCGGCCTGGAAGGATGCAGCGACATCGGCATGCGCCGCGCCCTGCGCCAATGCCCGCGCCACCGCCGTCTTGAGCCCGCTGAAGGAGAAGTCGCAGCCCGGCCGCCCGAGCAGCGGCCGCGGCAGCGGCACGGCGCTGGCGTCGCCGCCGGCGGCGAGCCGTTCCAGATGCGGCCCGCCCGGCCACGGCAGGCCCATGAGTTTGGCTGCCTTGTCGAAGGCTTCCCCCACCGCGTCGTCGAGCGTGGTGCCGAGCCGGCGGTAGCGGCCGAGCCCCTCCACCGCGACGCATTGGCAATGCCCGCCCGAGACGAGTAGCAGCAGGTAGGGGAATTCGGGCGCGCCTTCGGGCAGCAGCCCCGGCAGGCGCGCGGTCAGCGCGTGCGCCTCCAGGTGGTTCACCGCGACGAAGGGCAGCCCGCGCGCGATCGCGACGCCCTTGCCGAAGCAGGCGCCGACGATCAGCCCGCCGATCAGCCCAGGGCCGGAGGTGGCGGCGACGGCGCCAAGGTCCCCGAAGCCGAGCCCCGCGCGCTTCAGCACCCGCTCTGCCAGGCCCGGCAGGGCGGCCAGATGCGCCCGCGCGGCGATTTCCGGCACCACGCCGCCGAAGGCCGCGTGCTCCCGTTCCTGGCTCAGCACGCCCTCGGCCAGGATGCGTCCGTCGGGCGCCAGCACGGCGGCGGCCGTCTCGTCGCAGCTGCTCTCCAGCCCGAGCACCGGCCGATCCAGGGGAAAGCCACCTTCCGCGCGCATGGACGGGGTTCTATGACGGGAAGATGTCCCTTGCACACCCCGCCGCCGTGCCGAAGCACCGCCGCCCGCTGCCGCTGCGCGTCGGTACCCGCGCCTCGCCGCTCGCCCTCTGGCAGACGCGGGACTTTCTCGACCGCGTGACGCATTTCTGCCCGGTGCTGCGCGACGCGAAGGCGTTCGAGGAACACCAGCTCATGACCTCGGGCGACCTCATCCAGGACCGCCGCCTGGCCGAGATCGGCGGCAAGGGCCTCTTCGCGAAGGAGATCCACGAGGCGCTGCTCGACCGCCGCATCGACTTCGCGGTGCATTCGCTCAAGGACCTCGAGACCGAGATGCCGCCCGGCATCGTGCTGGCCTGCACCCTGAAGCGGGAGGATGCGCGCGACGCGCTGCTCCCCGGGCCCGCCTTGCCCGCCTGCGATCCGGCGGACCCCTTCGCGGCGCTGCCGAAGGGCGCGGTGATCGGCACCTCCTCCGTCCGGCGCCAGTCGCAGCTGCTCCATGCGCGCCCGGACCTGCAGGTCACCATGTTCCGCGGCAACGTCCAGACGCGCCTGCGCAAGCTGGCGGAAGGGGAAGCGGCGGCGACGCTGCTCGCCCTTGCCGGGCTCAGGCGCCTCGGGCTCGAACCCGAAGGCAGCGTGCCGATCGACCCGGAGGTGATGGTGCCCGCCGCCGGCCAGGGCATCGTCGGCGTCACGGTGCGCGCGGACGACACCGAACTGCATGAACTGCTCTCCGGCATCGAAGACCCCGAGGCGCGCGCCGTCTCCTCCGCCGAGCGCGCGCTGCTTGCGGCCCTCGACGGGTCCTGCCGCACGCCGATCGGCGGGCATGCGCGGCTTCTGCCGGACGGGCGGCTGCGGCTGACGGGGCTCGTCGCACGGGCCGACGGATCCTTCCTGCTGAAGCGGGCGGAGGAAGCCAGCGCGGCGGACGCCGTGCGGCTCGGCAATGAGCTCGGGCGGGCGCTGCGGCGGGACAGCCCGGCGGATCTCTTTGCGTGAAAGGGCGGGGGAGGGGACTCCCCCGCGGCCCCTCCCTTTTGTGTCCGTTGGCACGCCAGGGCCGGCATGACGGGCAGGCACGTCCTCGTCACCAGGCCGGAGCCGGGGGCGGCGGAGACGGCACGCGCCATCGCGGCAGCGGGGTGGCATCCGCTGCTGGCGCCCGCCCTGATCCTGCGCGCGACGCCGGCGCGGGGCCTGCCGCAGGCACAGGCGATCCTGCTGCCCAGCCGCGCGGCGGCGCGCGCGCTGCCCGC
>NZ_JACADQ010000362.1 GCF_016106015.1 Neoroseomonas rubea
CGTCGCGCGCGCCGCGGGCACGTCCCCCAGCGCGACGGCCGCGCCGAGCGCCGCCGATGCGCGGGCCCGCGCCATCCCGGCGAGGCTGCCCGCCGGCGTCTTGACGAAGACCAGGCCCGGATCGGCGATCCCGCCTTCCGCCATGGCTCGCCGGACGGTGGCGGTGACCGCCGCGATATGCGCGTCGGTGCCCATGGCATCCGGCTGCAGGGTCGGCCCGAAGGCGGTGGCGACGGCGAGGCCCCGGCCAGGGATCGCCTCGCCCGCCTCGGTTGCGGACAGGATGACGGCATGCGGGCTGAGCACGCCTTCCGTGCCGCCGGAAAGCATGCAGGGAATGCGCGCGGCGAGGGCATCGGGTGCCTCGCCTGTCCATGCGGCAAGCAGGTGCATCAGGGACTGGATGAAGTAGCCGCGGGTGAAGTCGTTGAGCCCGCCATTGCCTTCCGTCTTGCCGATGACCGCCCGGATGTCGGCCGCCGCCACGCTGCCCGAGGCCAGCAGCGCCGCGACCGCGGAGACGTCGCCCGGATGCGACATGGATATGCGATCGATGCAAAGGCGCGGCATGTGCGGCGAGGCAGCAAGAAGCGGACCATCCTGCGAGGCGCCGCGGGGGCCGGAGGGCACCGCCCTGCGTCGGCCGATGGCCCGCGGCGCGCAACCCATCTGGACATATCCCGCCCGCACCGCGATGACGGGCCGCATGCCATGCCTTCCGCCCCCGCGTCGCGGCATCGCCGGGACGCACCACGTCGCCCGGTTGCGTGAACGGGCCGTCCCCGGTGCCGCCCATCCGGGGAGCACCACCTGATGGTCGCGACCCGCGCGCTCGACCTGGTGGAGAGCGACGACCGCCTGCCCGAGGCGGCCGATGTCGTCGTCATCGGTGCCGGCATCATCGGCGTGTCGGCAGCTTTTCACCTCGCCAAGGCCGGGCACTCGGTGGCGTTGGTCGAAAAGGGCGTCGTCGCCGGCGAACAGTCGAGCCGCAACTGGGGCTGGTGCCGCACCTTCAACCGCGACGAGCGGGAGATCCCGCTGATGCAGCACAGCCAGGCGCTGTGGGACAGCCTGCCGGCCGAGATCGGCGCCGATATGGGCTTCCGCCGCAATGGCCTCGTCTATGTCACGAAGGATCCGAAGGAACTGGCGGAGTGGCGCGCCTGGCTCGACAAGGCGCAACCCTACCAGACGGGTGCGAGGCTGATCGATGCGGCGGAGGCGAAGCGCCTCACGCCCGGCAATGAGCAGCAGTGGATCGGCGGCATCGTCTCCCCCCGCGACGGGCGGGCGGAACCGGCCATGGCCGCGCCCGCGCTGGCGAAGGCGGCGCGCGCGCGGGGCGTGACGCTGCACCAGACCTGCGCGGCGCGTGGGCTGGACACCGAAGGCGGGCGCATCGCCGGGGTCTTCACCGAGAAGGGGCGCATCCGCACCCGCGCCGTGATCCTATCGGGCGGCGCCTGGGCGTCCATGTTCCTCCGGCGGCACGGCATCGACATGCCGCAATCCTCCGTCCATTCGACGATCTTCGCGACCACCCCGGCACGCCAGGTCAGCCCCGGCCCGCTCCGGACGCCGGACTTCATCCTGACGCCGCTGCTCGATGGCGGGTATCTCGTCGCCGCCCGCGCACGCGGGCGCCTGGAACTGACGCCCGCCGGCATCCGCTATGCGCGCCAGTTCCTTCCCAGCCTGCGCAGCAACTGGAAGATGGTCGAACTGCGCCTGGGGCGGTCCTTCTTCGAGGGACCGGACGCCTGGCACGGGCGCTGGTCCTTCGACCGCCCGACGGTGTTCGAGCGCATGCGCGTGCTGGAGGCGAAGCCCAAGGGCGCGATCGTCGAGCCCGCGCTGCGCGAGATCGTCGCCGCCTATCCCGATCTTGCCGGCATCCGCGCCGCGCGGCTCTGGGCCGGCTGGATCGATTCGACGCCCGATGCCGTGCCGGTGATCTCGCGGGTCGACGCGCTGCCGGGCCTGGTCGTGGCGGCCGGCTTCAGCGGCCACGGCTTCGGCATCGGGCCCGGCGCGGGGCGGCTGGCGGCGGACCTTGCGACCGGCGCGCCGCCGATCGTCGATCCCGCGCCCTTCGCTCTGGACCGCTTCGCGCGCGCGGCCTGATGCCGAGGGCGGCCCGGCCGCCCTGAGATGCTGAAGGTTTGTTTACCGGCCCCGCCGCACTCTCCCCCTGCTCGGACAAGGGGGCGAAGGCGTGCGGGTCGCGGTGTGCGTGAAGCGGGATCTGTTCGGCATGCTTGCCGCGCGCGCCTTCGTCACGGCGCTCGGCGTGCCCGTGCCGGAACTCGCCTTCTTCTGCAGCACACGCACGCGGCCCGCCGAGACGGGCCATCGCCTGCCGCTGCTGCTCAAGGCGTTGGAGCGCGACATCCCCGTCGATACGCTGCTGGCGGCGACGGCGGAGGAGCGCGCCGGGCTGTCGCCCGCCCTGCGCCCGGATGCGTGGTGGCCGCTCGCTGACCTCAAGCCTGCCGGCGGCGCGGCGGACCTGCTCGCCTGGCGGCCGGACATGGTCGTCTCCATGCGCTTCAGCCTGATCTTCCCGCGGGCGGTGATCGCGGCGGTGCCGGGCGGCATCCTGAACGTCCATCCCGGCCCGCTGCCTGGCTATCGCGGCCTTTTCGCGCCCTTCTGGCAGGTGCTCGAGGGAGAAGCGGAGCTCGCCGCGACGCTGCACCTCGTCGATCCCGGCATCGACACCGGCGCGGTGCTGGCTGAACACCGCATCGCGCGGCGGCCGGGACGCTCGTTGCTGTGGCACATGGGGGAACTCTATCGCGGCGGCGCTGTCCTCGCCGCGCGCGCGGTGCGCCGCGCGATGCGCGGCCAGGCGCCGATCGGCGCGACGCAGGATCCTGGCGGGCGCTACTGGCGCATTCCCGGCGACGCGGCGGCAGATGCCTTCCTGCGCGGCCCCATGCCAGTGGTGACCACCGCCGACTACCTCGACCTGCTGGGCGAGGCGCTGCTGCCCGCCCTGCCGGAAGGGGCCATCGCGGCCGCGTCCTGATGCGCGGGTCCTCCTTCGCCTCCCGCGTCGCGCTGCTGCTGGGGCTGCTGCTCGTGCTCGCCTGCGGGCTGGTGGCGGTGCTGAACTACCTGAAGTTCGAGCGCCTTCTGGTCGCGCAGCAGGCGCGCGTGCTCGGCATCATCGCCGCCGACGCGGCGGAGGGGTTCGAGCGCGGCATCAACCTGGGCGTCCGCCTGCCCGGCGTGCCGGGCGGCCAGGCGCTGGTCGAGCGCGCGCTGGCGAGCGATGCCGACCTCCATCGCGCCCTGGTCGCCGATGCGCGCGGGCGCATCCTGTTCGACACCGAGCGCGGCCGGATCGGGGAGGACCTGCCCCCCGCGCTCGCCGCCGCCGCCAGCGGGGCGATCGTCGCCGGCTGGCGCGCCGCCCCCATCGTCAACGGCTTCGGCCAGACCGAAGGCACGCTGCTGCTCGGGCACGCGCGGGACAGCATCCGCGCACGGCTCGATGCGATCGCGCTGGGGATGCTGCGCCCGACGCTGCTCGTGCTCGGCCTCGCGGTGCCGCTCGTCGTGCTCCTCACCTTCCTCGCGGCGCGGCCGGTGCGCCGCCACTTCGACGCCTTCGGCCAGGTCCTCGCGCGCGGGGGCGGCGCCGCGCCGCCCGCCTTCGCCGCGCTCGACGCCAGCCTCGCCGAGACCGAGGCGCTGCTCGACGGGGCGGAGCGCGATCTCGAAGCCCTCGTCGCGCTGGCGCCGGGGCAGGAGACGCCAGCGTGACCGCGCCCGTGATCCGGCGCCTCGTCGCCACGCTCGTCGCCGTCTCGGTCGCGATGCTGCTCGCCTGCGTCGCGCTCGTCTCGGCCGCGGCGCTGTCCGCCTTCGAGCGCGAGGTCCGCCCTGCGCTGGAGCAGGAGGCCGCCGCGCTGGGCGGCGTCGTCGCGGCGCCGATCGAGACGGCGATCTCCCTCGGCGTGCCTCTCGATGCCCTGCCGGGCGTCGCGGCCTATTTCGAGACCGTGCTCGCCGGGCGGCCGGGGATCGCCTGGCTGGTGCTGGCCGGTGCCGACGGCACGCCGATGGTCCGCGCCGGCCCGCGCGCGGAGGCCTTCGAGCCCGCGCCGCCGGAGGGTGCGTCGGCCCGGCGGCTCGACGCCGCCTACGACACGCGCCT
>NZ_JACADQ010000363.1 GCF_016106015.1 Neoroseomonas rubea
CGCGCGCCGGGCGTCGTTCGCGCCGATCGCCGGATGGGCCGCCGCGATCCCCCGCTGCCGCAGCGCGGGCAGCGCCGATTCGTCGCCGAGCATCGGCACGCCGAGCACTTCGGCGACGCGCGGCGCTGCATCGACGAGCCCCGCCGCCCGCCAGCCGCCATGGGCGAGCACCAGGTCGAGCACCGCCTTGCCGTGCCCGCCCGCGCCGAGCACCAGGATCGCCGGTCGTTCCATCGTCATGCGCCGAGCCTACATGCATCGCGGCGCGCCATCACCTTGCCGCGGAAGGGCGGGTAGGATGGCGCGACACTGCATCGCCGCCCGGGAGAGACGGATGCGCATCCTCGGCCTTCTCGCCGCCCTGTTCATGCTGGTCGCCGGCGCCGCGCCGGCTTCGGCGCAGAACCGCTTCTGGCTGCAGAACAACACCGGCCAGGCGATCGTCTCGGCCAATGTCTCGCCCTCCCGGGTCACGGAATGGGGGCCGAACATCCTCGCCCGCGGGCCGCTCGGGCCGGGGCTGCAGGTCTTCGTCGAGCCGGCCTTCCGCGATTGCTGGCTCGACATCCGCGTCCGCTTCGCGGACGGGACGGAGGACGGGCATCTCGGCGTGAACGCCTGCTCGCTCGACCGCATCGCCTTCGGGCGCGATGCGCCGCTCGCCCCCGCGCCGCCGCCGGTGGCGCAGCAGCCGGACCCGTCCTTCACCTTCGTCAACCGCAGCGGGGATGCGATCCGGGAGATCTACGTCTCGCTGACAAGCGAGCGGAACTGGGGGCGGGACCGGCTGGGGCCGCGGCAGATCCTCCCGCCCGGGGCCTCCATGCCGATCCCGCTGCCGCGCACGGGCGTCTGCACCGCCGACATCCGCGTCGTCTACATGGATGGGCGGATCCTGGAGCAGCGCAACATCGAGACCTGTTCGCGCCGCAGCGTGACCTGGCGGTAGCGGGCGGCCGGCGCGAACCGGGTTCGCGGTCCGCGCCGGCCTCGGGCCTCAGCCTTCCCGCTGCTTGCGGGCCTTGAGCGCCGCCGGGCGCGTCAGGCAGGCGTCGAGCCACGCCTTCACCTTGGGGAAGGGCGCGTAGTCGTAGCCGTTGAGCCAGGAGCCGTAGAGCACCGAGGCGAGGTTGAGGTCGGCCACGGTGAAGCCGCCGCCGAGCAGGAACGGGCGCGTGGCCAGCTCCTTCTCGAGCACCGCGAGGCGCAGGTCGAGCGCCTCCTTCCCCGCCGCCGCCTCGGACGCCACGCGGTCCGCCTCGGGCTTGAGGTAGGCGTTGTAGGACCAGCGCATGACATGCGGCTCGGCTTCCGTCGCCGCCCAGAGCGTCCACTGCATCACGCGCGAGGCGTCGTCGCCCGTGGGCATGAGCGGCGCGCCGGCCTTGCCCGCGATGTGCAGGTTGATCGCCAGGCTCTCGAACAGCACGAGCGAGCCGTCCTCGAGCGCGGGGATCTTGTTGTTCGGGTTGATGTCTACCGAGCGCTCCAGCTTGAAGCCGGGCTGGAAGCCGATCGGGATGACCTCGTAGGGCAGGCCCGCTTCCTCGGCCGCCCAGATGCAGCGGAAGGCGCGGGAGCGGGGGATACCGTGGATCTTGAGCATGGTGGTTCCTCGATGAAGCGCGGCGGGATCAGCCCCGCGGCGCGGTTTCCTTCCGGATCGCCTCGGCCAGCGCCTGCACCGCGCCGTGGAAGCGCCGCAGCAGCAGCACCCAGAGCACGAGCACGAAGACGGCCCAGAGCATGCCGAACAATTCCCAGGCGAGGGCGGCGGCTGCCACCCAGCCGAGGCCAAGCAGCACGCCCGCGCGCAGCACGCCGAGCACGGGATGCGCCGCGCGATGGAGCGGAGGTTCGCTCACGTCATTTGCCGTAGGTGCGGGCCACCGATGCGCGCGACCGCGTCGTGACGATCCGCCGCACAATTCCATCGCGCATCACGCCTGCGGCGCGCCATGGGCACAACCTGCCAAGACGCGGATCGCGGCTTGCCGCGATCCGGAAGCGCGAGGCGCGATCGCGCCCAGACCGACAGCGCTGCCCGGCGCACCAGCGCACGGCGCGCAAGCCAAGCGGCCGGAGGCCGCGCCCGGCGCCTGAGGGCACGCGAAGACTCCGCCATCCGGGAGCGCGTGGCGCGACCGCGCCCAGACCGACAGCCCTGCCCGGCGTGCCAGCGCACGGCGCGCAAGCCAAGGGGCCGGAGGCCGCGCCCGGCGCCTGAGGGCACGAGAGACTCCTCCTTCACATCCCGCCGATGTAGTTCGGCCCGCCGCTGCCCTCCGGCGTGCACCAGTCGATGTTCTGCGTCGGGTCCTTGATGTCGCAGGTCTTGCAGTGCACGCAGTTCTGGGCGTTGATCACGAGCCGCGGGGCGCCTTCCTCCGCGCCCACCGCCTCATAGACGCCGGCGGGGCAGTAGCGGCTCTCCGGGCTGCCGAAGGTCTCGAAGTTCACGGCCTTCCAGCGCGACGGGTCGCGCAGCTTCAGATGCGCGGGCTGGTCCTCCTCATGGTTGGTGTTCGAGAGGAACACCGAGGAGAGCCGGTCGAAGGAGATCACGCCGTCGGGCTTCGGATACTCGATGCGCGGCGCGTCGGATGCCTTCTTCAGCGTCGCGTGGTCGTCATGGTGCGACAGCGTCCAGGGCGCCTTGCCGCGGAACACGTAGGCCTCGAGCGCGGCGTTCGCCATGCCGCCCCAGAAGCCGAACTTGGCGAAGCCGGGGCGGATGTTGCGCACGGCCTTGAGTTCGTCCCACACCCAGGACGCCTCGAGCAGCGCCGGGTAGGCGCCGAGCACCGGCGGCCGCGCCTCCTGCTTCAGCGCTTCGGCGATCGCTTCCGCCGCAACCATGCCGGACTTCATCGAGGTATGCGTGCCCTTGATCTTGGGCACGTTCAGGAAGCCGGCGCTGTCGCCGATGATCGCCCCGCCCGGGAACACCAGTTTCGGAATGGACTGGAACCCGCCCTCGTTCAGCGCGCGCGCGCCGTAGGCGATGCGCTTGCCGCCTTCGAGCATCGGCTTCACGGCCGGGTGGTGCTTGAAGCGCTGGAACTCGTCGAAGGGCGACAGCCAGGGGTTGGTGTAGTCCAGGCCCACGACGAAGCCGATGGAGACAAGGTTCTCCCCGAACATGTACAGCCACGACCCGCCATAGGTGTCCGACGGCATCGGCCAGCCGGTCGAATGCCAGATCAGCCCGGGCGTGTGCTTCTCCTTCGGGATCTCCCACAGCTCCTTGATGCCGAGGCCGTAGGTCTGCGGCTGCGCGCCGTCGCGCAGGCTGAACGTCTCGAACAGCTTCTTGGTCAGCGAGCCGCGGCAGCCTTCGCCGAACAGCGTGTAGGTCGCGCGCAGCTCCATCCCCGGCTGGTAGTTCGGGCCCTGCTCGCCATCGCGCGTGATGCCCATGACGCCGGCGACGACGCCGCGCACCTGGCCGTCCTCGATGATGGTCTCCGACGCCGCGAAGCCGGGATAGATCTCGACGCCCAGCGCCTCGGCCTTGGCGCCGAGCCAGCGGCACACATTGCCCAGGCTGACGATGTAGTTGCCGTGGTTGTGCATCTGCGGCGGCGTCGGCAGCTTCCAGGCCTTCGTCGCCGTCAGGAACATGAAGCGATCGTCCTTGGCGGGCGTGGCCAGCGCCGGCGGGTCGTCGCGCCAGTCGGGGATCAGCTCATCCAGCGCGCGCGGCTCCAGCACGGCGCCGGACAGGATATGCGCGCCGATCTCGCTGCCCTTCTCGACCAGGCAGACCGAGGCGTCGGGGTTGAGTTGCTTGAGCCGGATCGCGGCGGCCAGGCCCGACGGCCCGCCCCCGACGATCAGCACGTCGAACTCCATTGCCTCGCGCTCTTCGGCCATGTCCCCGATGTCCCTCGTATGTCGCCGCCCATGTAGCGGCAGGGCGGGTTGCGCGGAACCCCGGCTGGCGCCGATATGGCGGGGATGGACGCGGACAGGGCGGCATGGCTGGCAGCACTCGCGCTGCAGCTGGACTGGGGGGCGGACGAGGCGCTGGCGCCCGAGCCGCCGGACCGTACGGCCGCGCGCCCCGCATCCGTCCCCCGCGCGGTGCCGGAGGATGCCTCCCGCCCCGCCGCGCCTTCCATCGCCGCCCGCGCCGCGCCGCCCGCCCCCG
>NZ_JACADQ010000364.1 GCF_016106015.1 Neoroseomonas rubea
CGCCAGGCCCTGGGCGAGGCTGTCGCGCGCCGTCGCCGCGAGCCGCACCTTGTCGGCCAGCGCGTCGAGCAGCGCGGCGCGCCGCAGGCCGGCGGCCGCCGCCGTGGCGGCATGTTCCTGGTCCGTCACGTCATGCGCCGTGCCGCGGAGGCCGGTGATGTTGCCGCGCGCATCGGCAAGCGGCACGAGCGACAGCGACACGCAGCGGGGTTCCCCGCCCGCGCCCGCCATCCAGTAGCGTTGCCGGCGGACGGCCTGGCGAAGCTCGAAGGGGTCCGGCCCTGTGCCGAGCAGCAGCGACGCGGCGCGCCGGCCCAGCAGCCGGGTCGCGGCATGGCCGAGGACCCGGTCCGGCCACAGGAAGGTAAAGCGCCCCGCGCCATCCGCCTCGAAGACGAAGTCGGCGGCGAGGCCCGCCAGGTCCTGCCAGCGTTGCCGGGATTCAAGGAGCGCGCCATGCAGCGCCCCCGCCGCCGCCGCGGAGGGAGGGAGCGTCGCCGACATGTCCTCCGGGCGAAGGGCTGCGTTCATCTCAACAAGGAAAGCGCGAACCGGGTGAATCACGGGTTAGCGGCGGCCGCGTTGACAGGTCCGCCGCGCGGCGCCAAGGAACGCGCCCGCCCGAACGACCGCAGCCGGAGCCCGCCCCGCCATGGACAGCACCGCCCTTCAGGCCCGCATCGAGGCCCTCTGGCAGGCCCGCGACCGCATCAACTCCTCGACCGGCGGCGGCGACCGCGCGGCGGTGGAGGAAGCGCTGGAGGCGCTCGATTCCGGCCGCGCCCGCGTGGCCGAGCCCGACGGCAATGGCGGCTGGCGGGTGAACCAGTGGCTGAAGCAGGCGGTCCTGCTGTCCTTCCGCCTGGTCGATTCGGCGCCGATGGACACCGCCGCCGGCGCCTTCGACAAGGTGCCGCTGAAGTTCCAGGGCTGGGGGGAGAACCGCTTCAAGGAAGCGGGCTTCCGCGCCGTGCCCGGCGCCGTGGTGCGCCGGTCCGCCTACATCGCGAAGAACGTCGTGCTGATGCCTTCCTTCGTGAATGTCGGCGCCCATGTCGGCGAAGGCACCATGGTGGACACCTGGGCGACGGTCGGCTCCTGCGCCCAGATCGGCAAGAACGTGCACCTGTCCGGCGGTGTCGGCATCGGCGGCGTGCTGGAGCCGCTGCAGGCCAACCCCGTGATCATCGAGGATGACTGCTTCGTCGGTGCGAGGTCCGAGGTGGCCGAGGGCGTGATCGTCGAGCGCGGCGCGGTGCTCTCCATGGGCGTCTTCATCGGCGCCTCCACCAAGGTCATCGACCGCGCGACGGGGGAGGTCTTCATGGGCCGCGTCCCTGCCTATTCCGTGGTGGTGCCGGGCAGCCTGCCGGGCAAGCCGCTGCCCGACGGCTCGCCGGGCCCCTCGCTCTACTGCGCCGTGATCGTCAAGCGCGTGGACGCGCAGACCCGCGCCAAGACGGCGATCAACGAGCTGCTGCGCGATTGACGCCCCCATCGGGCGGGCATCGGAGGCCCAGGACAGCGTGATGCCGACCGACCCGATTCCGCTCGCCCAGGCGCTGATCCGCTGCCGGTCCGTCACCCCGGCGGATGACGGCGCGCTCGACGTCGTGCAGCGGGCGCTCGAGCCGCTGGGCTTCGCCTGCACGCGGCTGGTCTTCGGGCCGGCGGACTACCGCGTAGACAACCTGTTCGCCCGGCGTGGCACGGGCGGGCCGCATCTCTGCTACGCCGGGCATACCGATGTGGTGCCGCCGGGGGATCTCGGCGCCTGGTCGGACGATCCCTTCAGCGGCGCGCTGCGCGACGGGTTGCTGTTCGGCCGGGGCGCCTGCGACATGAAGGGTGGCATCGCCGCCTTCGTCGCCGGCATGGCGGATTACCTCGCGGCACATCCGAACCATCCGGGCTCCATCTCCCTGCTCATCACGGGGGATGAGGAAGCGCGCTCCGTCGACGGCACCGCGAAGGTGCTGGAATGGATGCAGGCGAACGGCCAGGTGCCGGACATGGCGCTGGTGGGCGAGCCGACGAGCCGCCGCGCGCTGGGCGACACCATCAAGATCGGCCGCCGCGGCAGCCTGACGGCGCGAATCGCGGTGCGCGGCAAGCAGGGGCACAGCGCCTATCCCGCGCTGGCGGACAATCCGATCCATCGGCTGGTCGCGGCTCTTGGCCCGCTGCTCGCCGCCCCGCTCGACAATGGCAGCGAGTTCTTCCCGCCCACCACGCTGCAGGTGACCGGCTTCGACGTGGGAAACACGGCGTCCAACGTCATCCCCGCCGTCGCGCGCGCGATGCTCAACATCCGCTTCAACGACCTGCACACCAGTGCCGCGCTGACCGAAAGGCTGCACGCCGCGCTGCGCGCCGCCGGCTGCGCCTATGAGATGGACGCCGAATGCTCGGGGGAGAGCTTCCTCACCCGCCCGGGGCCCTTCGTCGATGCGCTGTCCCGCGCCATCCTGCGCAGCACGGGTGTGGCGCCGGCGCTCGACACGGGCGGCGGCACCTCCGATGCGCGCTTCATCGCGCGCTACTGCCCGGTCGCCGAATTCGGCGCCGTCGGCGCGACGCTCCACCAGGTGAACGAGCACGCGTCGGTCGACGAGCTCCGCCGCCTTGCCGCCACCTACCACGCGGTGATCGAGGAGATCCTCGGCTGAGCGGCTCCGTGCCCCCGCCGGGCTCGGTCGCGCGCGGCATCGCCGCGTCGCTCATGCTCGCGCGCGGGCGGGCGGAAGGCGTGCAGGCCTTCGCGCCCTCGATGGACGAGGCCCGCGCCTCCTTCCGCGCGGCGGCGATCTGCCTGCCGCTGTTCCTGCTGCTGCGCGCCTTCGGGCCGGGTGCGGCGGCAGCGGTGGATCCCGCGCGGGCCCTCATCGCGGATATCCTTGCCTATGTCTGCGCCTGGGCGGGCTTCGCCGTCGCCTCCCTGCCGATGGCCGAGGCGATGGGGCGCCGCGCGCTCTGGCCGCGCTTCATCGCCGCCTGGAACTGGTCGAACCTGGTGCAGTACGTCGTGCTTGCGGCGCTGACGGTGCCCGCCATGCTGGGCCTGAACGGGGTCGTGGCGGACCTGCTCGGGCTCGCGGGGCTGGCCTATGCGCTCTGGCTGCAATGGTTTGTGACGCGCGCTGCGCTGATGGTCTCGGGCCTGCGCGCCGTCGCGTTCGTGCTGCTGGATTTCGGCATCGCCGTCTTCCTCTCCGGCCTTGTCATCCGGATGGCGGCGCTGGGCTGATCAGCCCCAGTCGAGCGGGTCCGCGTAGCGCACGCCGGTCAGCACGAGACCTTCCGGCGGCGCGGTCTGCCCCGCGAGCGCGCGGTCGCGCCCATCGAGCACGCTGCGCGGCCAGGATTGCGGGCGCCTGCCCCAGCCCACTTCCACCAGCGTGCCCACCAGGTTGCGCACCTGGTGGTGAAGGAAGGAGCGCGCCGCGGCGGTGATCACCACCTCATCCCCCAGCCGCGCCACATCCAGCCGGTCGAGCGTGCGCAGCGGGCTTTTCGCCTGGCAGGCGGCGGCGCGGAAGGCGCTGAAATCATGCTGGCCGAGCAGCATCTGCGCGGCCTCGTGCATCGCCGCGGCATCGAGCCGCCGCTGCACGTGCCAGACCCTGCCGAGGTCGAGCGCTGGCCGCGCCCGGCGGTTCAGGATGCGGTAGCGATAGGCCCTGCCGATGGCGGAAAAGCGCGCCGACCAGCCCTCCGGCGCCGGCGCGGCCGCCAGCACCGAGACCGGATGCGGGCGGCTGTGGAAGTTCAGGGCTTCCCGCACGCGCTCCGGCGGCAGGGCGGCGGCGATCTCCAGCTGCGCCACCTGGCCTTCGGCATGCACACCCGCATCGGTGCGCCCCGCGGCGACGAGCGTCGGCTCGGTCCCGCCATTCAGGTGCGCCGCCGCTTCCTCCAGCACCTGCTGGACCGACAGGCCCTGCCCCTGGCGCTGCCAGCCGACGAAGGGCGCGCCGTCATATTCGATGAGGAGCGCGTAGGCGGGCATCAGCCCAGCACGACGCCGCGCGGCAGGGCGAAGCCGCGCAGGAACTCGGTGGCGTCGAGCGCGGCGCGCCCGGGCCGCTGCAGCCGCAGCAGCCGCAGCGCGCCCGCCCCGCAGGCGACCAGCGCGCCATCGTCCTGCAG
>NZ_JACADQ010000365.1 GCF_016106015.1 Neoroseomonas rubea
TGGCGCGACCGGCGGGAGGACCGGCGCGAGCGCCGCCGCGAAGTGCGCGACCGGCGGGAGGACCGCTTCGACCGGCGCTTCTGACCGCCCGCCCGGCGGCCCGGGCACCCGCGCGCGGCGGGGGCTTCGCGCGCGGAATCCCGCGGGAGATGGGCGTTGACGCGGGTCGAGGCGCTCCCTAGCCTCCCGTGACGACCCGACAACATGCCGAGAGATGGGAACGACTCCAATCCTTCCTCCCGGTCCGGCGGGGGCGACCCTGGCGGGCCTTGATTCCCGCAGCGCGCTGATCCTTCGCGAGCTGGTGGAGACCTATGTCGAGACCGGGGAACCGGTCGGCTCCCGCACGCTCTCGCGCCGGCTTCCGCTCGGCCTGTCGCCGGCCACCATCCGCAATGCCATGGCCGACCTCGAGGATGCCGGGCTGCTCTATGCGCCGCATACCTCGGCGGGCCGGCTGCCGACCGAACGCGGGCTGCGGCTGTTCGTGGACGGGCTGCTCGAATTCGGCGCGCTGGGGGAGGAGGAGCGCGACGCGATCTCAGCGCGCTGCGCCGCCTCGGGCCGCTCGCTGCAGGAAACGCTGGGGGAGGCCGGGCAGATGCTCTCGGGCCTCGCCGGCGCGGCGGGGCTCGTCGTCGCGCCCACATCCGAAGGGGCGCTGCGGCATATCGAGTTCGTGGCCCTCGGCCCAGGGCGCGCTCTGGTCGTGCTGGTGCATGATGACGGGCAGGTGGAGAATCGTGTCATCGAGGTGCCGCCCGGGCTGCCGCCCTCAGCCCTGCAGCATGCGTCGAACTACCTGAACGCGCGGCTCGCGGGCCGGACGCTCGACGAAGCGCGCGGCGTCATCGCCGGGGAGGTCGCGGCCAACCGCACCGCGCTCGATGCGCTGACGCAGCAGGTGATCGAGGCGGGGCTCGCCACCTGGTCGGGCGGGCAGGGCGGGTCGCTGATCGTGCGCGGCCAGGCGCGGCTGCTGGAGACGATCGACCAGGCGGCGCGTGTCAGCGAGATCAAGCGGCTGTTCGAGCGGCTGGAGCAGCAGGAGACGATGCTGCGCCTGCTCGACCTCGCGCAGCGCGGCGAAGGCGTGCAGATCTTCATCGGCGCCGAGAGCGGGCTGTTCGACAGCGCGGGGCTGTCGATGGTGGTGGCCCCCTTCCGCAACGGGCAGGAGCGGATCGTGGGTGCGATCGGCGTGATCGGGCCGACGCGGATCAACTACGGCCGGGTGATCCCGGTGGTGGACTACACGGCGCGGGTGATCGGGCGGCTGCTCGGCTGAGGCAGGACCGGTCCCGATGCATGAAGGCTGACCATGCGGATCCAGCCTCATCGGATCGTGCCGCAGGCCAGCGGCAGCGCGCCGGCTGAAGCGGGCCGATCACCGGAGCCCGGCTGAGCCCGCCTGCGGCGCCGCGATGGCAACCTCGTCGATGCGCCGCGTTTTGCGCGCAGGCTTCCCCCCCCGCGCGACCCGGGCACTTTGAACGCAACAAATCTTGTGCCGGGATGATCGACCGAGAGGAACGTCAAGCATGTGCATCGCCTGCAGCCCGTTCGGGGCCTCCCTGTCGCAGGTGCGGGCTGGCGCGCCACTGGGCCGACGCGGCGTGCTCGGCGGCATGGGTCGCCTCACGGCCGGCGTGGCGGGTGCTGCACTCGGGCCCGGCCTGTTCCGCTGCGCCGCCGCGCAGACGCCCGGACCGGCGACGGGCGAGGCGGAGGCGATTCATTTCGGCGGCCCGATCCTGACGATGAACGATGCGATGCCGACGGCCGAGGCGGTGGCGATCCGCGGCGGCCGCATCCTGGCGGTCGGGTCGCGCGCGCAGGTCGAGGCGACGCGCGGCCCCGGTACGCGGATGCTGGACCTCGGCGGGCGGACGATGCTGCCCGGCTTCGTTGACCCGCACGGCCATGTCGTGATGGTCGGGCTGCAGGCGGTCGGCGCCAACCTGCTGGCCGCGCCCGATGGCGAAGGCAACGACATCGCCGCGCTGATCCGCATCCTGCGCGAATGGGCGCAGCGCAACGAGGCCGCGGTGCGGCGCTACGGGCTGATCTTCGGCTTCGGCTACGACGACAGCCAGCTGAAGGAGCAGCGCCACCCGACGCGCGACGAACTGGACCAGGTCTCGACCGAGGTTCCGGTGTTGATCATCCACACCTCCTCCCACCTCGCCGCGGCGAATTCGAAGGCGCTCGAGAAGGCCGGCATCGGCGCCGCGACGCCCGATCCGACCGGCGGCGTGTTCCGTCGCCGGGAGGGATCGCGCGAGCCGAACGGCGTGATGGAGGAGAACGCGATGATCGCCGCGGCCGGACCGCTGCTCGGCGCCCTCGACGAGGCGGCGTGGCTGTCGATGATCCGCGCGGGGTCGGAGTTCTACGCCTCCTTCGGCTACACCACCTGCCAGGAGGGCCGCGCCATGGGCCCGACCATGGCGAATCTCGCCAAGGCGGCCGAGCGCGGCCTGCTCGCGGTGGACGTGGTCGCCTATCCCGACATCCTCGGCGCCGGCGACCAGCTGGGCGGGGCGCTGCACCGGCGGGCGTATCGCAACCGGCTGCGGATCGGCGGCGCGAAGATCTCGCTCGACGGCTCGCCGCAGGGCAAGACGGCCTGGCTCTCGCGCCCCTACCACGTCATCCCCGCGGGGCTGCCGCCGGACTATCGCGGGCTGCAGACCGCGCCGACCGACGCCACGATCGAGGCCTTCTCGCGCTGCTACGAGCGCGGCTGGCAGATCCTGGCGCATGCCGGCGGCGATGCGGCGATCGACCTGATGATCGCCGCGGCGCGGGAGGCGACTCGGCGGCACGGGCCGGGCGACCGCCGGCCGGTGCTGATCCACGGCCACACGCTGCGCGAGGACCAGGTGGACGCGCTGCGGGAGCTCGGCATCTTCCCCGCGCTGTTTCCGATGCACACCTTCTATTGGGGCGACTGGCACCGCGACTCCGTGCTGGGGCCGGAGCGTGCGGAGAACATCTCGCCGACCGGCTGGCTCATGAGCCGGGGCATGATGTTCACCTCGCATCACGACGCGCCGGTGGCCAGGCCCGATTCGATGCGCGTGCTGAGTGCCACGGTGACGCGGCGGTCGCGCAGCGGCGACATCATCGGCCCGCGCCACCGCGTGCCGGTGCCCATCGCGTTGAAGGCGATGACCATCTGGGCAGCCCACCAGCATTTCGAGGAAGCGTCGAAGGGCTCGATCGAAGCCGGCAAGCTCGCGGATTTCGTCATGCTGTCGGATAACCCGATGGCGGTCGAACCGGAGCGCCTGGCGGAACTGAAGATCACCGAGACGATGAAGGAGGGCGTGAGCGTCCATCGCGCGTGAACGGCAGGGCGACGTGCGGAGACAGCCGCGCCGTCGTTGCGCTGCCCTGGCAACCATGCTCGATCCTCACCATGCCCGTGGCGACGTGCGATGACGATCAGGCGCCGTCTCATCGGCCGGACGTGCTGATGCCGGCATAAGCCGCCGCGTCACAGAGATCCTCGACGAACATCGCCCTTTCGCGCCGCTGGCCCTCGCCCTCGGGCAGCCGCAGCAGATAGGCGGGGTGCACCGTCGCGCGCATCGGCGTGCCGCAGCGCAGGTTGTGCGTCGCACCCCGCAGGCCCGACAGCGTCACGCGCGCATCGCCCGTCAGCGCCTGGCCTGCGGTGACGCCCATGGCGAGCACGAGGCGCGGGCGCACCAGCGCGATCTCCTCGAGCAAGAAGGGGCGATAGTGCGCGATGTCGCTGGTGTCCGGGCGCTGGTGCAGGCGCCGGCGCCCCTGCGGGGCATACTTGAAGTGCTTGACCGCGTTCGTGACGTACAGCCGCGCGCGGTCGATCCGCGCCTCGGCCAGCGCGGCATCCAGCAGCCTGCCGGCGGGGCCGACGAAGGGGCGGCCGGCGAGGTCTTCCTCGTCGCCCGGTTGCTCGCCTACCAGCATCAGCGGCGCATCGACGGAGCCTTCGCCGAACACCGCCTGGGTCGCCGCTTCGGCGAGCGGCAGCGTCGTGTCCGCCAGCAGCCGCGCGCGCAACGCGGCGAGCGCGGCGTCGCGGGCATCGCGCGGCGCAGGCCGTTCCTCCGCCGCGCGCTGGCCGCTCTCGGCCGCCAGCAGGCGCG
>NZ_JACADQ010000366.1 GCF_016106015.1 Neoroseomonas rubea
CGGCCCCCGCGCCGGCGCCCGCCGTTCCCGGCTGGGCGGTCGGCCGGCCGGAGGGCTCGACCCTCGCGCCGCACGCCCCGCGCCTGACCGTGACGCCGCTCGACCAGGTGCCGGTCGGTTCCATCCGCCTGCCGCCGGGCTTCCGCGCCGAGGTCTACGCGCACGGCATCCCCGGCGCGCGCATGATGGCCGAAGGCCCGAACGGCACGATCTTCGCCGGCACGCGCGCGATCGGCCGCGTCTACGCCATCAGCCGCAACCCGGACGGCACGACGCGCACGCGCACCATCGCGCAGGGCCTGCCGCAGCCGAACGGCCTCGTGATGATCGGCAGCAGCCTTTACGTGCTCGCGGTCAACCGGGTGCTGCGCTACGACAACATCGAGGCGAACCTCGACAACGTGCCCGCGCCGGTGGACCTGACTGCCGCCTTCGGGCTGCCCACCGAGCAGGACCACGGCGGCAACCATCACTGGAAGTTCGCGACGCTCGGGCCGGATGGCCGGATCTATACGAACATCGGCGTCAACTGCAACGTGTGCAACACCGACCGCGATGTGTTCGCCACGCTCGTCTCCTTCAATCCCGACGGCAGCGGCAGGCGGCTCGAAGCCCGCGGCATCCGCAACAGCGTCGGCATGGCGCACCACCCGGTCACGCGGGAGCTCTGGGCGACCAACCATGGCCGCGACTGGGCGGGCAATGACTGGCCGCAGGACACGCTGCACCGGATCCGCCGCAGCGGCGAAGACCACGGCTTCCCGTTCTGCTCGGGCGGCGCGGCCGACCCGCAGTTCAATGCCGGCCGCCAATGCAGCGAGTTCGTGCAGCCCGCGGCGCTTCTCGGCCCGCACACGGCCGTCGTCGGCATGCGCTTCTACACGGGGACCATGTTCCCCGAGCAGTATCGCAACCAGATCTTCATCGCCCGGCGCGGCTCCTGGAACCGCGAACGCCTGACCGGCTACGACGTGGTGGTCGCGCATCTCGACCCGCAGGGCAATGTGATGCGGATCGAGGAGTTCCTGACCGGCTTCCGCGACGACGCCAACCAGCGCTTCGCCGACCGGCCGGTCGACGTGCATGTGATGCGCGACGGTTCGCTGCTCGTGTCCGGTGAGCAGATGGGCGCGATCTACCGCATCACCTACAGCCGGTGAGGATCGCTTCGATCGTGGCGGCGGCGCTGATCGCCGCCGCCACGGCCCCCGCCGCGTCGGCGCAGGATGCCGCGCGCGGTGCCGATATCGCCGCCCATCGCTGCGTCAACTGCCACGGCGCGGATGGGCGGAGCAGTCTGCCGGACATCCCTTCCCTCGCCGGGCAGCCGGCGAGCTTCATCACGGTGCAGATGATCCTGTTCCGCGAGGGCATCCGCCAGGTGCCGGCGATGCTCGCCTTCGCCGAGGGCGTGCCGGACAAGGATATCGAGGACATCGCCGCCTGGTTCGCGAGCCTGCCGCCCGGCCCGCCGAACGACCGGGGACCGCGCGACGCCGCCCTGTTCGCCGCCGGGCAGGCGATCGCGGGCCCGCGCAACTGCGCCGTCTGCCACCTGCCCTCCTATGCCGGGCGGGAACAGGTGCCGCGCCTGGCCGCGCAGCGGGAGGAGTTCCTCGCCCGCACCATGCGCGAGTACCGCGACGGCCAGCGTGTCGGCGTCGATTCGCAGATGAACGGCGCGGTGATGGGCCTTTCGGATGCCGACATCGCGGCTCTCGCGCACTACCTCGCCCAGCGGGACTGACCGCGCCGCCGGGCGGCCCCGTTGCCGCCTGGGCTCCCAAGGGCTAACGCTGCCGCGCCATGACACCGCCCCCGGACGCCATGCCGGCCGCATCCCCCGGCGCGTCCGCCGCCGCCCGAAACGAAGGCCCCCTGCCCGCGCTGCGCGCCCGCATCGCGGCGGGGCTGATCGCCGCCGACCCGGCGCAGGAACTCGCGGCCGAGAAGCTGCAGGACCTCTGGCGCCGCACCCGCGGCTACGACCCCCGCACCGAACCGCCCGAAAGCCGCGGCTTCCTGTCCCGCTTCTTCCGCCGCAAGCCGGTCGAGGAAGCGCCGGAGGGCGCGCCGGTCGGCCTGTACCTCGTCGGCGAGGTCGGGCGCGGCAAGTCCATGCTGATGGACCTGTTCTTCGAATCGGCCGACGTGCCGCGCAAGAAGCGCCTGCATTTCCACCAGTTCATGCAGCAGGCGCACCGGCGCATCCATGCCTGGAAGATGCGCGACGCCGATGCGCCGGCGCCGCGCGACGTCCATGACCACGACCCGATCCCGCCGCTGGCCGATTCCATCGTCGCCGAGGCAGCGCTGCTCTGCTTCGACGAATTCCAGGTCCACGACATCACCGATGCGATGATCCTCGGCCGGCTGTTCGAGGCGCTGTTCGCCCGCGGCGTGGTGGTCGTCGCGACGTCGAACACCGCGCCGGACGACCTGTTCAAGGGCAAGCCGGGGCGCGACGCCTTCCTGCCCTTCATCGCCCTGATCAAGAAGCGGATCGAGGTGCTGGTGCTCGATTCGGCGCGCGACTATCGGCGCGAGCGGATCCGAGGCCTGCCCACCTGGCACGTGCCGCCGGACGGGCGGGCGGAACGCGCGCTCGATGCCGCCTTCGCGGAACTGACGGGCGAGGCGCCGGCAGCGCCGATGCAGCTCACGCTGCTCGGCCGGTCGGTCGCGGTGCCGCAGGCCGCCCGCGGCGTGGCGCGCTTCGCCTTCGACGAGATCTGCGGGCGGCCGCTCGGCCCGGCCGACTACCTCGCCGTCGCGACGCATTTCCACACCGTCGTGCTCGACGGCATCCCGCGGCTGGGCCCCGAGAACTTTGACCGCGCGCGGCGGTTCATCACGCTGATCGACACGCTGTACGAGCATCGCTGCAAGCTGCTGGCGAGCGCGGAGGACCATCCCGACCGGCTGTACGAGCGCGGCGAGAACGCCGCGATGTTCGAGCGCACCGCGTCCCGGCTGATCGAGATGCAGAGCCAGGACTACCTGGCGCTGCCGCACCTCACCTGAGATCCTCCAGCCAGGCGTCGAGCTCGCCGAGCAGCGGGTCGAGGCTCGCCGCCCAGGCGCCGGTGATCGGGTTCACCGGCTCGAGCCACATGCGGTGGCGCAGCGCGACGAGACGCGACAGCCGCGCCATGCAGCAGCGCAGCCCGACCGCGTTCGCCGCAGCGGGCACGATCTCGAACACCGCCGTGCCGGGCCGCGCGAAGAGCAGCAGGCCCAACGCCGCGCCATGCGGCGCGACGATCGCGCGCGCGCCGCGGATCAGCCGCACCTGCTCCACGAAGCCGCGGCCGGAAAATCGGCGGATGCCGAAGCCGCGCGCGGCGAGCGCGGTCTCGAGCGCCGCCTCGTTGCCCATGGCGCGCTTGGCCGCGTCGCGGCGGGAGATGTAGAGCCGCTCCGCCAGCCCGTCGGCCGGGTCAGGCGCGGCGGCGGCGGCGGCGGCCACGGCCTCGATCAGGGCGCGGTGCGGCCCTTCGGGCGATATGGTGCCGGCGCCGAAGGCACCGAAGTAGAGCCGGCGCACGCGGACCGCGTCCCCCACCAGGACCGCGGGCGCCGTGCGGCCGGCCAGGATGGCGAGGCTCTCCGTCTTGAACGGCGCCGCATCGGCGCGCAGGAGGACCGGCAGGTCCGGAACGCCGCCGGCGAAGCGCCAGCCGATGCTCGGGAGCACATCCGCGGTCCAGTGGAAGATGTTGTTGAACCGCTCGACCGCGAACACGGCCTCCTCGATCCTCGGCGCGGATCCCATCGCGGCGCGCGACGCTTCGGGGAAGGCCTGCTCGCCGCCGCGGAGCAGTTGGCCACCCTCCTGCCAAACCTGGCCGAGCCCGTTGACGAAGACGTCGTGGAAGGCGCGCACCTCGGGCGGCGGGCGCCGCGCGCCAAGCGTCGCCTCGAAGCGCTCGGCCTGGGCCTCGAAGGCGGCACGTGTCTCGGGGCGCAGACCCGGCGCGGCGACGATCTCGGTCCGCGATGCGCCGGGGCGCGCGCCTGTCGGCCCGGCCGGATAGGCATGAGGGGCCGGATGCGACCGGACCTCGACCGGCGCTCCGGCCAGGCGCCGGCCGAGCGCCCGCGCGGCGAGGCGCAGCGCCGGCTGCGCCGAGGCC
>NZ_JACADQ010000367.1 GCF_016106015.1 Neoroseomonas rubea
GCGGCTTCGATCCGCCGCGCCCCGGCGCAGACGGCGCTGTCGGGTCCCGCGGCCGGCGTCGTCGGCGCGCGCACCGTCGCGGCGGCGGCCGGCATCGGGGACATCATCACCGTCGATATCGGCGGCACCAGCGCGGATATCTGCCTGATCGCCAAGGGCGAGATCGGCCTGACCCAGTCCGGGCGCGTCGGCCCCTGGCCGCTCGCCCTGCCCATGGTGGACATGGTCACGATCGGCGCGGGCGGCGGCTCGCTCGCGCGGCTCGGCGCCGACGGCGCGCTGACCGTGGGGCCGCAGAGCGCCGGCGCGGATCCGGGCCCCGCCTGCTATGGGCGCGGTGGCACCGAGGCGACGGTGACGGATGCGCACATGGCGCTCGGCCACCTGCCGGCGGCGCTGCTCGGCGGGCGGATGGCACTCGACCGGTCGCTCGCCGAGGCGGCGGTGCGGCGCGTGGCCGAACCGCTCGGGCTGGGGCTGGAAGCGGCGGCACGGGGCATCCTCGCCATTGCCGACAACAACATGGTCGGCGCGATCCGCGTCGTCTCGGTGGAACGCGGGCATGATCCGCGCGACTTCACCCTCGTGCCCTTCGGCGGCGCAGGGCCGCTGCATGGCTGCGCGCTTGCCGACCTGCTCGGCATCACGCGCGTGCTGGTGCCGCCCGCGCCGGGGGTGCTCTGCGCGCAGGGTCTGCTCGCGGCCGACCTCAAGGCCGAGTTCACCCGCAGCGTCGCCGAACCCCTCGCGCGTGCCGATGCCGCGCGGCTGCACGCCGTGTTCACGGCGCTGGAGGCCGAGGCGGCGGAGTGGTTCGCGCAGGAGGAGGTCGCGCCGGACGACCGCCGCATCCGCCGCGTCGCGCTGATGCGCTACGAGGAACAGGGCCACGAGATCCCCGTGCCGTGGCGGGAGCCGGCGGATCTGCCGGCGCTCGGCCCCGCCTTCGCCGCCGCCCATCGCGGCCTGTACGGCTTCGACCTGCCGGGCGTCGGGATGGAGATCGTGACGCTGCGCGTCGAGGCGACCGGCGTGCTGCCCGCGCCCGCGCCGGCCGAAGCGGAACGCGGCGGCGCCGCGGGGGCCGAGGTCGGACGGCAGGGCATCCTGATCGACGGCCGGCTTGTCGATGCGCCGGTCTATGACCGCGCGCGCCTTGGTGCGGGTGCCGGCTTCGCCGGGCCGGCCATCGTCACGCAGCTGGACGCGACGACCCTCGTCGCGCCGGGCTGGCGCGCCGCGATGCATCCGTCCGGCGCGCTGCTGCTGACGCGGGAGGCATAGGCCGCGCGCGACCTTGCGACGCCATGCCCCCGGACCCATTCTGCGGGGCCTCGGAGGGCCACCATGCCGATCGATGACAAGCTGCCATTTCTGCCGGTGAACATCGCGGTCCTCACCGTGAGCGACACGCGCGACCTGTCCACCGACCGCTCCGGCCAGACGCTGCAGGAACGCATCGAGGCCGGCGGCCACCGCTGCGTCGCCCGCGAGATCGTGCGCGACGAGGCGGACGCCATCGAGGTGCTGCTGCGCCGCTGGATCGCCGACCCGGCGGTCGACTGCGTCATCACCACGGGGGGCACCGGCATCACCGGCCGCGACGTGACGCCCGAGGCGTTCAAACGCGTGCTCGAGAAGGAGATCGAGGGCTTCGGCGAACTGTTCCGCATGCTGAGCTACCAGAAGATCGGCACCTCGACGATGCAGTCCCGCGCGCTGGGCGGCGTGGCGGACGGCACCTACCTGTTCGCGCTGCCGGGCTCGACCGGCGCCTGCAAGGATGCCTGGGACGACATCCTGAAGTGGCAGCTCGACAGCCGGCACCGGCCCTGCAACCTGGTCGAGCTGATGCCGCGGCTGAAGGAACACCTGACGGCGGCGTGACGGGCGCCCGGCGCGTGGCGTGCCGGGCAGCGGCCCGTACCGTGTCGGGGCCACCGGACGCCACCCTAGAACAGCGCCAGCTGCGTCGCCCCGCCCACGGCCTCCGGCACCCGGAAGTGGGAACAGTCGAGCGCCCCCGTCCCGCCGCCGCGCCGTTCGAGCCCGAGCCGCCGTGCCGCGACCGCGAAGCGCTGTGCCAGCAGGTCGGCATAGGCGCCGGTGCCCTTCTGCCGCACGCCGAAGCGGCTGTCGTACAGCGCGCCGCCGCGGGTCTGCCGGATCAGGGAAAGGACGCGCGCCGCGCGGTCGGGCATGTGGCGGGCGAGCCAGTCCTCGAACAGCTGCTTGATCTCGAGCGGCAGGCGCAGCAGCACATAGCCGGCGCTGGTCGCCCCGGCGGCCGCGGCACGCTCGAGGATCGTCTCCAGCTCCGCGTCGTTCACCCCCGGGATCATCGGCGCGGCCAGCACGGCGGCCGGAATGCCGGTTTCGGACAAATTCCGGATCGCGGCCAGGCGCCGCTCGGGGGATGCGGCGCGCGGTTCCATGATGCGGGCGAGGCGCGGATCGAGCGTGGTCACCGACAGGCAGACCCGCACCAGGTTCCGCTCGGCCATCCGCCGCAGGATGTCGATGTCCCGCAGCACGCCGGCGGACTTGGTCACGATCGTGACCGGGTGGTCGAAGCGGTCCAGCACCTCCAGCACCGCGCGCGTCAGCTGCAGGGTGCGCTCGACGGGCTGGTAGGGGTCGGTGTTGGACCCCAGCGCGATCGGCTTGGCGATATAGCCCGGGCGGCGCAGCTCCTTCTCGAGCAGCACCGCCACGTCCGGCTTGAACAGCAGCCGCGTCTCGAAATCGAGGCCCGGGGACAGCCCCAGATAGGCGTGGGACGGGCGGGCGTAGCAATAGACGCAGCCATGCTCGCAGCCGCGATAGGGGTTCACGGCGCGGTCGAATCCGATATCCGGGCTCTCGTTCCAGGCGAGCGCCGACTTCGCGTGATCCTTGGTCAGGGTCGTGGGCAGCGGCGGCAGGTCGGCAAATGCGGCCTCGAGCGTCCCCCAGCCATCGTCGAAGGCTTCCCGTGCGCTGCGTTCGAAGCGGTTGGGTGGGTTGAGCCCGGCGCCGCGGCCCTTCCGGGCCGCCGGGGGAAGGGGCAGGGGAGGCTCGGCGCCGGGCGTGTCGAGGAAGGCGGTACCATCGGGCATGGCAAGGATCCCTCTCGGAGTTCTTGCTTTGTTCTCTCGTATCCTGGCCAGGCCCGCCTGGAGAGTCAAGAACAAGAAGGGAACGAGTGGTTAATGCGATTTTTACGAATGGGGTGGGTCGATGGGAACAAACCATGAATTGTCCATCATCATTCCGGCCCTGAACGCCGCGCCGCACCTGGCCGCGACGCTTACGGCGCTGTCCGGCGCGGCGGCGGAGGTCATCCTCGCCGATGGCGGCAGCACCGATCCCACCCGCGCCATCGCCGGGGCCGCTGGCGCGCGCATCGTCCTCGCCCCCCGCGGACGCGGGAGCCAGTTGGCGGCCGGCGCCGCCGTGGCAACAACGCCCTGGCTCCTCCTCATGCACGCGGATACGCGGCCGGGGCAGGGGTGGCAGGCGGCTGTCGCGGCATTCATGGCCGATCCAGCCAATGCCGGCCGCGCCGCCTATTTCCGCTTCGCCCTCGACGATCCCGCGCCCCAGGCGCGCCGGCTGGAAGGTGCGGTCGCCTGGCGCTGCCGCCTTCTGGCCCTGCCCTATGGCGACCAGGGCCTGCTGGTCCGCCGTGACCTTCTGGTCGCGATCGGCGGCATCCGCCCGCTGCCGATCATGGAGGATGTCGACCTGGTGCGCCGGCTCGGCCGCGCCCGGCTGGTCGGCCTCGACATTCCCTTCGTCACCTCGGCCGAGCGCTGGCGGCGGGACGGATGGTGGGGGCGCTCGGCGCGCAACCTCGGCTGCCTGGCGCTATGGTTCCTTGGCGTTTCACCGGCGCGCATCGCGCGGCTCTATGCCCGTCGCCGCTGATGCGCTTGGCTGGCTGGCGATGATCAGACCGACCGTGATCCTGTTCGCCCGGGCGCCGCGCCTGGGCACCGTGAAGCGCCGCCTCGCGCGCGGCATCGGTGACCGCGCGGCGCTGCGCTTCTATGCCGGCACCCTCGCGGCGGTGGCGCGGCCCATCGCGCGGGACCGGCGCTGGCGGACGCTGCTCGCGACCACGCCGCGC